>JANNEU010000303.1:0-3968 GCA_031379035.1 Hyphomicrobiaceae bacterium | reverse complement strand
TTGTGGAACTGCGCGGTTGTCTCTTCCGTCAGCTTGCGGATGGCAGCCACCGGGACCATATCCGGATAGCGCTCGGCGGCGCGCGCGTTGATCTTGTCGTCAACATCGGTGATGTTGCGCGCATAGGTAACAGCCGTCGCGCCATAGACATGCCGCAGCAGGCGGAACAGCACGTCGAACACAATGATCGGTCGCGCATTGCCGATGTGGGCAAGATCATAGACCGTGGGGCCGCACACATACATGCGCACGTTTTGAGCATCGATGGGCTGGAACGGCGCTTTCTGGCGCGTCAGCGTGTTGAAGAGCGAAAGAGAGACAGTCATCGGTGCGGGCCTTCAGGCGGACGTAGGGGGGCGGACAAACAGGCTCTAAGGTCCCGTCGCCGGCTGGCGGGGCGTGTCCAAGCAAAAGACAGGGGAACGCGCGCGCCAGCTAGGGTTCAGCTGGGAATAATCTCGGTCGAAGCGCCACAACAGGGCACAGAAGGAGCGAAATGGCGGGTCATGCGCTGCTTATGAGGGGTTGTACCGGGGGCCGTCAAGGCGAAGTGCAGCGTCGATGGCCATGGGGCGGCGGCGATGCCTTCGGACCCGGCGCGACGGGTAAATATTTCCGTTACAGCGCGCGCCCACGCAACCCACGCCCTTCGGGGCAAGAGCTGCCAGCGGCAGACTTTCGCCCTTAATTAAGGAATGGCATCCTATTTTTATTAACTTTTACCCCTCCAATTGAGAATAAAATTCTAGTACAGTGCGCCACGCTCCCTGATCGGACCATGCGCCACCCATGCTCACCCTCGCCGCCAATACCGATACCGACGTTGCCGGCACTGACGATGCCGCGCTGCCGCTGCTCGGCCTCGAGGTCCGGCTGGCGGATGGCTCGGCGCACAAGATCGATGCGGCCCCCGGCTTCAATGCCATGGAACTGATCCGCGCCGCCGGCGTGCCCATCAAGGCCGAATGCAGCGGTGCCGGCGTCTGTGCCACCTGCCACTGTCGCGTGCCCGCTGACTGGGCCGCCCGCCTGCCCGCCGCCAACGACGACGAACAGGACAAGCTCGACGAGATCCCGTCGGCCGATGACCGCTCGCGGCTCGCCTGCCAGATCCGCTTCACCGGCGACCTCGATGGCCTCGTGTTGGAGCTGCAGCCTGACAGCCTCCATCCCCGCTACCTCAACGCGGCGGAGTAGTACCATGCGTGGCTTCCCGATCTTCCTCGACTTCGAAACCGCCCGGCCGTTGATCAACGGCGGCACCGCACTGGCCGCTGCCAAGGCGCGCCTGCTGCTGAGCCGCGCACAAGTCGTCACGGTCACCGCCGTAGCATTAGACGACGCCTTCGCGCCGCTCGTCGCCGCCGGACAGATCGAGCACCTGACGTACGCCCCCACTGAAGCCGATATCCGCGGCCGCATCCTCGTCATCTCCGCCACGGGCGACGATACCGAAGACACTCGCGTGTCCACCCTCGCCCGCGCGCTTGGTGTGCCAGCCAACGTGCCGGACCGGCCGTTGCTGTCCACTTTCGCGCTTGGTGCTATCGTTGACCGCGGCACCGTTACCATCGCCATCGGTACAGACGGCGCGGCCCCCGTGCTCGCCACCCGCATCCGTGCCCAGCTGGAGCAAGCGTTGCATCCACGCCTCGGGCGCCTTGCCGACATGGCGCGCGAGTACCGTGAGGCCATCAGCACCAAGCTGCCACAAGGTGCACGCCGCCGCGCCTTCTGGGAGACCATCTTCGGGGGTGCCCCCGCACAAGCCATCCTCGATGGCGACGAAGCCACTGGCCGCAAACTGATCGAACACGAGCTTGACGGCGTTGAAGTGACCACCCGCAAACTCGGCCGCGTGCTGCTGGTCGGCGCCGGCCCCGGCGACCCCGATCTGCTCACACTGAAGGCCGTGCGCGCGCTGAAAGATGCAGACGTCATCCTGCACGACTATCTCGCCAGCCCCGCAGTCCTCGCCCATGCGCGCCGCGAGGCCGAGATCGTCTCCGTCGGCAAGGCCAAGGGCCGTCATTCGCGCACACAGGCCGAAATCAACGAGCTGATCGTCCACTATGCGCGGCAGGGCAAAACGGTCGTCCGGCTCAAGGGAGGCGATCCCTTCATGTTCGGACGCGGGGCTGAGGAAATTGACATCCTGCGCGCCTCCGGCATCGCCGTTCAGGTCATCCCCGGCATCACCGCTGCGATGGCTGCTTCCGCCTCACTGCAGATCCCGCTGACCCATCGCGATCTGGCGCGTTCGGTCACTTTCCTCTCTGGCCACCGCGCCGGCGACGGCACTGCCGAGTTCGATCAAGTCGACTTCCGCGCGCTCGCCAACGCCCGCGCAACGCTAGCCGTCTACATGGCGGTTTCAACATCCGGCGCACTCGCCACCATGCTGCTCGATGCTGGCTGGTCACCCGCGACACCTGTCATCGCCGTCGAACAGGCAAGCCATGCTTCCGAACGCCGCGTCGCAACCACCCTCGACGTACTCGCCGCCTCGCCCGAACGCCTCGGTCTCAAGCAGGCCGCCGTACTGATCGTCGGCGAAATCGCCAGCCTCGATCCCGCGGGTGCCGTCACCCACATCGCCGCCGAGGCGCACACACGCACCGCCAAGGATCTCGCCCATGTCTAAAACTTTCGCCCCGCAGGTGCTGACTGCCAACCGGTTGCGCGCTGGCGATGTCGTTTATCTGGCGGCGAACGGCGCGTGGGTGGAAGAGCTCGCGGGCGCACGCGTCGCACTCGACACCGCACAGCTGGAAGCCCTTGTCGCCATCGGCACCCGCGCCGTCGCAGCGCAACATGTCGTCGGCGTCTATGAAATGGATGTCGATCTGACCACCGGCACGCCGCTGCCCACATCCGTCAAAGAACGCATCCGCGCCGCCCGCGGCCCATCGGTCTAAAGCGTCGGTCTGCAGTCTAGGAACATCCCGCTCATGTACCGCTACGATGAATTCGACCACGCCTTTGTCGCCTCACGCACCGCACAGTTCCGCGATCAGGTGCAGCGCCGCCTCGCCGGCGACCTGACCGAAGATCAGTTCAAGCCGCTACGCTTGCAGAACGGGCTTTACCTCCAACTGCACGCCTACATGCTGCGCATCGCCATTCCCTATGGCGTACTCTCAGCACGGCAGATGCGCCAGCTCGCCTATATTGCGCGCAAGTGGGACAAGGGCCTCGGCCACTTCACCACACGGCAGAACATCCAGCTCAACTGGACCAAGCTTGACGACGCGCCGGATATGCTGGCAGCGCTCGCCGAAGTGGAAATGCACGCCATCCAGACCAGCGGCAACTGCATCCGCAATACTACGAGTGACCCCTATGCCGGGGTCGCCCCCGACGAGATCGAAGACCCGCGCGTCTGGGCCGAAGTGATCCGCCAGTGGTCGACCATCCACCCGGAATTCCTGTTCCTGCCACGCAAGTTCAAAATCGCCATCACGGGTGCTGCAGAAGATCGCGCGGCTATCGCCTTCCACGACATCGGCATCCGTATTGTGAAGGGCCGTGGGCCAAACGCCGGGCAGACCGGCTTCGCCATCTACGCCGGCGGTGGCCAGGGCCGCACGCCCTACGTCGCGCTGCCACTGAACGACTTCCTGCCGCGCGAACATCTGCTGAGCTATCTCGAAGCCGCCATGCGCGTCTACAATCTGCACGGCCGCCGCGACAACCTCTACAAGGCGCGTATCAAAATCCTCGTCAATGCCCTCGGCATCGACGAGTTCCGCCGCCAGGTGAACGCCGAGTGGGCCAAGATCGAAAAGCCATCGATCGATTTGCCAGCCGAAGAGTATGCCCGCATTGCCGCGTACTTTGCGCCGAAAGCGCTCCCTGCGCGCACGAATGACGACAAGGCCGTCACCGCACGCCGCGCTGCCGACGAAGGCTTTGCCCGCTGGCTGCGCACCAACGTGCTCGCGCACAAGACGGCCGGGTATCGCATC
>JANNEU010000297.1:0-3064 GCA_031379035.1 Hyphomicrobiaceae bacterium | reverse complement strand
TGACTGATGACGGCGCAGAGACCGTGCGGCCATTTGCCGGAGCGGGCACGGTTGAGCACGACCTGCGCGACAGCAACTTGGCCGATGTAGGGTTCACCACGGGCTTCGTAGTAGACGGCCTCAGCCAAACAACGGACATTGGCGGCATCGGTGCGGCCGAACTCCGCCGCATAGATGCGGCTGACAACGTCGGTGCTGCTTGGGCGCGGCAGCGTATCGGTGCTGTCGATGGGCATCGCCGCTGATGCGGCATCGATAATCGCCGTCGTTGTCTGGCTGTTGGCAGACCCGTTACCGGCCGGCCAGGTAACGATGGCACCAAGACCGACGGCGCACGCCAGGATGACGCCGGCACCGAACCACCGAATAGCTGACCCAGACGTGCGCTGAACAGGCACGGACGCAACAACGGTTACCGCGCGTCGAGGCGGCAAATGTCCGGCTGGATCGTTCAATCCGTTGCGGAGATCAGCAAGGGCTCGCTCCGCCGAGCCAATCATGACCGAGGCATCGTCATGGGACATCTGCGCAGACAGAGCGCCCGCACGCGCGTGGGCGCTATCTGTAGCAAACGCCGCGATGTCTTTGTTCCCGCTCACAATGACCTGCTACGCAACAACGAATTGTCAGCCCCAAGCACTATCGGTGGGACCCGTCATAAAACCGTGGCACGGGGCAAAAAGCTGGGCAAGCGCTCCGCGGGCGGACAAATGCCAGAAGGCAAGTTTCATCCGGACTGCGCTCTTCCCGCAACACATTGCTGCCCAGCTTGCAAATGTCCCTCAACTTTACAGAATACCGTTGGTGCGGAGCAATTTTATCTCTTCAGCCGTAAATCCGAATTCCTTGAGAACCGCCGCCGAGTGCTGGCCCCTCTCAGGCGGGGCGGTGACGGTCTTGCTGGGCGTCCTGGACAGGCGGACCGGCTGGCGAACCACTTTGACCACGCCGCGGTTGTCCTTGCTGTCGATGGCGTCGACAAGGTCAAGGTGGCGCACCTGTGGGTCGGCGAAGACTTGCGCCATATCATTAATGGGGCCAGCCGGAACGCTGGCTGCATTCAGCGCCTCGACCCAGTGCGCACTCGTCTTCTTCACCAGCGCCACCTCCAGTTCTGCATTCAAGGCGTGCCGGTTCTGAGAACGAAGCTTGGAAGTCTTATAGGCGTCCTTCTCAAGGATCTTCGGCGCGCCAATCGCATGGCACAAGCGCTCCCACATGGCCTGGCCTGACGCTGCAATGTTGATGTGCCCATCCTTGGTTTTAAAGACGCCGGTCGGAATGCTGGTCGGATGATTGTTGCCCGCCTGCTTTGGCACGTCGCCCTCGTTGATCCAGCGGGCACCCTGGAAGTCGAGCATGAAGATTTGTGCTGCCAGCAACGAGGTGTCGACCTGCTGTCCCTTGCCCGACTGCTCGCGCTCCAGCAGCGCAACCATGATGCCCATCGCGCAGAACAGCCCGGCTGAAAGGTCGGCAATGGGGATACCGACGCGCATCGGGCCGCGGCCGGGTTCGCCGGTGATCGACATCAACCCGCCCATCCCCTGCGCGATCTGATCAAACCCAGGCCGGTCGCGATACGGACCATCAGGGCCAAAGCCGGAGATGGACGCATAGACGAGTCGCGGATTAATCGTCTTGAGCGCTGAATAGCCAAGCCCGAGGCGGCCCATCACATCCGGCCGGAAGTTTTCGACGACAACATCGGCCTTAGCGGCAAGCCGTTTAAAGACGGCCACGCCATCAGGCGATTTCAGATCCAGCGTGAGTGCGCGCTTGTTGCGATGCAAGTTCTGGAAATCCGAGCCATGCCGTGGACCACCCATCGCATCGCCCGTATCGAGCTTCTCCGGCATCTCGATCTTGATGACATTCGCCCCCCAATCCGCCAACTGCCGCACACACGTCGGCCCAGAGCGCACGCGCGTCAGATCGAGCACTGTAAAGCGCGCAAGCGCGGACGAGGCAGGCTTGTGGGGCATCAGCGGGCTCGGGTTGCAACACTGCGATACCCGTGATTGGCACAAGCGCTCGGCGCTGACTAGCGCGCCAAGCCCGGAAGCCACAATGTAATGCCGGGAATGTAGGTGACAAGCATGAGCACGACAAACATCACGATATAGAAAGGCCAAATCGATCGGGTCACCTCTTCAATCGTGACCTTGCCGATGGCGCAGCCCACAAACAGCACAGACCCAACCGGTGGCGTCAGCAAGCCGATCCCCAGATTGACGATCATGATAATCCCGAAGTGGACGGGATCGACGCCCAGTTTGGTAATGATCGGCAAGAGGATAGGGGTGCAGATGAGGATCAGTGGCGCCATATCCATCAGGCAGCCGAGGATGAGCAACATGATGTTGATCATCATCAAGATGACGTACTTGTTGTCGGACAGCGTGAGAAAGAATGCCGTGACCTTGGCCGGCACTTGCATCAGCGCCACGATATAGCCAAACGACGACGCAAACGCGATCAGGATCATGACCATCGCGACGGTCTTTACGACGCGATGCAACAGCAGCGGCAGATCGCTCCACTTGTAGTCTTTGTAGACCAGCATCGTCACCAGGAACGAGTAGAGGCAGGCAACGGCTGCGGACTCTGTGGCGGTAAACACGCCCGTGAGAATGCCACCCAGAATGATGATCATCGTCCCAAGACCCCACATGGCCTCGATGGTGATCTTGACGGCGTCGCGGAAGGCAATCGGCTTGCCCTTCGGGTAGCCCTCACGATGAGACACAACCAGTACGTAGATGGCCAGAGCGAGGCCCAGCAGCAGGCCGGGCAAGACGCCGCCAAGGAACAGGCTCGCGACGGAGATACCACCACCGGCCGCCATGGAGTAGATGACCATGTTGTGGCTCGGCGGAATGAGAATGGCCTGCAAAGAGCCAGAAATCGTCACGTTCACGGCGAACAGCCGAGGGTAACCCTCCTTGACCATCTGCGGGATCAGCACGGACCCAATCGATGACGTATCAGCGACCGACGATCCCGAGATACCCGCGAAGAAAGTCGACGCAACAATATTGACGAGCGCTAGCCCGCCGCGGAC
>JANNEU010000216.1:0-4184 GCA_031379035.1 Hyphomicrobiaceae bacterium | reverse complement strand
AGATAGATCGTGTCGGCATCGTTGTGACGCAGGAAATCCAGCAGCGCCTCTGCCTGTGCAGTGCGCGTCCCGAGATGCACGTCTGAGATGAACAACGCGCGATAGCGGCGTTGCGTCTCAAAGGGTGTGTGATCAATGCGTTCGTGTCTGGTCATACTCACGGTCTTGTGCAGAGTCTTTTTGCAAACGTGTGACACTTTCCGCAAATTCGGCGCTTCAGCGTGTCCTATGTTGCGCGCGCTCATCGCAAACGTTCTGGCCTGGTAAACGGGTAACGAGCGGCAAGTGGTGCCGGCTCGGCCGCGCCACGACGACAGTGCGATTTTTTATATTTCGTGATGCTGCTGGGCCGGAGGCGGCACCACGGCTGCTGCCAGTGCCAGGACGCAGGTCATCAGGGTGCTCAGTGCCACCTGCTTCCCAAAAAATTCGGAGGCGCCGAGTGCCATGGCGTGGTCGTGGTTCGCGCGTTCGGCATGGCACGTCAGCATGACCACGGGTATGTTGCGGGTCGCATCATTGCGCCGCAGACGTCGTAGTATTTCCGCGCCGCAAACCCCCGGCAAATTCCAGTCGAGCAGCACGAGGTCGGGAATGGGTGGGTTGGCGAATGCCTGTAGCGCGACCGTGCCGTCCCGCAAGCACGTCACCATGAAGCCGTGTGCCTCCAAGTTGTACCTTAAAAGTATTGATAATGGTTCATCTTCCTAGACGACAGTGTTGTGCCGCATCATTGGTGTTGTATCCGAATCTAAGTGTGTCCGAAGTTCCAGGCGACCCTGCAACGTACGTCAGAGTAGAGTTTTGGCGACCGACAAATCAGGTTCACGAGGCAGCGACATCGAGCATCAAGCTCGCGGTTAGTATCCGGCTATATTCGTCGACTACCTCGACACGGGCGGCATAGGTTCCTGGTTGCAGCGCCGGCAGTTTTGCGCGCCACAGATGGGAGCACACAGCGGGTTCGACCCACGGCTTCATTTGGCTTCTGTGCCGGGTATAGATTTCGGACACGGTAACGTCAGACAGTCTTTCACGCTGTAGCGCGAGGCGATGCGACACATGCAATACGTCGCGCGTTCGGCCGGTCAGCCGGCAGGTCACGGATGTTCGTGGCCCACCATCAAAGACATTTGCAACGATAAATGCATCGATGCACTCCTGCGACTGGAGAGAGCCGGAAAGCGGTGTCCGGCGGCTGACTGTCTCACCCGGCGCTCTGTCCGTGCTTTCCAAAGCAAGACGAACCTGCTCGTGCGCAGCCCCCCCAACCGGGACAAATCTTGTTCGATAGCTGGACCTGCTCACCTCGAGCATGTGAAAGCCCATCGGCGTACCATCGCGGCTGAGAGCCAGAGGCTTCCCCGCCGCATCGAACGGGCCACTCCACCAGCTGCCACAGGCGGCCGTTAAAACATGGTGGTGATGCGTGCCTGGCCCCAGAAAGCCCTCTTCGTGGCCTAAGTAGTGGTGCTCGGTAGTATGGGTATGCCCTGCCAGGCTCAAAGTGTTCGGCCGCCCAGAAAGCAGGGAGAGCAGCTCCTTTCGATCCGCCGTTATGCCAGCGGGTTCTGATGGGTCTTCGAATCCGACAAGCGGAATGTGCATTGAAAGAACGACAAGTTGCTCCTTTGGGACGTGGCGTAGGATACGGTCCACGAAAAGCAATTGGTCGCGGCCGAGGGCGCCACGATAGTCATAACCATCGCTTGTGTGCTGACCCGCGGCGAGCCGCTCCACATTGTTCAGGAGGATGAAGGTCGCCCCGCCGTATTGAAGGGCGTAGTGGCAAGGACCAAACGTCTTCTTCCACGTATCGAAGCAGCTGCTGGGCCCGCCCGCGTTCATGTCGTGGTTGCCGGGGCAGTGATGCCAGTGCAATCCCGTCCCGGCAACAAGGTCCAAATACCGGCCGTGGAGATCGGGACGATCAAAAACGATATCTCCATGATTGATGACAAAGGCTGCTTGGCAGTCGATTACCGCGGGAAGCACGCTATCACGCAGGTAGCCCATTTCCAGGTGGGTCTGTGGCTGCGTGTCGGCAAGAAGTGCGACGTCGAAAGCGCGCGGTTCGATTGTCTTTAAGAGGCCGAAGTTGATGCTCTGCGCCGACGACGACTCGTCTACGATACGGGACATCGCTGGTAGGCCATTGGCACCGCACGGCAGCGACCAGTCTGTCGGCTTCACCACAAACACATGCTCGCCAAGGCGCGCTGGCAGGCGCCAATTGCCGTCAACATTCGTCACCGCGACGTCGACACCGTTGGAAACAAGCACACCAGCTAATCCGGCATCACCGGGTTGGCGGACACCTGCCGACGTTCGATCATGGAAGACGACACCGGTGAGCGCGCGCTCATCGCCAGAGGGTAAGCTGGACAGCGCATGTGCAGCGGTGGCCAGCGCTCCTGTCACGACGGTGCGTCGAGATGGTTCAGGTGCCGAGGATCTCAAAAGGATTCGATTTGAGGACATGACATAGAGTGCCGCTGATTCGTGACAGCAGCGCGAAAATTCGACGCAAAGCTGATCATCGTGCTGCGCCATGCTACCGGCGTCGTGGTGCCGCCGCTGCGTGTCCCCAACGTTCCCAATTGGCTATGGCAACGACCGGTTCGCCGGTTAACTTGCAATCTGTCGATAGAGGGGCGCTGTCACAGCGTTGAAACATCCTCGAACGAGACTCATGGCATGGATAGCAGGTTTCCCAGATACGCCGTTTACTTCGCGCCGCCCGCTGACGCTCCCCTATGGTCGTTTGGACGTGGCGTCTTGGGGTGGGACGCCGCTCTTGGTACAGAGCTCGAGCTACTACCTCGGCTAGCGATGCGGTATCCAAACTGGCGCGCGACTGTCTCGCCGGCCGCACACTACGGCTTTCACGCAACTTTAAGGCCGCCGTTTGCGTTGAGGGCCGGGGGTGTTGAGGAACGGCTGATTGACGCGGTTGCGACACTCGCGATGTCGCTTGAGCCTATCAACATCGGTCCCCTGCGCGTTACCGCAATCGGCGATTTCATCGCGCTGGTGCCGGTGGCGACGCCTGCGGAGTTGAACCAGCTTGCCGCTCAGATCGTGTGCGCCCTCGACCCTTTGCGCGCTCCGCTATCCGAAGCTGATCGGCACCGTCGCTGGCCGGAGAGGCTCACGCAGCGACAATTTCTGTATCTCGATCGTTGGGGCTATCCCTATGTGCTGAATGAGTTCCGCTTCCACATGACATTGACGGGCCCGATCCCTGACAGCGAGCGCGACGAGACATTGTCAATTCTGACGGCGCTGTACTCCTTGCGAGACGAGCCTTTGACCATAAGAGATCTCTGCATTTTCACGCAGGCGGCACCGGCGGCGCGCTTCAAAATCGCGCATCGCTTCGTGATGGGAAATGGCGTTGTCCACACCCCGGTTTCGCCTGTCACACGGCCGTAATGTGCTCGGCGTACCAACCGGCTTCAACAAGAAGCGGGTGTTTCCATGCTGTGTCTGGACGCGTTGACCAAGAAATTTGGAGGCAAGTCGGCTGTCGACAACGTCTCCCTGAATATCTCGTCCGGTGAGTTTGTCGCTGTCATTGGGCGTTCGGGCGCGGGCAAATCGACGTTGCTGCGGATGATCAACCGGCTTGCAAGCCCCACGTCTGGACGCATCCACTCTGACGGCGTCGATGTCACCAAGCTCAAGGGGCAGGCGCTTCGTGATTGGCGGCAGACCAATGCGATGATTTTCCAGCAGTTCAATCTGGTTGGACGCCTAGACGTCCTCACGAATGTGCTTCTTGGCCGCCTGAATCACACTTCAGCGGCTCGTTCCCTCGCTCGCTTTTGGTCTCGCGAGGACCGCGCCATGGCGCATGCGGCGCTTGAACAACTCGACATCGGAAATTTGGCCGCCCAACGCGCGGATACGCTGTCCGGCGGTCAGCAACAACGTGTCGCGATTGCGCGGTCGCTGGTGCAGGAACCTAAGCTCGTGCTCGCCGACGAACCTATTGCGTCGCTTGATCCGCGCAACACGAAGATCGTTATGGACGCACTGCAGCGCACCAACAAGCAATTCGGAATTACCGTGATCTGCAATCTGCATTCGCTGGATACGGCGCGCGCCTACGGCGGCCGCTTGATCGGCATGGCCCAAGGCCGGGTTGTGTTCGACGGTCGCCCCGCCGAACTTACCGACGC
>JANNEU010000177.1:0-6665 GCA_031379035.1 Hyphomicrobiaceae bacterium | reverse complement strand
CCTGCCGCTGCACATGTTCGTGCATTCCGCCTCGCCCCCGCGCCACGAACGCGACGGCGTTCGTACCGTCTCTGAAGCGACCTGGGACGCCATGGCGACGACCAACACCCGCGCCGGTTTCTTCCTCGGCCGAGAAATCGCCCTTGGCATGGTGAAAGGCAAAATCCCCGGCCGGCTTTTGTACCTGACGTCGCTGCACGCTGAGAGTCCGCGCAACCTCGCCCACTACTCCGCCAGCAAGGGCGGCATGCGCATGGTCATGATGGAGCTTGCCCGCGCCTTCGGCCCCGATGGCGTCCGCGTCAACGCCCTGGCTCCCGGCGCAGTCCCCGGCGGCGGCGCGGCGAGCATGACCGGTGCTATGGCGGAGAAAATACCACTCGGCCGCACCGGTACGCCCGACGACATGGCACGCACGGCACTCGCCATCCTCTCCAACGAGATGATGCCCTACGTCACCGGTGCCACCATCCCTGTCGACGGCGGCATGCAGCTCTCTAACTGGATCGACTTCGAAGGCGTGTGAAAAGCGTGCGGCCAAAACAGCAAGGCGCGAAAGCTCGACTTCGCACGCATCGCACCGCGCCACACACAACGAAAGAGGCCGCCGAGTTGCCCCGGCGGCCTCACGATCAATCCAGCAGGACCAATCCAACTCAATCGTTCGTTAGAGTGCTTCCGGGAAAAGCATGCCCTCGGACTTGATCCGTGGGTGTGCAGCGGTTTTCCCGAAAGAAGCACGACCAAACAACGAGTTTGGGTCGTTGCTCGATTCCATCAAAAGCGGAACGACCCTAGCGGATCTGGGCCGAGCTTGGCACCAGCGACCGGATAGGCGTCTCGCGACGGCCCGTCGGCCGTTTCACGTTCTCTGGCCGCACGGTCTCGATTGCCGGGTTAAGCCGCAGCGGCGAGGGCGAACCTTCACCACTATAGCTGATCGGGATCTGCTTAAGGCCGCCCAGTTCGGCACGCGGCAACTCGACCTTGATGGTGTCGCCCGGTTCGATCTGGGTCATTTCAGTGGCGTTGATCTCGGCACCCGACGTCCGCACGATGCGGAAGATCGGCTCGCGACGGCCACCACGGCTGCGCTCGGCAATGAGCATCGGCGCCACCGTTTCCGATTCATACAACAGCCGCTCGGCCGTGTCAGAACGATGTGCGATGGCCTCAAGCTTACCTTGCACGTCCCGCAGATCAGCGGTCGCTTCCGTCACCCGCTTGCTATGCAGATCGAGCAGCGCAATGTTCGTGCGGCTCAACTCACCATTGACCCTGAGCAGTCCGTCCTGCAGCCGCAGGCGGTCGCCTTGCGACTGGACAACGGTGCGCTCAAGAGCCAGCTTGCGAGGCTGTGTCGAGTAGCCCTTCTTGACCAAAGCAACGACGCTATCCAGCTCTTGGCGGAACAGCGCAGTCTGCTGGTCATGCGTCTTGATCTGGTCTTCGAGCGACTTGCTCTGACCCTGCAGGTTGCGTGTCAGCTGCTCCAGCGTTGCGATCTGGTTGTCGAACAGCTCGCGGCGGGCCCGGAAGATGTTTTCTTCCTGCGTCACCAGTGTTCCAACGGCTTCGTTGCCATCGGTCTTCTGCGTCAAAGCCGCCGGGAACAGAAGTTGATCCTTTCCCTTCACCTCGGCATCGAGCCGTGCACGGCGCGCCAGCAAGGCGTTGAACTCGTGGCCGTACATGATGATGTCACCGCGCGCTTGAATGACTTCGCGCTCGATGCGTCCACCATTGTCACCGGTCCGTGACACGCCGCCCGCGACCGCAATCGCCTGCAGCACGGTCATGCCGGGGCGGTAGGCATACTCACCCGGCTTGTCCACCGCGCCAACCAGATAAAACGGACGGAACTTAGAGACTTCCACCGCGATATCCGGCGCTTCCGTCAGACCCATCCGCGCCTGCAGACGCTGACCGATCGACTTTGCCAACTCGTTGACCGAAAGGCCTGCCGCCGCAACTTCACCAATCAGCGGCAGTGAAACGCGGCCAGAGGGTCCAATCGAATACTCGGCATTAAGCGCCGCCCACTCGAACACTTCGTCCTTCGCTGCGCGCCACTCAAACACCTTCAGCCGCACCTGATCCATAGCACCGAGCTTGTAGTCGGCGCTGTACTGGGTCGCGTTGGTCTCAACGCGGCCGGCAAGGAACAGCATAATCACTGCTGTGATAATCATCGCGAACCGGCCGATCACCGGAATGCCCGCCGGCTTCTGCGCCGGGCGCCGGAACGAGCCCGGTGCCGGGACAATCCGAACACGCGAACCAAGGCCGGCCTTCCGTGTAACTTTTGTTTCCATCTCTTTCACTCCACCAAAATTCCGCAGTTCCATGCGCAGGCGTAGTTGCAGTTTCAAAGCATCGTAATATTTCCTGGGGCGAACCGGCCGGGCACCTGCGCAGCAGTGGCCGTTGGGTCCGCACATAACCGGACAACGCACGTAACACCGGGTTTGATAACGATCAGGTTCATCGCTGATGTCCGATCTTCAGCGCCTTTTTTTGTCGGCAGATCAACAGCTGCCGTCCTATGACCCGCAGTTGTCTGAACTGCAGACCCGGTTGCTCTCGCCGGGTGGCAACCCACTATTCTCGCAGACGACCTCACCATCTTGCCTAGCCGACTAGCGGCCACCAAACAGCCACCGAAAAAGACGGAGGGCATTCGCGGGATTCTCCGGCCCCTATCACCGTGCAAGGAGAAATCGCACGTCCTGCTACCTCCAAAGGGGTACGCATCCGCTCCCCACGCACCACGTCTCGCAGCAACCGTGGTCCGGTACAGTGACAAGCTACACCGTCAGAAGGCCCCACAGCCCGGCCTGCGCCAGCAGTGCATTCCCAGCCGCGTTCAGTTCCGGTCCTTCGCCGATCGACTGCACAAGGGTGTGATCGATCTGATAGGGCGTCGCTGGGTTCGTGCTCACGCTGTCGATTTGCAGTTGCACGCCGCTGATCCTGTAGACATCCAAACCATCGACCGAGAACGTCCCGGCGTGATTGCTGCACAGCGAGGCCTTGAACGCCGCTGCCACCTTCTGGAACTCCGCGATCAAGCCGGCTTCCGCCAACGGATTCTGGTCGTTGATGATAAAGCGCAGCACCGAATCGCCGCCACCGATGATCGTCTGATGTCCGAAGCTGGCACCCGCGTCCTCTTTGAGAATGAACAGCGTGTCGCCCGCACCGCCATCGAGCACGTTGTTGCCCGCGCGATTGGCGATCAGGATGTCGTCGCCTTTGCCGCCGTAGAGCGCATTCAAGCCCGACGACGCGTTCACCGCCAGCAGATCAGTGCCGTTGTCGCCATAGAGGAAATTATTGGTGCCGCCCGCAAACACCAGATCGTTGCCATTGCCGCCATGGGCCGTGCTGCCGCCATTGCCGGAATAAATAATGTCAGCGCCAGCACCACCAAAGAATGCGTTGTTGCCTTGCACCGCAAAAATGAAGTCCGCTCCACCGGTCCCATAGGACGTGTTACCCGCCGCCGAATAAAGCGCGACATGGTCGGCCTTCAACGTCGCTGACGCAAAAGCCGCTTGCACACCATGTGCGGCGTACGTCGGGTGGATATCGTTGGTGAACGCGATCTCGTTTGGCGCATAAACCGACGTGATGCCCGTCAGCGTATTCTGGTCTCCAAAGAAAATCGGGACCGACAATTCCTTGAAGCCAAACGCATGGCCATCTGCCGCCACGGCGTCGCCGAATACGCTCGCGTCCACCAGCTTGATATCGAGCCCCGCCGCCTTGTCTGCCGCAACGAGTTGCTTCAGGGCACCGTTGTTGAAGTCGATGATGGCATCTGCGCCAGCAACCCGCACGGCGCCCTCCGGCCCCGACGCCGCCAGCGCCTGTCCGGCCGGCGTGATGGAGAAATGCGGCAGCGTGAACAGCACGATTTTTTCAACGCCATTCGCCGTCAATGTCAGGATCGATTTCTGAATATTGCCAACCACACTGGCAATCTCAGCGGCCGGTGGGTTCGTAGCCGTCGGCGTGTAGTTCAGATAGTCGTTGTTGCCGACATACAATACAGCCTCCGTGCCCTTCGGCGCAGCTTTGCCATTCAGGCTCGCCACAAACGCCTGCACCTGGAAGTCGAGATCAATCGGGATCGGGTTGCCCGTCACCGACCGCGCACCGCCATAAGCATAATTCTGCACATGCCCGGCCGAAACGCCCAATTGTCCGGGCAACTGCTCAGCAAATGTCGGCCCGTTCGAGAACCGCCCAGCCCACCACGGCGACGCCGGGATGGCACCACCAGTCGCCGCAAACAGATTGCCGTTGTCCGATAGGCTGTCGCCGAAGAACACGAGGTTAGAAACCTTGCCTGATCCGGCACCGCTGCCATGATCACGGTCGCCGTCTGTGCCGTGGTCTCTATCGGGTTGGGCGTAGCGCATGGACAGTATCCCTTGATAGGCCGGCCTATGATCCGCAGGGACCATCGTCAGCGTTTCATCAACTCTGATGCTAAGTGTTCGACGTGCAACTTGTCCAGCGTCGCTGTCTCAACTGCAACCGGTAAGTCCCTGTCCAAAAGAGGTATCCGCACGCCGGTATCCAGCCACCGCGTGCCGACTGTTGCCCTCGTATCGTCCCCGCCTTATGACGCGGAACCCCTAGCAAGGAACTGATGCGCCCATGCCCGCCAAGATTGACCTCTTCGAAGAACTCGAGCCATCCCCCCGTCTCCTGATGGGTCCTGGCCCAGTCGACCTCTACCCGCGCGTCCTCCGCGCCATGTCGGTGCCTATCCAAGGGCAATTCGATCCTGAATTCCGCCGCTACATGACCCAGGTCATGGCGCTCTACCGCCACGTCTTCCGCACCAAGAACGAACAGACGATGCTGGTCGATGGCACCGCCCGCGGCGGCCTGGAAGCCTGCATGCACTCCGTCATCCAGCCCGGCGACAAAGTGCTGGTGCCGATCTTTGGCCGCTTTGGTCATCTCAAAACTGAGATTGCCAAGCGCGCCCGCGCCGAAGTCATCCCGCTTGAGATCGAGTGGGGCACCGTGTTCGATCCCGGCCAGATCGAAGCCGCGCTGAAAAAGCACAAACCCAAGATGGTCGCCGTCTGCCAGGGCGACACCTCCACCACCATGTTGCAGCCGCTGGCGGATATCGGTCCACTGTGCCGCAAGCACGACGCCATCTTGTTCGTCGACGCCACGGCCTCGCTCGCCGGCAACCCATTCGAAACCGATCAGTGGCAGATCGACATGGTCGCGACAGGCTTGCAGAAGTGCCTCTCCGGCCCACCGGGCATCGCACCCATCACCTTCAACGACCGCGTCGTCGAAATTCTCAAGCATCGCAAACACGTCGAAGCCGGCATCAAGCCGCCTGATCTTGTCGAAGGCAACGGACCCATCATCCAGTCCAACTACTTCGATCTGGCGATGATCATGGACTACTGGAGCCCCCGCGCCCTCAACCACCACACCGAAGCCGCCTCCATGCTGTACGCCGCCCGCGAGTGCGCCCGCGTCGTGCTCGAAGAAGGCATCGACCAAGGCGTCGCCCGCCACGTGCTCACCTCCAAAGCGCTCCGCGCCGGCCTCGAAGCCATGGGCCTCAAGCTCTACGGCGACGCCAAGCACCGCATGGCCAACGTCACCGGCGTTTTCATCCCCAAGGAAGTTAAACACGGCGACGCCGTCCGCACCGCCATGCTCGAAGACTTCGGCATCGAGATCGGCACCTCATTCGGCCCGCTACACGGCAAGGTCTGGCGCATCGGCACCATGGGTTATGTGTGCCGCAAAGCCAACGTGCTGCGCTGCCTCGCATCGTTCGAAACCGTGCTCCGCCGCAACGGCTACACCGCGCCCGCCGGTGCCGGCATCGACGCCGCCTACAAGGTCTACGACCATGCCAAAACCTGATCAGCCCAAAGACATTGCGGCTGTGAGCGGCGCTGAAGCGCTGCTCACCCAACCCGTCCATGTCATCAACGTCGGCCTCGAAGGCTTCGCCACCGAGCTCGCGGCCCACGGCACCCCCGTCACCCACGTTCAATGGAGCCCCCCCGCCGGCGGCAACGAGAAGCTGGCGGCGTTGCTGGGGAAGCTCGGGATGTAGTAAAGGTGTGTAACTAGGCACACACTGAAATTGACATCGCGGGCAATTTTTGAGACGATGACCACCGAGCGCAACAGTCGAAGGATCATCGCCAGGCTAAAGCGCGAGGGCTGGGTCGAAGTGGGCACTGTCGGCTCCCATCACAAATTCAGGAATCCCGAAACCGGCCAGTCGCTCGTTGTGCCGCACCCGAAGAAGGATCTGCCCACCGGGACTGCGCGGAAGATCGCCAAGCAAGCCGGTTGGACCTGAGGACGCGTCTTATGAACACCTATTTCGCCATCGTCGAAAAAGAGCGTGATAGCGCCTACGGCATCAGTTTTCCTGACCTGCCAGGTTGTTTTGCAGCGGCAGACGCTGAAGAAGATATCTACGAGGCGGCTCAGACAGCCTTGGCGCTTTACCTGGTTGATATCGAGACGCTGCCGAAGCCGCGCGCGCTCGTCGCCCTCCAGCGCGATCCTGACGTTCGCAAAGATGTCGCGGCTGGCGCTCTTTTGATCGGTGTCCCGTTGATCGAGGTGGCACGGAAAGCACGCTACAACGTCATGCT
>JANNEU010000162.1:0-20786 GCA_031379035.1 Hyphomicrobiaceae bacterium | reverse complement strand
GGGATCTTGCCGGAACTTAATCTGCGTCGCCGTCGCGGACTTCCAATCAACGTTTGCCTGATCGATCTCCGGCCCGTTGAAATCGCGCGTCAGCACGCGGATTTTTTCCTTGGCGATGTACTCCGGCTCTTTCTGCATCTTCGGGATCAGATCGAGCGTCGCCACGCTGTCCGGCACGCGCCAGTAGGGGAAGAAGTTGAGCGCGCGGATGGTGGCTTTCACGACCGGCGTCTGCCGCTCAACGCGGCCGGCAATCACGCGGTGGCGCTGCTGCACTTCGTACTTCTCAACCGCTTCCAGCTGAAAGGCCGGCGGATTGACCAGCACGTAACGATCTTCAATGCGGCCCTGCAGCAGCTCGCGCAGCCGGCCAAGGTTCAGCCGCATCTGCTGCAGCCGCGCCTGCGCGGGCACATTCATCGCCTGCAACGTCGGTTTATCGACCCGGCCGGAGATGCGCAGGCCATGATTGCGCTGGAATTGTTTGACCGCCTCACCGAGAGCGCCATCAAAGCTGAAAGACGAACCGCCGCCGCTCTCGCGCAGCTCACCCGTCACCTGCAATCGGCGGCGCAGCACCGGCACCCGCTCATCATCGTCTTCCGGCCGGATCATCTTGACGCCTGGGATGGTCGGCCAGCCGCCTTTTTCAACGAGTACCTGATAGCGATTGATCGCCGCTTCGAGCGCCTCGACCATGGCGTCAGAACGGTAGGGCACCGTATTGGGCCTGAGATCGTCAATAATTTCAGGTTTCTTTTTCTCGTCCGCCGCAGGCCGTGCCGAAGCGCCGAAAATCTGATCCGCCCAGCTGGTGTTGGACTGCGCCAGCGCCGGCGCAGCAGACGCCATCAGTGCTATTGACGACAGCCCCCGCAACAGCGCCCGGCGCGCGGGATCTGTGCCCGCTGATGCGCGCTTTCCGGGGACTGAGGTGTCACGAGCCATGCGTCGGGGTCCTGTCGATCCACCCGGACACCGCGCATGTACGTTGCGGACACCGGCATTCAAGTCTGCTGCTCAGCTCAAAAACGCCATCAAACGATCACGCCGCGTGCCGCAGGACGTTTGCGCGCCGCAGCTCGCGATCAGTCGGCAAAGATCGCGGCATCAATGGGGCGCGAACCCGAGAATCCTGCCTGCGCCGCTTCTTGCCAAGGAGCCTCGCCGTGCGGGCGCTTTACCATCCCGGCAAGCAGGCCTCAACCCAAGCTGGCGGAGAAGTGATAGTGCGGTCGCATTTACCGCACCAAGCGCGAAGCGGATGCGAAATCTGGGACGCTGGGTCTAGATCGACCGGCCAACTCTTGCCTCGCCCGAAAAAATGCTGTCCAACGCGCCAAACACCGAGCTAAACACTGGGGACCATCGACCATGAGCCGCCTGACGCTTGCCCTTGCCGCAACCATTGTCGATGCCGCCCTCGCCAAAGGCCGCGCCATGACATTCGAACCGCTGACGGTGG
This sequence comes from Hyphomicrobiaceae bacterium, assembly GCA_031379035.1. Taxonomy (GTDB): domain Bacteria; phylum Pseudomonadota; class Alphaproteobacteria; order Rhizobiales; family Hyphomicrobiaceae; genus JABFRJ01. The sequence goes on along the minus strand of JANNEU010000162.1, from coordinate 19,321 downwards.
TCGTGCTCGACGCCGGCGGTCATTGTGTCGCACTCAAGCGCGAAGACAACTCTGGAATCCTGCGTGTCGAAATCGCCACCGGCAAAGCCTATGGCGCACTCGGCTTCGGTTTCGGCAGCCGTGAACTATTCGAGCGCAGCCAGAAGCAGCCGATCTTCATGACCGCCATGGCAGCGATTGCTGGCGGCAAGTTCGTGCCGGTCCCGTCCGGCGTGCTCATTCGTAATGCCACCGGCGACGTCATCGGTGCCGTCGGCGTATCCGGCGACAATTCTGACAACGACGAGATCGCCGCCCTGGCCGGCATTGCCGCTGCCGGGCTTACGGCCCAGCCGGGCAAAGTCAACGCCTGAAGCACCGCACCGCCAGAAACGGACCAACGCTATGACCGACAAGATGCTGGCCCGCAAAGACGGCCATATCGGCACCATGACCTTCAACAATCCCGAGCGGCACAATGCCGTGTCGTTCGACATGTGGGAGAAGGTCGGCAGCATCCTGGAACAGTTCCGCGCCGACCCGGACATCCGCGTCGTCATCCTCACCGGCGCCGGCGGCAAAGCCTTCGTGTCTGGCGCCGACATCTCCAAGTTCGGCGACGAGCGCGGCACGCTGGAAGCGCAAAACAAATACAACGCCACGACCGAGCGAATTTACACCGCCGTCGCGAACTTCCCCAAGCCCACCATCGCCATGATCCGCGGCTACTGCATCGGCGGCGGCCTCGGCCTCGCCATCGCCTGCGATCTGCGCTTTGCGACGGCAGGCTCGAAGTTCGCACTGCCCGCCGCTAAACTCGGCATCGGCTATGGCTATCTCGGCCTCGAACGCTTTGTCTCGACCATCGGCCCATCGCAGACCAAGGATATTTTCTTCTCCGCCCGCCAGCTCGAAGCGGCCGAAGCGCTGCAGATCGGCCTCATCAATCGCGTCATCCCGGACGCCGACCTCGAGGCCATCACCATCAAATACGCCGAAACCGTCGCCGGCAACGCGCCGCTGACCGTCGCCGCCGTCAAACACATCGCCACTGAAATCCTGAAGCCCGAAACCGTGCGTGACCTTGCCAGCTGCAAACGCGCGGTCGAAGCCTGCTTCACCAGCGCCGACTTCATCGAAGGCCGCACCGCCTTCATGGAAAAGCGCAAACCGCAGTTCCAAGGGCGTTGAGGACGGCGCGTGCTCTGCTGACCTCTCGCCATGCCGATCCCTAGGCTCGGCTCACGCAGTTCGCACACCGTCTTGTGGGCGCGCGATCCACGTGGCAGATTCCAGGGCTAGTGATGCACGGGGACACGTCAGCAGCATGAAAGCACCTGAATTTGCTTACGCGCGCGCGGCGACGCTAGACGACGCGTTCCGCCTTAAAGCGCAGCATGGCCTCGATTCCTGTTGGCTCGCCGGCGGCCAGAGTTTGCTCGCCAGCTTGGCATTCCGGCTCTCAGAACCCACCGCGCTGATCGACATCTCCGGCATTGCTGCGTTGCAAGGCATTATGCTCGGCGACGGCTTGGTCCGCATCGGTGCCGGCACCACGCACGCAAGCCTCGGCGCATCCCACATCGTCCGCCAGCACGCCCCCCTGATAGCCGATGCCATCCCGCATATCGCCCACACCGCCATCCGCAACCGCGGCACCATTGGCGGCTCGCTCGCCTACGCCGATCCAGCCGCCGAACTCCCCGCCTGCTGTGTGGCGCTGGATGCCACTTTCGTTCTCGCCAGCGCCGCCGGCGAACGCCGCGTCTCCGCGCGCGAATTCTTTCACGGCGTTTATGCCACCGCGCTCTCCGACGCGGAACTTCTGACAGCCATCGAACTTCCCATCCAGAAATCTGGCGAACAGCACAGTCTCGAAGAAGTCACCCGCCGCTCGGGCGACTACGCCATGGCCGGTATCGCTGCTGTTATCACATGCGCAGACGCTGGCGTCACAGACGCACGCCTCGTCTTCTTTGCACTCGGCGATCGGCCCGTTGTTGCCATCAACGCCGCAGCCGCTCTCATCGGCCATCCGCTCGATGACGCAGAAATCGACCGCGCCGCACTGGCTCTCGCCCGCGATCTCGATCCACCTGGCGATCTCAACGGCAACCCAGCCACCAAGCTGCATTTGGCGCAAGTCGTATTGCGCCGCGCGCTTGCCAAGCTGATCAACGACCGCGCCCGGAGCGCCGCATGACGACGAACACCATCTCACTTTCAGTCAACGGCGAGCGCGTCACGCGCACCGTACCAGGCCGTCAGCATCTCATCGACTTCCTCCGCCTCGATCTTGGTCTCATGGGCAGCCACGCCGGCTGCGAACACGGCGTCTGTGGCGCGTGCACCGTGCGTGTCGACGGCCAGATCGTGCGCGGCTGCTTGGTGCTCGCTGCCAGCCTCGACGGCCGCACCGTCGAAACCATCGAAGGCATCTCTGACACCGGCGAGATCCGCGACTTGCAAGACGCCTTCATCGCCCGCAACGCCGCCCAGTGCGGCTACTGCACACCCGGCATGCTCATGACCGCCGCCGCTCTTTTGCAATCCAACCCTGTCGCCACCCGCACCGAAATCCGCGAGCATATCTCCGGCAACTACTGCCGCTGCACCGGCTACCAAGCCATCGTCGATGCCATCGAGACAACGGCGAAAGCCCGCGCAGCGAAGTCCTCGACCTGACGCACGGAGCCCGCATGACACGCGCCGAGTTCAATCGTTTCTGCAAGCGCCTGCCGGCAACGACGCATGTCGTTCAGTGGGGCGGCGCGGATGTCTGGAAAGTCGGTGGAAAAGTGTTTGCAGTCGGCGGTTGGGATCAGGGCAATCTCTCAGGCATCACATTCAAGGTCTCTGCCATGGCCTACGAAGTGTTAAAGGATCAGCCAGGCCTGCGTCCTGCACCTTATCTTGCCTCGCGCGGCATGACTTGGATCCAGCGATATGGCATTGCCGCTCTGAGAATAGATGACCTGCGCGGATATCTGCAAGATTCCCATCGAATTGTTTCGGATGCTCTTCCGAAAAAGACCCGCACAGCGCTCGGCTTACCAAGCGTCGAAGCGATCAAAGAGATCAAAAAGATCAAAGCGAAGCAACCACGCAAAAAAGCTGGCACTCAACCACGCAAAGGATTGCCCGCGTGAGTATTTTCATCGACCCTGCCTCTCTCGACCGGCCGAACTCCTATATCGGCAAATCCGTCGCGCGGCCGAACTTGCCGAAGCTCGTCGAAGGCCGCGGGCAATACGTCGACGATCACGTGCTGCCGCGCATGGTGCATGTGGCGTTTGTGCGCAGTCCGCACGCACATGCGGCGATCAAATCCATCGACGCTACCGAAGCCATAAAAATCCCCGGCGTCCTCCGCGTCTTCACTGGCCAAGACCTCGCCGCCATCTGCGACCCATGGGTCGCTGTCCTCGTCCATCTCAAAGGCATGAAAAGTGCGCCGCAGTATCCGCTGCCGCTCACCCACGCCACGTGGCATGGCGAAGCCGTCGCCGCCGTCATCGCCGAAACGCGCGCACTCGCGGAAGATGGCGCAGCCAAAGTTCTGGTCGACTACGAGCCTCTCCCCGCCGCCACCGACATGGAAACCGCGCTCGCGTCCGCCACGCCCGTCATCCACGCAAGCCTCGGCGACAACCTTTGCTTCCAGCGCGTCAACGAATCCGGCGATGTCGCCGCTGCCTTCAAAGCCGCTCACAAGGTCGTCGAAGCGACATTCCACACAGCGCGCCACACCGGCGTCACGCTTGAGCCACGCTCCATTCTCGCCGACTACAACAAAGCCTCAAAAAAGCTCGTTGTGCATCACTCGACGCAAGCGCCGCACATGATGCAAAGCGTCTTCGCCACCCAGCTGCGCATGCCGGAAGGCGACGTGCGCGTCATCTGCGGCGACGTCGGTGGCAGCTACGGCATCAAGGTCCACGTCTACCCGGACGAAGTAGCGACTGTGGCGATAGCCAAGCTGATGGGCCGCCCAGTCAAGTTCATCGCGGATCGCCTGGAGAGCTTCGGCAGCGACATCCATGCCCGCGATCACCGCATCCACGGCAAAATGGCCGTCGACGCCGACGGTAAAATCACCGCCATCGAAATCGACGACCTCACCGGCATCGGCCCGTACTCAGTTTATCCGCGCACCAGCGCCGTCGAAGTCAATCAAGTCGTCAATCTCGTTGGCGGGCCGTACGACTTCCCCAACTACCGCGCCAAAACGACGGTCGTCTTCCAGAACAAAACGCCCACCTGCCAATACCGCGCCGTCGGCCACCCCATCGCGACAACCGTTACCGAAGGCCTCGTTGATCTCGCCGCCGAAGCGCTCGGCATGGACCCCATCGCGTTTCGCTTAAAGAACCTGATGCGTGACAATTCCTATCCGCGCACGTCTCCCGCCGGCATGAAGTTCGAGGGGCTCTCCCACGTCAAATCCCTCGGCCGCTTGATGGAGATGATCGACTACCCGAAGCTGCGCGCCGAACAGGAACAGATGCGCCTCCGTGGCATCTATCGCGGCATCGGTTTCGCGAGCTTCATCGAACTCACTAACCCCAGCCCCTTCATGTACGGCATCGGCGGCGCGCGCATTTCCGCGCAAGACGGCTGCACCGTTCGCATCGATCCCGATGGATCTGTCGTCGCAGCAACAGGCGTCACCGAACAGGGCCAGGGCACAGAAGGCATCATCCGCCAGATCGTCGCAGAGGCGGTGGGCGTGCCGCTCCACGCCGTACGCGTCGTCACCGGCGACACCGAAACCACACCCTACGGCGGCGGCACCTGGGCCTGCCGCGGCGCTGGCATCGGCGGCGAAGCAGCGCTGCAAGCCGGCCGCGCCACCCGCGACGCTGCCCTCAAAGTCGCCTCCGCCATGCTGCAGGCCGATGCACAATCACTTGACATCATCGACGGCCAGATCGTCGACAAGTCCACGCGCGCGGTCCGCATGCCGCTCGCCGAACTCACGCGCATTGTTTACTACCGCGGCGACACCCTGCCACCGGATCTGCCGCGTGAACTCATGCAGACACGCCACTTCATCACCAAGCAATATCCCTTCGCCTTCACCAACGGCATCCAAGCCTCGTGGCTCGAAGTCGATACCGACACCGGTTTGATCAAACTCCTGAAACACTGGGTGGTCGAAGACTGCGGCCGCATCATCAACCCGCTGCTGGTTGACGAACAGGTGCGCGGCGGCGTCGTCCAAGGCATCGGCGGCGCGCTCTACGAACACTGCGCTTACTCGCCGGAAGGTCAGCTCCTCGTCGGCTCCATGGCCGACTACCTCGTGCCCATGGCCGCTGAAATGCCCGACATCGACGTCGGCCACGTCGAAACCCCCACCCGCGAAGGCGACCTCGGCGCCAAGGGTGCGGGCGAAGCCGGCACGGCGGGAGCGCCCGCTGCGATCATGAATGCGATCAACGATGCGCTGCGACCACTAAAAGCGCGCGTGCTGGCCCAACCCTTCACGCCCGAACGGGTGTTGCAGGCGTTGGGGAAAGTGCCCCAGTCCGGCTGAAGCGACAGCGAGCCTCTCCGCGTCCAAATCACCCTTGCCCTCTCCGCGCCCTTCCGTCATAACGCCCCTGCACCCGCTCCGGTTGGAGGCTTAATGGGGCCGCAGGCAATGGCTGAAAGGCTAAAACCAGTGGCAGGGCGATGAAGTAAACTGGCATAACCAGTTGAATTCGTTGACCGTTCCCCAGTGTTTCCGCTCTTTGGGTTGACTTGGTGGGCCTTTCCCGGGCCCAACAGGGGCTACGCGCCGGAGCCGCATTGAGCGTAGGTCGATTGGTAGCCGTTCGCGCCGCCATTCCGCACCGAGGGCATCAGGACAGGCTAAGTTGATGCCTCGCCATCTGGCGTCGGTAACGCTTGGGTTGTTCCCACCGAAAGGCATCCGCATGCCGCTCTATGAGCACGTTTTCATGGCCCGCCAGGACATTTCCCAGTCCCAGGTCGAAGGCCTGATTAAGGAATACGCCGACATCATTACCGAGGGTCAGGGTAAGGTCGGCAAGGTCGAGTACTGGGGCCTCAAGAACCTCGCCTACAAGATCAAGAAGAACCGCAAGGCGCATTACGCACTGATGAACCTCGACGCCCCGCCGGCCGCTGTCGCCGAAATGGAGCGCCGCATGGGTATCTCGACCGATGTGATCCGCTTCATGACCATCAGGGTCGAAGCACACGAAGTTGAACCCAGCATTCAAATGCGCAAAGTTGATCGCGACGAACGCAGCGAACGCGGTGGCTTCGGCGACCGTGGTGATCGCGGCGGGCGTGGCGGCGGCGGTGGCTTCCGCGGCGGCGGTGACCGTGGTCCGCGCGGCCCAGGTGGCGGCGGCGGTGGCGGTGGCTTCCGTGGTGATCGTCCAGGCGGCGGCGGCGGCCGTCCGGCTGGTGCAGGTGGTGGTGATCGGGGCGGCGGCTTCCGTCCCCGTCCCGCAACACCCGCCCCTTCCGATGACACCGGCTCGCAGGAGTAACCCCCATGGCAGACATCGTCCAACAACTCCCCTCGCGCCGCCCGTTTCATCGCCGTCGCAAGTCATGCCCGTTCACGGGCTCGCAAGCGCCGAAGATCGATTACAAGGACGCGCGTCTACTCGGCCGCTATATCTCCGAGCGTGGCAAGATCGTCCCAAGCCGCATCACCGCAGTATCAGCCAAAAAGCAACGCGAGCTCTCCATCGCCATCAAGCGCGCGCGTATTCTCGGCCTGCTGCCGTTCGTAATCGGCTAACCGACCTGCGGATGGTGCCGGCTATGTGTTAGCACCATCCGACATCATCCTTATTCCTGGTTGGCTTTATTCTTGGTTGTGATGTGCCGCGCGCGCATCTCTAACCGCCTCTGCGCGGGACAGCTCACGTGACACCATCGTCCGCGACATCAACAAACCAGTTGCGCGCCATTGCCTTCGGGCTCGGGGCAGGCTTGGCGTCAGCCGCGCTGTTCTACTCAGCCGTGCGCGGCTCGGTCGGGCTGAGCATGCTGTTGCTGATTGCGACACCGTTGCCGTCGCTCATCGCGGGCCTCGGTTGGGGCTTGAGCGCAGCCGTCGCTGCGGCGATCTCCGGCGTGATCGTGATGGCATTAGCCGTGGCGCCAACATTTTCAATTGGCTACCTGTTGGCGCTTGGCATCCCGGTGGCTGGCATTACGCATCTGTTGTTCTTGGCGCGTTACAAGCCTGATGGATCCCTTGACGACTGGTATCCGATCGGTCGCGTGCTGATGGGCATTGCGCTCTACGGTGCAGCGCTGCCGATTTTGGTTATCGCGCTGTCGGGCGGTACCTACAAAATTCTCGAGCCCGACCTCATGCGCTTTCTCAAGCAGATGAGCGCGAGTGCACCCATCGGCTCGAGTTTTCGCACCATGGGCGAACCGCAAATGCGCACATTCGTCGACCTCTGGGTCGAGATGATGCCAGCGGCCGTATCGAGCTACTGGACGTTCTTTATCGTGATCAACGTCTACCTTGCCGGCCGTGCCGCGCGCCTCTCTGGCTTGCTGCTCCGTCCTTGGCCGGACCTGCATTGGATGGCTGTCCCTCGCGTCTTCGCGCTGGCCTTTGCCGCAGCCCTAGTCGGTGTGGCAATGGGCGGCTCGCTGCGCGTTCTCGGGGTCGGGGCACTGGGCGCGTTTCTCGTGATTTATTTGCTGCAAGGCCTGTCCGTGGTGCACGCCATCGGCCGCGCGAAAGCACCCTGGTTGCTCTATGCGACCTACGCCACCCTTGCCATTGCCGGCGCGATCGCTGTGCCGCTGACGGCGCTGACCGGCGTCGTCGAAAATCTCGTGCGCGTCCGCGCGCGCGTGGTCCCCATGCCGGCGGCGCTGCCGCCCGGAAGTGTCTAACTTTTTCCAAACCTCACGGAGTAAACACTATGCAAGTCATCCTGCTCGAACGCATCGGCCGCCTCGGTCAGATGGGCGATGTCGTCACCGTCAAAGATGGTTTTGCGCGCAACTTCCTGCTGCCGCAGCGCAAAGCGCTCCGCGCAACGGATGATAACCGCAAGCAATTCGAAACGCAGCGCGTCCAGCTCGAAGCGCGCAACCTCGAGCTCAAGAAAGATGCCGAAGCCGTGCATGCAAAACTCGACGGCAAGAGCTTCACCGCCATCCGCACCGCCGGCGACACCGGCCAGCTCTACGGCTCGGTTTCAGCACGTGATCTTGCTGATCTCGTCACCGAAGGCGGTTACTCAATCGACCGCCGCATGGTCTCCCTCGACAACCCCATCAAGACACTCGGCGTCCACACCGCGCGCGTGCAGCTGCACCCCGAAGTGACGTCCAAAATCAAGCTCAACGTAGCGCGCTCGGCGGAAGAAGCCGAACGCCAGTCACGCGGCGAGAACGTCGCTATCGTCAAGAACGAAGGCATCGAACTCGAAACCTTCAACGCGGACGAGATGTTCGAACCGCGCGGCATGGGCGACCAGCCGGACGCGTGATCGTTCCAGCTTCTACATAGTTCAGAGGGCGGCGACCGGTTGATACCGGTGCCGCCTTTTACGTTTGACGCCACAACGAGGGAAAGTGGGTGATTGCCATTCATTCGGCGGCAATCGTGGTCTAATATGGCTGCTCATGACGACGGCTTAATCCGGATCACCCGATGCCAACCCCACGAGCTGCACAGCCGTCCCAACCCGCCGTCCCCGCCGACGCGCGTGCGGTCCTCACGATAAACCTCGCCGCACTCCGCGCCAACTGGGCCACGATTAATCGTAACTCCGGCGCTGCCGAATGCGCAGGCGTCATCAAGGCAGATGCTTACGGCCTTGGCCTGGAGGAAATCGCCACCGCGCTTCGGAACGAGGGCTGCAAAACATTCTTTGTCGCCACCCTGACAGAAGCACGCCGCCTGCGGGCCATCGATCCCGCAGCTACGATCTATGTGCTCGATGGCTTGATGCCAGGGGCAGCGGCACACTTTGCGGGCTTCGACCTGAGGCCGTGCCTGTCGAGCCTGGAGGAGATCAGAGAATGGGCGGCGTTTTGCGAGGCGCGCGACGACCAACTGTCCGCCGCCGTGCACATCGACACCGGCATGAGCCGCCTTGGTCTGCCACCGCACGAAGTCGCAATGCTAGCAGCGGCACCGGACCTGCTGGCTAAGTTTCACTGCGCACTGATCATGAGCCATCTCGCCTGCGCCGACGAGCCAGCCCATCCAAAGAATGCCGCACAGCGCGCCTTGTTCGAAGCCCTGCGAGCAACACTACCACCCACCCCTGCCAGCCTCGCGAATTCCGCCGGCACATTCCTTGGCACTAACTATCATTACGACCTCGTGCGACCCGGCATCGCTTTATTCGGTGGCCGCGCGTTCGTGGGCGAAGCCAATCCAATGCAATGGGTGGTAGAGCTGCGCGCGCGCATTCTGCAGGTGCGCGATGTGGCGGCGGGCGAGAGCGTCGGCTATGGTGCCGCCTATACTTGCAGCGCACCCACCCGTGTCGCAACACTGGCGTGCGGCTATGCCGACGGCTTCCTGCGCGCTATTTCGCGGGTGGACCGGACGGCGGGCGCGGTTGGCTTCATCGGCCCACACCCAGTCCCGATCATCGGCCGCGTGTCCATGGACCTGATCACCGTCGATGTGACGGGTGTACCCGATACTTTGGCGCGGCGCGGTGCCTGGGTCGAAGTGCTCGGCAGCCGCACCACCATCGACGACCTCACCGACCGCGCCGGCACCATCGGCTACGAACTTCTCACCCGCCTCGGCCGGCGCATTCACCGGGTCTATGCGGAGGGGTGAGCAGCCATCGTCTAGGGCCGAATGACGCCAGCTGTGGCCGTAGCGTGACTTGCCAGGGCGGCCCGGAGGGAGGAAGAATAAGAAGCTGGGCTGGGGAAATGCCCATATGTCTGGGGAACCGCATGGCAACCGCCCTGCCCGATCTGCCGCAAACAGAGGCCGTCATCATCGAGATGACGAATGCGTTTCGTGGCGAGAACCAGCTGGCGGGTCTCCTACCGAACGCAGTGCTCAAAGCGACTGCACAAGCCTACGCCGATTATCTCGCGCGCAGTGGCGCATTTGCGCATACCGCCGATGGACGCCAACCCTCCGACCGCGCCCAAGCCGCAGGCTATCGCTACTGCATGGTGGCGGAGAACCTGGCGCTCAATCAGAGCAGTCGTGGCTTTGAGGCACGCGATCTGGCAACGCGCATGGTCGAAGGCTGGAAGGGCTCACCGCCTCACCGCGCCGCCATGCTGCAACCGCACGTGACCGAGATCGGCGTTGGCATCGCCAAGGCACCAGACGCCGACCCGAAATTTCTCACTGTCCAGCTCTTCGGTCGCCCAGATAGTTTTAAATTCGAGATCCATGTCGAAAACCGGTCCGGTGTGCCCGTGCCCTATGCGTTCGGAGACAAGCGCAACGCCGTGCCCGATCAAACGCACGTCACCCACACCACCTGCGTGCCGCACGAGATCGTCTTTGATATCGGCAAAATTACATCAAAGTTCGACGCGAGCAGCGGGGCAACCTTCGTGATCACCCGCGGCACCGACGGCAAGCCGCGGGTCGAGCGCCAACTCGCCGCGACTGTTGTGCCAACAAAGGTTGTCAAGTCAGCGAAAGCAATAAAGCCGATCAAGCCCGCGCCGTAAGCGCGCTGACTAACGCCGGCAGCCGCCGCCGCGGATCTGGCAATGGCTCGCCGCTCGGCGCAAACAGCCGGCGCTCGATGAAATGAGCAGTGAGGACAAGACCGGCATCAATGTCGGCTGGTGCCACCCCGCCGCCCGTCTCGCCACGCAGAAACGGCGGCAACATCAGCAAGCGATCCTTGTAGGGCTCGCCAGCGCCTGCCGATACTGCACGACCTGACTTCGGCGACACATAGATCAGGTCAGCAGTCGCGCCTGTTGCAGCGCACGTCGCCAGGTCGAGGCCGAAGCCCATCTCGTCAAGCAGCGCCATCTCCCAGCGGACGTAGAGTGCTGGCCACACCGTCGGGTCATCAAGAAAGCCAAGCACAAAGAGCGTAACCTCAAAAAGATTGGGATGCGGATCGCGCTCGGGCAGCACATGAGCCAGCGTCGTGAGCGAGGTAAGCGCAGTCAGTGCCGTTGCATCCTCCATGACTTCGACGCCAAAGCCGCGACGCGGCTCGATGGTAACCGCGCCGAGATGCTCCGAGAGCCGCGCTTTCCAGACGACATCGATGTGATTGCCGGGTTGCAAAATGGGGCGTGCTTTGCGCGAGCGCCCGCCGTGCACAAGCCCTAAATGACGGCCATGCTCACGCGTCAGCAGCTCAACCACAGCCGCCGTTTCTGCGTGCGAACGAACGCTCAGAACAATGGCTTCGTCTGCCCATTGCATCACAGGCTATCCTACTTCGTGATCGCGCTTTGGGGGCAGACCTACGGGCCTGTCTCCACGACACAGCTGTCAAATTCGTTGCTCACGCTTGGGCGCAGCAGGCAGCGCCGGCGCGGTTCCCGGCGGCAGTGCATCAGGGACTTGTGTTACACCACACGGCCGCGCCAATACCTGACAGCGATACATTCCATCCGCCAGTTTGGAGCAGGAGAGGCTCTTGTCGATGGCCAGCCTCCAGGCAGTGAAAGCGGGTCCATGCTGACCTGCGGCTTCCACCCAAAGCGTCATAGCCTTCTGCTTGGCGGCATTTTCGGAAACGCGATCCTCACCCGCAGTCGCGATGAAATCGCCACAGCGGCGCACAGCAGCCGTGGCGGGCGTGAGAATTGCAAGCACCGCAAGCAATCCGAGGAATGTAACAAGACCCCCTTGAGTGTTTTGGCCTCGAACATTCAGGCCGTGATAGCCGCTCGTTGACAGACCTACCATCACGCGCCTCCGCTTCACTCGATCGGAAACTCCAGCCCCATTTCGCGATAGCGCTCCGGGTCATGCTCCCAACCTTCACGCACCTTGACATGTAAGAATAGGTGCACCGGCCGGCCAACGATGTCAGTCAATTCTGTACGCGACTCCGTCGAGATTTTCTTGATCGCGCGGCCGCCTTCACCAAGCACAATTGAACGCTGGCTCTCGCGCTCAACAAAAATCGTTTGCTCCAGCCGCACGCCCTTCTTGCCCATTTCCTTCCACGATGTGGTTTCGACGGTAGCAGCATAAGGCAGCTCTTGATGCAGCCGCGCGTACAGTTTTTCCCGTGTGATTTCAGCCGCGAGAATGCGCATTGGCGCATCCGTCACGTCATCAGCCGGATAGTGCCAACGGCCTTCAGGTACGCTCTCCGCGAGGTAGCGCTTCAAGTGCTCAACGCCAGAACCCTTCAGTGCCGAGATCATGAAGGTCGCACGGAAGGCACCGAGTTTGTTGAGCTCTTGGGCAAGTGTGAGCAAGCGCTCTTTCGGGATCGAATCGACTTTGTTAAGTGCCAAGCATACTGGCACCGGCACGTCTGAAAGACGCGCCACCAGCGCGCGCGTTTCTTCATCCACGTTGCGTTGTGCATCAAACAGCAGCACGATGATGTCGGCTTCCCCCGCCCCACTCCAGGCAGCCCTGACCATGGCTCGATCCAACCGGCGGCGCGGTTTGAAGATGCCGGGCGTATCAACAAACACGAGCTGGCTCGACCCATCGATGGCGATACCGCGGATCTGCATCCGTGTCGTCTGAACCTTATGGCTAACGATGGTCACTTTGGTGCCGACGAGATAATTGACCAACGTCGACTTCCCGGCATTCGTTGCGCCGATAACAGCCACAAACCCAAAGCGCGGATTGGCCACCTCTGGCGCTTCTGTCACGAGCATCTGTGGAGCTACGGAGGGCACCGGTTTTGCGGTTTTCAGTCTAGGTGCCGTCGCAGCCGATGCTGGCCTGCCTTTGTCCTTGCCAGGCTTGTCGCCGCTGGCCTTGCCCGGATGAGGCTTACCGGCATACGCCGCAGATCGTCTGCCTGGCACATGTTTTTTCGATTTCGACGTCACGGTGCGCTTTTCCATACGCCCTCCTTGATCAGGAGCGCAGTGGCGGCAGATTGTTCGGCCGCGCGCTTGCTCGATCCGATACCGGTAGCGACCCGCGCCAATGGCGCTTTGCGGCCGCCGACGCGCACTTCAGTCGTGAAGTGAGGCGCGTGATCGGGCCCTTCACGGTTCAGCTCTTTATACTTTGGCAGATCGAGACCCTGCCCCTGCGCCCATTCCTGCAAGGCGCTCTTGGGATCGGCCGGTTCGGCCGGCAGTGTCTCCAGCCGCTTGCTCCAGTGTAGACGCACCACGCGCCGCGCTGCATCAAAGCCACCTTCGAGAAAAACCGCAGCCAGCACCGCCTCGCAAGCATCCGCCAGAATCGTGACCTTCTCGCGACCACCGCTGCCGGCCTCACTGTCCGACAATATCAACTGCTCGCCGAGGCCAATAGCCCGCGCAACGTCGGCGCAAGTCTCGCCGCGCACGAGATGATTAAAGATGCGCGCCAGCTCACCTTCATTGGCCTTCGTAAACGTCTCAGAAATCAACTCGGCAATCGACAAGCCCAGCACGCGATCACCGAGAAACTCAAGCCGCTCATTATCCTGATCGCTGGCGCGCTTGGATGTTGTGCGCACGCTGGCATGTGTGAGGGCACGCTTGAACAGCGCGCGATCAGCGAACTGATACCCGAGACGAGCCTCAAAACCTTTGGCGCGGCGCGCGTTCAACAAGTTGGGCCTACCGGACAAGCGAAATGACGCGACGGAACCGAACACAAGTCGGCCACGTCCAGGGGGCGAAGCGGCGGCAGTTACCGGGCTCATCAATCGCAGCCGAGAAGAAGATCAGGTCCGCGCGGCCGACGAAGTTCTCAAATGGGACATACCCGACAGACGGAAAGCGGCTGTCGGTGGAATTGTCGCGGTTGTCACCCATCATAAAGTAGTGCCCCGCAGGCACTTTAAAGATCCGGGTATTGTCTGCCGCGCCCTCGTCGATAGCGTCGAGCACTGTGTATCGCACACCATTCGGCAGTGTTTCTTCAAAACGCGGCGTCGCGCGGACGACACCGTCTTCGTCAACAGCCACAAAATCTTCGACGCGCTTCTTTGGGATCGGCTGACCGTTGATCTGCAGCACGCCACGGATCACCTGGATCTCATCACCAGGCATCCCAATCACCCGCTTGATAAAGTCGATCGAAATGTTGGTCGGTTGCTTGAAGACAGCCACGTCGCCGCGCTTGGGCTCAGCCGCGAACACCCGTCCGGAGAACAGCTTTTGCGGACGCAGCGGGATTGAGATGTTGGTCCACGGAATATCGAGCGACTGCGGGAACGTGTGCGTGCTGTAACCGTACGACAGCTTGGATACGAACAGGAAGTCGCCGACCAGCAGGTTCGATTTCATCGATCCCGACGGAATATTGAACGGCTGATAGAGAAACACGCGAACGACAAAAGCGATTAACAGCGCATGCACGACAATGCGCGCCGTTTCTGCCCAACCGCCCTCGTCGGCTTTGGGACCAGCCTTAGAACTGCCGGTGCCGGCCACGGCCGCCTTGGCTGCGGATGCGGCCCTGGCCTTCATGGACCCTAGGTTCAAGCTCATTGCTGTTCCTCAGCACCGCTGCCCTGCCGCAATTGGCATAAAGTTTCCCCGGGCAGTCGTCCGTTGGCGACGCCGCATTTAGCGCGCCCCTGCTATACAGCCTCGTCTCGCTTGCCGCAATGTTTTGACCTTGTTCGTTTTTTGGCGTGGAGTCGCAGGGCGTTACCGCCCCACCGCTCGTGCCCAAGGTCTGGCACTTGGTACCCAGCTCTCATTATTGTCATGGCCGCGAAGGCGGCCACCCAAGCAAGCGGCAGTTCTGCCCTGCCGGTCGAAGCACGTAGACGCTGGCGCGATTTCTAGCGTGCTTCCGGGAAAAGCTTGCCCTCGGACTTGATCCGAGGGTGTGCAGCGGTTTTCCCGGAAGGTCACGACCAAACAATGAGCTAGGGTCGTTCTTCGATTCCATTAAATGCGGAACGACCCTAGCGACCTTCGGAAACTGGTAGGCTTGCTTGGGTGGCCGCCGCCACGCTCCGCGTGCTCCGCCTGCGCGGCCATAACGGATGTTAAAGGTTGCGTGCGGAAACCAACTGTCGGATCGGGCACACAGGGCTCAACCAGACGGCACGGCGGAAATGATCACCACCGCTTCCGCCATCGGATACTCGTCCGTCATCGTCAGCGCGATGTGGGCCGTGTACCCCTGCGGCGTCAGGGCCTGCAGCCGTTTCAGCGCACCGCCCTGCAGCGTGAGCGTTGGCTGGCCCGATGGCAGATTGACCACCCCCATATCGCGCCAGAATACGCCGCGCCGCAGCCCGGTGCCGAGCGCCTTTGCACACGCCTCCTTGGCCGCGAACCGCTTGGCGTACGACGCCGCTCGCGGACTATGCCGCCCCACCGTCCGCCGCTCTGATCGCGCCCGCTCCGTGTCCGTGAACACCCGGCCCACGAACCGGTCCCCAAACCGCTCCAACGACGCCTCAATCCGCCGGATGTCGATCATGTCATTGCCAATGCCGAGGATCATGGGGGCTCCACCGTCGCGCCTGACCGCCATTGTCATGCGAAGCGATCAGAGGATAACTCGTCATCACTTGGAACGGAAATGCCTTAGGCGCGAACGGAGTGATGGCCCCCATCTCTTCCACCGGCTCGCGATGCGAATTCTTGACCACCCACGTCCGCTGCTGTTCAATGCGGACAAAGAGAACATTGTAGGACTGGGCCAAGTGCTGCCATAGATCGCTCCACTTCGATGGTCTTGAGGTTCGTCCGGCTCACTGTAGGGAGGGTCAGGTCGACGCCGATACGGTGGAGGCTGGCCCGTAGTTCTTTTTTGTGGCTTCCGAATTGCCCCTTTGCCGGAGACAATGAACTTCCAACCAAGCTATTTGCGAAATCTACCAATCAATATTTCCTTCAGACGCTCAAACAAACTTGCCTGGGTGTCAGACGCAGATCGGCGGGAAGAAGAGGCAGGTGATGTCGGTGAACTTGGCAATTGGTCGCCATTCGTGGCATCACGCGCCGAATTTTCTTCAATAGCCAAAACACCCCTTCTTGGATGGCGAAGACGTTGCTCATTAAGCAGTTTTTCGACGGGTTCAGCAAGCTCATGCCCTACACCCAAAGCTTTCGCTTCCAAAAGAAATTCAAACCCAGCCTCCAGTAGGGCGTATTGTTCATCATCATCAAGTTGCGTGTCTTCTATTGCCAAGTGGCCGCATGCTTTTGCCTTGCTCAGTGTCAGGCTTGGACAATCTGGATGCACTCTCAGCCCTTTTTGGGCAGCTTCAAAAGCCAAGTCAAATCGCTTCGCAGCAAACAGCACCTGAACGGCAAGGTGAAAATAGATTAGGTTTGGCGAAATTGTGATTGCTTGAAGCATTAAGGAATGAGCGGCATCAAGATTTCCAACGTTTGCCTCCGCTTTGGCTAGATTTGCCAGCGCAACACTTGATTTGGGGGCTGACTTGACGGCATTGCGGGTCCATTCCAATGCATCTCGGCGACTGTTTACTTCCAAAAATATATCTGATCCCAACTGGAAGTATGCGGCTGCTACAGAGCTATCTGTATGCTTATCGGCGTAGGAATTCAACGCCCTAATCATCTTCAAGCTCTCGGTTTGATTGCGATAGCCGCCCAGCCGATACAGACACTCGGAAATTCTTGTTTTAAGAAAGAAAATCGACATTTCATCATGTGCGCCGATCAGGGCACTGCGATACGTAGCGAGAGCGTCATCAAAAAAACCCAAATTGAACAGTCCGGTAGCTGCACGCGCCATATCCATTGATGTGGCGGATCGCAATTCAGTCAAGGGCGGACGTGTGGATGTTTCCCCCAACTCTACGTTGAGTAAGTGCTCCCTCAACTCCTCCACAGAAACAAAGCGCTCTCCGGCGATCTTCTGCAAGCACTTTTCGATGATTTTCGTCAACCCACTTTCGTTTGCTACCTTGCTCAAATAATTCAACGGAGGACGTTGTGTTAAATGAGCAGTTACGTATTCGCGCGGAGTTAAGATGGGATGAAAAAGAGCCTTGCGCGTGATCATTTCAAATAGGATACAGCCCAGAGCATAGACGTCAGTTGCGGGATGAATTTGTTCGCCGCGAATTTGTTCGGGAGCCATGTACATTATGGTGCCCTCAACCGTGCCAACATCTTCTTTTGCAGCTCCGATTGCCGTTTGCTGAAGAGATTGCGTTAAACTAAACCGACTCAACCCAAAATCTGTAACGCGACCTCGCCCTTCTTCATCGATCATGATATTCTCAGGCTTTAGGTCCGCATGAACAAAGCCTGGAATGATTTGTCTAGCAAAAGCGAGGCCGGCGCAGATGTCGAGAGCAATGTCTGCCGCTTGACGTTCCGTGAAGGGAGTTTCCGAGAGAAAATCCCTTAAGTTGCGTCGATAGTAATCTAGTGTAACCATGGGCGTCTCGGGCGCCACCGCATGAGCAGAAAATGCAGACACTATGTTTGGATGTTGACCCAACTTCATCCAAATGAAGCACTCCCGCAAGAACTTAAGTGAGATCCTACTGTCGTTAAGAAATTGCGGCTTGAGGCGCTTTACGGCAACAAGATCCTTCCATGGCGATTCTAGTCCTTTGCAAACGTACACGTATGCCATGCCGCCCTCGCGCACACTTTGTACGCTTAAGCCGCGCATTCGCATGGGAGGAATGTTAGACATTTTTATGCTCGACCTGGCGCTCAGATAATCAACATCACACAAGGCGCACTCGCTATTGATTTGCGGGTGTTTTACGCTCGAAACGGTGAGCCTTATCAGTGGTGGGCGCTTTAAGGCTCGAATCTTTCGACAAGCTGGAACTGCCTGGAGTTGAAATATATCGAGCCACGCCCGACAAAAGACTATTTCGAAATAATTCATCCGGCTTATTGTAAATCAAATGCCGCCAATGCCGTAGATCAAATGGAATGTCGCCCTCTTGCTGAGTGAGCAACAAAACTTTCTTTCCTAGGGTATGGGCAATTCCTAGCTCGTAGAACACATTTGGATTTCTGCCGCTGCAGTCGCAAATGATGATTTTTGCGCTGCAAATTGCAGACCATATATCATTGATAACATGCGTGGCTTCAAAAAGCTCGTTACCCCTAATAACGTTGAGTGACAACTTTCCGCAAACGTCGCGTATCGCCGCGTAGGTTGGTTCAAGCTCCTTAGAAAATGGCATTATTACAAAAACGTCGATGGCCACTTGGGTGGGCGCGGGGAATGATGGCGTAATGTTGATGGTGTCTTGGCCTCGACGCCAAGTGTCGGTCAGGCTAAAGCCCAATTCGGCTTGTAACTCTATAAATTTTGGTGCAATAGAAACGATGCGCCGCAAGTTGTCGCGGACCAAGAGGCCGCGACGACCAAGAGATACCAGTCCAAGATCATTGAGTGTTTGAATCCGTTTAAAAAAAGGGCCCGGCGAAAAATCAAGTGAGTTCGCAGGGATTCTAGATTGAACGTCGGTCATTATGGTTGTGGTGCTGATGGATGATGTCAATAAGCTGGGCGCAAGCGCATCGGAAGTGGAACTGGAAACAGAGGCTTGCAAATCATCCTTTCGAACACGCTCCAGCAGTTGGCCGACTGTTAAGTTCTTGCCTCCTGCGAATGTCCGCAGTGTGTACAGTATCATCGCATTCAAGCGAACATGATTTTGAGTCATAATGGTCCCGGCTGACTTAAAGATTGCGGCTCATGTTTGCCTTTGAATTGCAAAAGCATTGCGACGTTTGATGTGGCGCTTCGGAGCCATGGGCTAAACGTGCTTACCACGACCACCCTCGCTACTAGATGTCACCGTTGTACCTCCCGCCACCGGACGCAATTATCCAAAACTGACACGGCGGTGGCGCGTAACGTGCGCCTTAGCCACGTCTCCTTCGGTTCACTTTCGTCGTTTCTGGTGACTTCTAGACTGGCAGCTGTAGTACCAACAAGCCGACATGGGCAAGCCGAACCACGCCACGCTTCCGCCCACCCCACTCTCGCCCACCACCCCATCACCGATCCACACTCGCGTCCTGCACCAGATACGCGCACAGCTGCCCGAAGGTCATCCCCATGTGCGCCGCCGCCTCAGGCAACAGAGACGTGGGTGTCATGCCGGGCTGCGTGTTGGTCTCAAGGAAGATCAGCTCGCCCTTGGCTTCGTCCCAGCGGAAGTCCGAGCGAGAGGCCCCGCGGCAACCAAGCACCCGGTGCGCCGTCTCTGTATGGCGCTGCACATCGCGCCGCACAGCTTCTGGCATAGCGGCCGGCAGAATGTGCTTCGAC
>JANNEU010000136.1:0-4084 GCA_031379035.1 Hyphomicrobiaceae bacterium | reverse complement strand
GATGGATCTGTTCCACTTTCAAGAGGAAGGCCCCGGCGTCGTCTTCTGGCACGCCAAGGGTTGGACCACCTTCCAGCAGATGATCAGCTACATGCGCCGCCGTCTCGCCGGCGATTACCAGGAAGTGCAAGGCCCGCAATTGCTCGACAAGTCGCTATGGGAAACCAGCGGCCACTGGGGCTGGTATTCCGACAACATGTTCGCGGTGAAATCCGCCACCGCCTTCATGAACCCGGACGACGATGCAGCCGAGCAAAAAGTGTTCGCGCTGAAGCCCATGAACTGCCCCGGCCACGTGCAGATCTTCAAGCACGGATTGAAAAGCTATCGCGATCTACCGTTGCGGCTGGCCGAGTTCGGCTGCGTCCATCGCTACGAGCCATCCGGCGCGCTGCATGGTCTCATGCGCGTGCGCGGCTTCACCCAGGACGATGCGCACGTCTTCTGCACCGAAGAGCAGCTAGAGGCCGAGTGCCTGATGATCAACGACCTGATGATGTCGGTCTACAAGGACTTCGGCTTCGGCGAAGTGGTGGTGAAGCTCGCCACCCGGCCCGAAAAGCGCGTCGGCACCGACGCCATGTGGGACCACGCTGAAAACATCTTGAAAAAGGTGCTCGTGAAAATGGCGGCCGAAAGTGGCGGTCGCATCAAGACCGGTATCAACGAAGGTGAGGGAACCTTCTATGGCCCGAAGTTCGAGTACACCCTGCGCGATGCCATTGGCCGCGAATGGCAGTGCGGCACCACGCAGGTGGACTTCAATCTGCCCGAACGCTTCGGCGCGTTCTACATCGCTGCGGATGGCGAGAAGAAGCAGCCGGTCATGATCCACCGCGCCATCTGCGGCTCGCTGGAGCGCTTCCTCGGCATTCTTATCGAGAACTGCTCTGGCCACTTCCCGCTGTGGCTCGCGCCGGTGCAGGTCGTCGTCGCGACCATCGTCTCGGATGCAGATGACTATGCAAAGGGTCTCGTCACCAAACTCAAGAAAGCCGGCCTGCGCGCGGTCACCGATCTCGACAACGAGAAGATCAACGCCAAGGTGCGCACCCACAGCCTCGCCAAGGTGCCGGTGCTGTTGGTTGTCGGCCGCCGCGAAGCCGAGGAAGGCAAAGTCTCTATCCGGCGGCTTGGCAGTCCGGACCAGACCGTGATGTCATTCGAAGAGGCATTGGCCGCTCTCAAAGCCGAAGCAACGCCGCCGGATTTGGTGGAATAAACGGGCAATATCACGCCAGCTCCGTCATCCGCGTTTTCCGCTCGCCAAAGTTGCACAACCTGACGTAGGTTTGCCCTATTGCTGAGGGCGGGTGTGTGATGCGGATATGGGCGTTGAGCGTTGCGATGGCGCTGGCGGCACTACTAGCGGGCTGCAGCGGCGGCCCACGCATCAATGAGCAGTTGGCCGATGCGCCGACACTGAAACAGAACCAGCAAGCGATCGGGCTGTTCCGGATCGGACGGCCCGATCCCTCGTGCCTCCACCTCGGCGTTCAACTTGGTGTGCGCGAGGGCGATCTCTACCGTCCCGGCAACGTGATGAAGCTGGCCCAGACGCGGGTCACCCAGGTTGTCGAAACGATCCTGCCGCCCGGCGAATATCACGTCGTCAGCCTGACGTGCTTTCGCGCCCGCTCCACGATGGTTCTGTCCGATCCGCAGGGTAACGGCCTGATGCGGCAGAGCTACGCGACCTTCCGGCTGGCCGCTGGCGAGATCATCAACCTTGGCGAGATCCGGCTGGTTGATCAAAAGCGCAGACACGGTGTCTGGAATTCGTTTCACGAGATTGGTGTCGAGATCGGCGACTGGCCACTTGAAGAACTGGATCGCTTCAAGTCACAGCGGCCCAAGCTTTATGCCGAGATGCGCACGCGGCTGATGACGGTGCCCCAAAGTGCTCCGGCGCATCAGCAGAACCCAAAGCTTTGCGACAATGCCCGCAAGTTGTTGGCCGAGGGCAAACTTCAGAACCTGCCGGCCGAATGTGCAACTGCCGCAAGGAAGTCGTAGGCGCACTTGCAGAAAACTGGCAGACAAAGGTCCCCGACCTGCAGCGTCTGCCAACAGCGAGCATAGAAGGTGTGAGACATGAGGCCCTTGTTCGCTGGAGCCATCGCATTGTGCGGGCTGTGTTTAACCGTTGAGGCCGGAGCGCAAGAGCTTTGCAAAGGCACCGAAGCAAACGACATGCTGAAGGACTGCCTATCCCAACATTACGTGGCCACCGACCGGCTCATGTCGGACGCGCACAAAGCGGCACTGCGGCGCGCGGAAAGCTCGGGGCGTGGTGTTCAAGTCATCAAGGATTGGACGCGCGTGCTGCAGGATACGCACAGAAAATGGCTTATGTTTCGCGACGCTGATTGCGGTCGGCCGATCCGCTTTGAGCTGATGCAACAGCCCGAACTGATCGGCATCATGGACCTGCGCTGCAAGATCGCCCATACAGAGGATCGTCTCAAAACCCTCAAAGGTCGCAACCTGAAGCCGCCATTTTGATCGCTCCGCGGCATGAAAGTTGGCAGCAACTGGTGACACCATCCGGCAGCGGCATCACATCGCCATGCGCCCGGCCGTCGCGAAGAGCGCGATTTGCCTGTTGGTCATCCAAGCAAACCGCGGCATGGCGCGCACACACCGTCAGCTGAGACGTGCGAGACGAAACAGGTTGAGATCAAAGCGGGATGGTTTGCCTGTCGCGAGGTCGGCCAGAATTTCGCCTATCACGCTGGCAAATTTGTAGCCGTGGCCGGAGCACGGTGAAGCGACGATGACCTGTGGCACCGTCGGCAACCGGTCGATCACGAAGTGCTCATCGGGCGTGTTGGTGAACAGGCACGCGCGCAGTCCCATCAGGGCACCATTGGCCTCGGGGAAGTATGTCTCCACGCCGCGCCGCAGCGCAGCTTCGTCGGCATCTGTCACGTCGCGCGAGAGCTCATCGGCGGCGCCCGTCTCGCTAAGATGGTGATAGAGCCCGATCTTGAAGCCCGGCACGTGCCAGACCGGAAACTGATAGAAATGCCCAACGCTCGACTTGAAGTTCGAAACCGGAAACGCGCCAAGCTTATAAAGTTCAGGCCGTTTCGGCTGGAACCATCCGAGCACCTGCCGTTCCGGGACCGCCGTCTTTTTAAGCGCGGGCACATGCTCGCCGATCCAGGCGCCCGTGGAGAGGATCAGACTGCCTGCTTCATATGTCGCCCGCGCAGTTTTCACCCGCACGCCGCCGCTGGCGGTTGCTTCCCAAGACAGAATTGGTTCGCGCGCGCGGATCTCGGCACCGTGCGCCTGCGCCATCCAGACGTGATGCACGATCGCGCGCTCAGATGCGATAAACCCGCCGTCCGGTTGATAGACCGCACCGTAGTCGCTGCTCAGGCGATAACCGGGATAGCGGCGGTTCACGGTCGCAGCATCGAGCAATTCGTGAAATAGAGTGTGCTCGCGGCAACTCGCCAATGCGCCTTGCAGGATGTCGCTGTCCGCCGTGCCGATATCAAGCGAGCCAGTAACATATAGAAGTTGCTCGCCCGCCAGTTGTTCGGCTTCGCGCCAGAGTTCGTAGGCCCTTCTGAGCAACGGCACATATGAGGTGTGCTCAAAATAAGCGAGGCGGATGATGCGGTTGATGGCATGCGAAGACCCCATCGCATGCGGGATATCGAAGCGCTCCAGGCCCAGAACGCGCACGCCTCGACGCGCCAGCTGCCAGCACGCAGCCGCACCCATACCACCAACGCCAGCAACGATGACATCATAGATCGGTGTGTTTGGGCGGGCAGATTTCGGCAAGACGGCCACTTCGGTTGTGTTATGTGGGGCGTTGACCCTTCATAGTCCGTGATGGATCACCTGACCACCGACCCGACAACGCAAAACCGCCGCTGATCGTGAGATCAGCGGCGGTTTTGTAGTGTGTGGAGAAGGGATATCATGATTTATCTGACACACGCTTTGGCAGACCTGGCAACGACCTACTCTCCCGCGACTTAAGTCGGAGTACCATCGGCCCTGGGGCGTTTCACGGCCGAGTTCGGAATGGGATCGGGTGCAGCCACCCCGGTATAATCACCAG
>JANNEU010000134.1:0-6287 GCA_031379035.1 Hyphomicrobiaceae bacterium | reverse complement strand
AGCGAGACAATTTTCATGTGGTTGCGCGAACGCAGCTCGCGAGTGACCGGCCCGAAGATGCGGGTACCGACCGGCTCGCCTTGGGCGTTGATCAACACAGCTGCGTTGCGATCAAACCGGATCAGCGAACCGTCAGCCCGGCGGACACCCTTGGCGGTGCGGACCACAACAGCCTTCATGACTTGGCCCTTCTTGACCTTGCCGCGCGGAATCGCATCGCGGATCGAGACGACGATTGTATCGCCGACCGTCGCATATTTACGCTTCGACCCACCGAGCACTTTGATGCATTGCACGCGCTTTGCACCCGAGTTGTCGGCCACGTCGAGAGTGGTCTCCATCTGAATCATCAGACCAGTCCTTATCTCGGAAGCTGCCGGCTTGGGTGTTACCCGAAGCTAGCGTCGCATTCCGCTTCCCGTCGCCATTCCCTGTGTCCCGCACGCCGACGTTCGCGCCGCTGGGACGAATTCCTGTCTGTCGCTTTTTACGTCAGGCCTTGCTCTCTTCGAGCACGATCCAACGCTTCAGTTTCGAAATCGGAGCTGTTTCCTGGATGCGGACAACATCGCCGACCTTGTGACCCTTCACGTCGTGGGCGTGATACTTCTTCGAGCGGCGCACCGTCTTTTTGAAGAGCGGATGCGTATAACGGCGCTCGACCATCACAACGACGGTGTTGGTGTTCTTGTCGGACACTACGGTGCCCTGCAGGATGCGCTTCGGCATGTTTCTCTCGTCCTTTAAATGCCTTGGCTCTTAAGCCTTCGCGCCCGTGCGCTTTTGATGCGCGATGGTCGCCAAACGTGCGATGTCGCGGCGCACATCGCGCACGCGTGCGGTGTTCTCAAGCTGTCCTGACGCGCGCTGGAAGCGCATGTTGAACTGCTCTTTCTTCAGCTTGACGAGCTGGTCATCCAGCTGGTCGAGCGTCATGTCACGGAATTCTGCGGCCTTCATGTTACTCGCATGCCAGCGTGGCACGCTCCCTTGCAAAGTCTCTACCAGTCACGGTGCGGGGCCGGCTTACGCCTGGCGCACCACGACGCGGGTCTTGATGGGCAGTTTCGCGGCGCCCAGTGCAAGCGCCTCGCGGGCAATCACGTCCGATACACCGTCAAGCTCGAACATGATGCGGCCCGGCTTGACCCGCGCCACCCACAGTTCAATCCCGCCCTTGCCCGAACCCATGCGGACTTCCGCCGGCTTCTTCGTTACCGGAACGTCCGGGAAAATGGTGATCCAAACTCGGCCCTGACGCTTCATGTGACGCGTGATGGCGCGACGAGCAGCTTCGATCTGGCGCGCTGTGATACGCTCCGGCTCCGCGGCTTTCAAGCCGTGACTGCCGAAGTTCAGCGTGGTCCAGCCCTTGGCTTGGCCATGGATCCGGCCCTTGAAGGCCTTCCGGAACTTGGTGCGTTTGGGTTGCAGCATGGTTCTTACCTTGGACGTCTTGCGTTGGCGTTAGCGGCCGTCGCTCATGTTTGTTGAGTGCCTCGCGCCCTCGTCAGGCACGATCACCGGAACGATCACCGCGATCACGGCGTGGACGATCAGAACGGTCACCACGATCACCGCGGTTGCCGCCGCCGCCACCTTCCTGTGACTCAAGCGACTTCCGCTCAGAGGCCATCGGATCATGTTCGATGATCTCGCCCTTAAAGATCCAGACCTTGATGCCGATGATACCGTAAGCGGTCTCTGCCTTGCCGTAGCCGAAATCAATGTCGGCGCGCAACGTGTGGAGCGGCACGCGACCTTCGCGATACCATTCCAGCCGGGCGATTTCGGCACCGCCGAGGCGTCCAGACACGTTGATACGGATGCCGAGTGCACCGAGGCGAAGTGCGGACTGCACCGCCCGCTTCATCGCGCGACGAAACGCAACGCGACGCTCAAGCTGTTGGGCAATGCCGTCAGCGACGAGTTTGGCGTCGATTTCGGGCTTACGAATTTCGAGGATGTTGAGATGAACCTCGGACGCCGTCAGCTTCGCGATTTCGCCGCGCAGCTTTTCGATATCGGTGCCCTTCTTGCCAATCAGCACGCCGGGACGTGCGGTATGCACGGTGACGCGGCACTTCTTGTGTGGGCGTTCAATGACGACCTTCGAGATGCCAGCAGCGCGCTGCTGCGACTTGACATGGTCACGGATAGCCATGTCTTCATGCAGAAGCTTGCCGTATTCGCCGCTCTTGGCGTACCAGCGGCTATCCCAGGTGCGGTTGATGCCGAGCCGGAGGCCGACCGGGTTGACTTTGTGACCCATTACTTTGTCTCCTCAGCTTCGACCGCTGCGGGCTTTTCTTTCACGATCACCGTCAGCATCGAGAACGGCTTCATGATGCTGCCCGACCGGCCACGGCCGCGAGCATGGAAACGTTTCATCACCAGCTGCTTGCCGACGAACGCTTCCGACACGATCAGATCATCGGGGTCGAGATTGTGGTTATTCTCGGCATTAGCGATGGCCGACTTGACGCACTTGCGAACATCTTCAGCGATCCGCTTGCGAGAAAACTCGAGTTCAGCGAGGGCTGTGGCAACACGCTTGCCACGGATCATCTGAGCGACGAGGTTCAGCTTTTGCGGGCTGACGCGGAGGCTTGAGAGCACCGCTTTCGCCTCGTTGTCGGCTTCTTGCCGCTCACGTTTCGGCTTGCCCATGTTACTTGCCCTTCACGGATTTCTTGTCACCACCGTGACCATGAAATGTGCGCGTCGGCGCGAACTCGCCGAGCTTGTGGCCGATCATGTCCTCGGAGATGTTCACCGGGATATGCTTGTGGCCATTGTGGACGCCGAAAACGAGGCCCACGAATTGCGGCAGCACGGTCGAGCGGCGGCTCCACGTTTTGATGACCTCGTTGCGTCCACCGGAGCGCACCTTCTCGGCCTTCTTGACGAGATAACCGTCGACGAACGGGCCTTTCCAGACTGAGCGTGACATGCTGGCTCCTTAACCCTTGGTCGCGTGACGGCTGCGGACAATGAAACGGTCCGTCGTCTTGTTTTTGCGTGTCTTATAACCCTTGGTCGGCTTGCCCCAGGGCGTGGCCCAGTGCTTGCCGCCATTGGTACGGCCACCGTTCGGATGGTCGACCGGGTTCATGGTGATCGAGCGCACCGTCGGGCGGGTGCCCTTCCAGCGCGTGCGGCCAGCCTTGGCGGTTACTTCGTTGGTATGGTCGGCGTTTGAGACGGCACCAACAGACGCCATGCACTCGGCACGAACGCGACGTGTTTCGCCGGACGTCAGCCGAAGAATGGCCCAGCCGCTGTCACGACCGACGAGCTGTGCGTAGGCACCTGCTGATCGCGCCATCTTGCCGCCAGCACCAGGCTTCATCTCAATGTTATGGACGATGGTGCCGATCGGCATCGATGCAAGCTGCATCGCATTGCCCGGCTTCACGTCAGCCTTGATACCGGACACAACCTGATCGCCAACAGCAAGGCGCTGCGGTGCCAGAATGTAAGCCAGGAAGCCGTCGGTATACTTGATCAGCGCGATGAAGGCCGTGCGGTTGGGATCGTATTCCAGGCGCTCGACGGTTGCCGGCATATCATGCTTGCGACGGCGGAAATCAATCAACCGATACGACTGCTTATGCCCACCGCCGATGTGGCGCGTGGTGATGCGACCGTAGTTGTTACGACCACCGGTCTTGCTCTTGCCTTCGGTTAACATCTTGATCGGCGCGCCCTTGAACAGGCCAGCGCGATCAACCTGCACCAATTGGCGAAGGCTCGGTGTTGTGGGGCGGAATGTTTTCAATGCCATGACGCGATGGTCCTCACAAACCGGTGGTCACGTCGATCGAGTGGCCACCTTCGAGCGTCACAATCGCTCGTTTGGCGTCGCTCTGGATCGCACGGATGCCCCGGAAGGCCTTCAGCTTGCCCTTGCGGACGATGGTGTTGACTGACTTGACCTTGACTTTGAACAGGGCTTCGACCGCAGCTTTGATCTGCGGCTTGGTCGCGGTCGGCGCGACCTTGAAGACAACCTGATTGTGCTCACTGAGAAGTGTCGACTTCTCAGTAATCACCGGCGACAGGATCACGTCGTAGTGGGATGGCTTGGCCATGGTGGATCTCACTTGAACCGGGCTTCGAGAGCGGCCACGGCGGCCTTGGTCAGCACGAGCTTTTCGCGCCGGAGAATGTCGTACACGTTGATGCCCTGGATCGGCAGCACGTCGATATGTGGGATGTTGCGGGCGGCCCGACGGAACTCTGCTTGGATCTCTGCACCATCGATGAACAGCGCATTTTTTAAGCCCATTTTGGCAAAGCGGGTCTTGAGCGCGGCTGTCTTACCGTCAGCTGAATGGGCTTGATCCAGCACAACGATCTCGCCGGCTTTCGCCTTGGCGGAGAGCGCATGCTTCAAAGCGAGAGCGCGAACCTTCTTAGGAAGACCGATGGCATGGTCGCGCGGCTTGGGGCCGAACGCTTTGCCGCCACCACGCCATTGCGGCACGGACTTGTCACCATGACGAGCGCCGCCGGAACCCTTCTGCTTGTACATCTTCTTGCCGGTTACATTGATTTCAGACCGGTCTTTCGTCGCGTGGGTCCCAGCGCGGCGTTTGAGCAGCTGATAACGCACCATGCGGTGAATGAGGTCCTGACGAACCTCAAGGCCGAAGATCTCGTCTTTCAGGTCGATGTCGCCAGCGGTGCCAGCGTCAAGCGTTGTGACTGTCGCTTTCATGACGCGCTTCCTGTAGCAATAGCCGCGCCTTTGCGGAACGCGCCAGGCTTTGGCGCATCTTTCGGCAACGGCCGCTTGATGGCGTCGCGCACGTACACCCAGCCGCCCTTGGAGCCCGGGACAGCGCCGCGCACGAGCACCAGGCCCTTCTCGACATCCGTCTTGACAACTTCAAGGTTCAGCGTGGTGACGCGCTCATCGCCCATCTGGCCAGCCATCTTCTTGCCTTTGAAGACCTTCCCCGGATCCTGGCGCTGCCCGGTTGAGCCGAGTGCACGATGGGTCACAGAAACGCCGTGGGTTGCGCGCAGTCCGCCGAAGTTCCAGCGCTTCATTGCGCCCTGGAAGCCTTTGCCTTGCGTGGTGCCGGTCACGTCGATCATCTGACCTTTGACGTAGTGGTCGGCGGTGATTTCCGCGCCCACTTCAATCAAGTTGTCAGCCGAGACACGGAACTCCGCCATCGTGCGCTTGGGCTCGACCTTGGCAACAGCAAAGTTCTGCCGTTCCGCCTTGGTCACGCGGCTGACCTTGCGGCTGCCAGCACCCAATTGCACGGCTGTGTAACCGTTCTTGTCTTCCGTTTTATGTGCAATCACCTGGACATTATCCAGCTTCAGCACCGTCACGGGAATGTGCTCGCCAGCGTCTGTAAAGACGCGGGTCATGCCCACTTTCTGCGCTATCACTCCGGAACGCATCTCCGGCATTCCTTTCCTGCTGGGGGATCGTGGCGGGTGCCAGAGGATCCCTGAAAATCTGAGGGCGTAAATCTTAGAGCTTGATCTCGACGTCGACGCCTGCGGCAAGGTCGAGTTTCATGAGGGCGTCGACCGTCTGCGGGGTCGGATCAACGATCTCAAGCATTCGCTTGTGAGTGCGCATCTCGAACTGCTCGCGGCTTTTCTTGTCGATGTGAGGCGAGCGGTTAACGCAGAACTTCTCAATGCGTGTTGGCAGCGGCACGGGACCGCGGACCTCAGCACCAGTACGTTTTGCGGTGTTAACGATTTCACGCGTCGAACTGTCGAGGACGCGATGATCAAACGCTTTGAGACGGATGCGGATATTCTGGGTCATTTGACTTCAAAACCTTCAGGCCAATGCCAATCAGCAGAACGTACGGGTCAGCCCGATGGGACTGACCTCGTTTGTCCTACTCCGTAATGCTGGCAACCACGCCGGCACCGACGGTGCGGCCACCTTCGCGGATAGCGAAGCGCAGTTTTTCTTCCATGGCGATCGGCGTGATGAGTTCCACGTCGACGGTCACGTTGTCGCCCGGCATCACCATTTCCGTACCGGCAGGCAGCGTCACAACGCCGGTCACGTCGGTGGTGCGGAAGTAGAACTGCGGACGGTAGTTGTTGAAGAACGGCGTGTGGCGGCCACCTTCTTCCTTGGTGAGGATGTACGCCTCAGCCTTGAACTTCTTGTGCGGCTTAACGGTGCCGGGCTTGATCAGCACCTGACCGCGCTCGACGCCTTCGCGCTCAATCCCGCGCAACAGCGCGCCGACGTTGTCTCCGGCGCGGCCTTCGTCGAGCAGCTTGCGGAACATTTC
>JANNEU010000124.1:0-13165 GCA_031379035.1 Hyphomicrobiaceae bacterium | reverse complement strand
AACCCTTTTGCCGATTAGGGCCTTTTGCCGATGAGAGCCTTTTGCCGATGAGGGCCTTTCCCAGATCGGGCCCCGCCGCAATCACGCCAAAGTCACGTCAGGATCACGCAGCATTTACCACGCGAGCCAATTGACCTCGCTCAGGGGGCAGGTAACCATTATCTCACCTCCGCCGAGGGACAACCGCCGCCGACCTCCAACGGAGAACCACCCGTCCATGCCAGTCATCTCATTCTGCTCCCGCGCCCTGAGCGCAGCCGTCCTTGTGGCTGCTACCCTGGCCGTCAGCCACACCCCGGCCGATGCCGAGGCGTCCTCACGCCGCGTGCGTATGGCTTGCTCGGGCGATGCCCAGCGCCTTTGCCCGCGCGAGAAGAAAGACAGTGCCGAAATGCGCTACTGCATGGAGGCCAAGGGCCGCCAGCTGTCACGCAACTGCGTCCGTGCCCTGGAAGACGACGGCATCGTGCCGCGCGGCTATTTCAAGAGCTAGATTGACCGGCGCGCCAACCTTTCTTATGTGACGCGCATGGCCAAACGACCGATCATTTTGCTGCCCGATCCCGTACTCCGTTTGGTGGCGCCCCCCGTCGCCACCATCGATGACGAGGTGCGCGCGCTCGCCGACGACATGCTGGACACCATGTATGCAGCACCCGGCGTCGGGCTTGCAGCACCACAAGTTGGTGTATCGCGGCGCGTCATCGTTCTCGACGTGTCCGAAAAGGACGATGAGAAACAGCCCTATATCATGATCAACCCGGTGATCGTGCAGCGCAGCACCGACCTCAACATCCACGAGGAAGGCTGCCTGTCGATGCCGGACGTGCGGACCGAGATCGAGCGGCCAGCGAAAGTGACGGTGCGGTTTCTGGATCGCGCCGGCAAGCAGCAGGAACTCAAAGCTGACGGCCTGCTCGCCACCTGCATCCAGCACGAGATCGATCATCTCGAAGGCAAACTACTCATCGATTATATGAGCCGCCTTCGCCGCGAGATGGTTGTCAAACGGTTCAAAAAACTGGCGAAAGAGCGCGTCTAGAGTGCTTCCGGGAAAAGTGTGCAGCGGTTTTCCCGAAAGAAGCACGACCAAACAATGAGCGAGAGTGCTTCCGGGAAAAGTGTGCAGCGGTTTTCCCGAAAGAAGCACGACCAAACAAAGAGCGAGGGTCGTTCCTCGATTCCGCCAAGAGCGGAACGACCCTAGAGCGCGCCCCCTCACAAGAACCCAATGGAGAACCACGGCACGGCGGCCACGACCACCAGGCCGACCAGAAGCGCCCCAAGATAGGGCCAAATCGGTTTGACGCCCTCCGACGGATCGACCCGACCAATGGCGCAGGCGGCGTAGTAGCCGACGCCAAAGGGCGGCGCGAACAACCCGATCCCCATGGCGAGGATGACCACCATCGCATAGTGCACCTCATGAATGCCCAGCTCCCGCGCGATGGGAAACAGCAGCGGTCCGAACAGCACGATCGCCGGAATGCCCTCGAGCACGCTGCCCAAGATCACAAACGCCACAATCGAGACCGCCATGAAGCCGGCCGCACCGCCCGGCAAGTTGCTCATGGAGGTGGCCAACTGACGGCTGAAGCCGGATTGGGTGAGCGCCCACGCCATGCCCGTCGCCGTGCCGATGATAATGAGGATCGCACCCGACAACGCGGCCGTATCCAACAGGCACTTCCAGAGACGGTCCCATTGAACATGCGCGCGGAAGACGAGCCCGGCCACCAGGCCATACAGCAACGTATAGACGACACCGATCGTCGATACTTCCGTCGCCGTCGCGACGCCTTCAACAACGGCAGCGCGGATCAGGAACGGCAACGCCAGGCCCGGCGACGAGATCAGCAACGCGAGCGCGATCTGCCGGCCGCTGGCACGCGTGACGCCGGTCATGTCTTCATCGCGCGAGCGCCACCAGACCACGGCGCACAGCGCAAGCGCCAGCACGACGCCGGGCACCAGACCGCCGGTGAACAGCGCGGCAATCGACACGTTGGCAACGGAGCCGATGGTGATCAGCACGAGGCTGGGCGGTATCGTTTCGCTCATCGCGCCGGACGACGACAGCAGCGCAACAAGATCGCCACCCTGGGCACCGCGCTTTTTCATTTCCGGAAACAGCACCGGCGCAACAGCCGCCATATCAGCCGCTTTCGAGCCGGAGATGCCGGAGACAAGATACATGGCACCCAGCAACACGTATTTCAGGCCGCCACGGAAATGGCCAATCAAACTGGCCAGAAAATCGACCATGGCGCGCGCCATGCCGGTAATCTCAATGAGCAGACCGAGAAACACAAACAACGGCACCGACAGCAGGATGATGTGGCTCATGCCCTCATCCATGCGCGAGACCACGACCGTCAGCGGCGTGCGGGTTGTCAACGCCAGGAAAGCAAACGTACCAATGCCGAAGGCAAAGACGATGGGAACACCTGCGAGAACGGCCCCGCCCGTGAGCAGCACGAAGAACACGATCAGTTTGTAATTGCCCATCGCCATTAACAGCGGCTTGGCGAGCCAAAGCACCACACCAATGGCAATGACCACCCCAAAAGCCAGCGCCACATCGCGCAGCTCATAGGTTCGCCCGATCCGCAGCAGCCCCATGATCAGCATCAGGCCGATACCCACCGGCAGTGCTGCGGCACGCCAGATGTTGGCGATCTCCAAGGCCGGCGTAACGATGACGAGTTCATCGTAGGCGTATTCAAGCGCCGGCCACATAACAAGCGCCAGGAATGCGAGACCAGCCGCCAGCGCCAGCGCTTCAAGCAGTGCCTTCATGCGCGGGCCGGACCCATTGACGATGGCGGCCATCCGCATGTGCTCGCTGCGGCGATAGGCGAGCACCGCGCCCAGCATGGCGAGCCAGAGGAACAGGATCGACGCCAATTCGTCCGTCCAGGTGAACGGCTTTTTGTAGACATACCGCGAGACGACGCCGGCAAATAGGATCGCCATCTCGACGACCACCAGCCACCCTGCAACCCATTCAACGACCCGGCCAATGCCGGCCTCGATGCGCCCCGTTACAGTGCCACCCGTCGGATCAGCGCCCGCGGTTTCCCCGAACTGCATTGTATCCCCCGTACCCGCCTAACAGCTTCCAGCAGCATATACGATCCTGCAGGAAGATCGACCCGGACCTTGCAGACAACGCGGCCAGCGCGCAGCGAGCGACCTAACCTGCGGTTACACCAGAGCGGATTGCCCTCCCACCGCTCACGCACGGCATGGTCAAAACCGAATGGAACTGGATTTAACGAAGAGTATGAGGACTATATCTAAGTTTTTTCAGTTTATTGACCGCCCATCGATTGTTCGCTACGAGACCTGCAGACTTTATTCTAACGGAGACAGCCGTGAAAGATCTTGAAAGAATGACCGTAAAGGACCTCCTCGTACTGGAGGCCGAAGTCCAGGCAGCTATTGCAGAGCGTCGCTTGTCCGAGAAAGTCGAAGTCAAAGAAAAGCTTCAGGCATTGGCTGAAAAGAGCGGATACTCGGTCGAAGAATTGTTCGGCAAGGGAAAGCGCGGTGGCACACGCGGAACAGTCGCACCGAAGTATCGCAATCCGGCCAATGGCACCGAAACCTGGACCGGCCGTGGCCGCATGCCAGTGTGGATGAAGACCCTGGTTGATAAGGGTGCCAAGCGCGAAAAATTCCTAATCAAGTGATTGGACAACTGCGCTGAAT
The DNA here is from genome assembly GCA_031379035.1 of Hyphomicrobiaceae bacterium. Lineage (GTDB taxonomy): Bacteria > Pseudomonadota > Alphaproteobacteria > Rhizobiales > Hyphomicrobiaceae > JABFRJ01. Next base: position 9,451 of record JANNEU010000124.1, on the reverse strand, counting down.
TCAAAAAGGCCTTGGACCTGTCCAGGGCCTTTCTTGTTGTCAATGAGCCTGATCGCGGACGGCGCAATATCAGACTGTTAAACTGCGAAGCTCGGATGCGAATTGCTTTAACGCCGCGCTGGCAAAGCGGCGCATATTGGAAACCCGGTCGCTGTCGCCGGTCGCCACCGTCCACGCCAGCTGTCGCGGACCGCTGAGCGCCAGACACGCATGGCCGGCGTTGTCGCCATAGCGATTGCCCGATGGACCCGCAGCACCGGTTTCAGCTAGCCCCCACACCGCCCCGTGGCGCACGCGCACCGTGTTGGCCAGCAACGTGGCATAAGGCTCCGTCGACGAACGGAGGCCACGCATCTCGTCGTCAGTAATGCCCAGCAGCGCACGCCGGGCATCGCGCGTGTAGATGACAGCACCCCCGAGGAAATAGGCCGATGCACCGGGAACCGCCAGCAGCGCCGCCGCAATCAGTCCACCCGCCGACGACTCCGCAATCGCCACCGTCTCCCGCCGCTGTTGCAGCAGCGTTGCGACGGCGTGTGCCGATGGAAGCAGATCCTGCATATCAAACTCCGCAGTCGCACTCTTCAAATTGAACTCATGGAAACAGACCGCGAATGCGTTTGGCGTCGCGGACCTTTTCGACGCCGATGGCCATGGCAGCCGTGCGGTTTGAAACCTTGTCACGCTGTGCCCGCACCAGCACCTTGTTGAACGTCCGATCAAGCAGCGTTTTAAGTTTCGCGGTGACTTCTGTTTCCGTCCAGAAAAACTGCTGGAGGTCCTGCACCCATTCAAAATAGCTGACGATCACACCACCCGAGTTGCACAGAATATCCGGGATCACGAAAATCTCGTCACGGCGTTGATCGAGAATGGCGTCAGCATCCGGTGTGGTCGGACCATTGGCCCCTTCCGCCAGGATGCGGCATTTGAGTTTACCGGCGTTGGCACCGGTGATCACCCGTTCGATGGCAGCGGGAACCAGAATGTCGCATGTCTGTTCCAGCAACAGGGCAGGGTCGATGAGCGTTTCTTTGGTGTAGCCGCGCAGGGCACCGTGTTTGGCAACGTGCGCATTCAGCGCCGCCACATCAAACCCTTTTGGATCATAGTAGGCAGCCGTGTGATCACTGACGCCCGTGATTTTGATGCCTTGCAATGCCAGTTCGTGTGCACCGATCGCACCGACGTTGCCAAACCCTTGCACAATCGCCGTGGCGCCGTTCGGCTTCATGCCAACGGTTTCCATGGCCCGCGCCACGAGAAACGCGACGCCACGGCCGGTGGCTTCGCGCCGGCCTTCGGTTCCGCCCGAGCCCGGCGGCTTGCCAGTGACGATCTCGGTGACAGTGCGGCCCTGATACATGGAGTACGTATCCATGAACCACGCCATGACCTGCTCATTCGTACCCATGTCGGGTGCCATCACATCCGTGTGCGGGCCAACGAAGGGGATCATCTCCTGCATGTAGCGGCGCGAGACGCCTTCAAGTTCGCGGATCGAGAGCGAATGCGGATCAACCGCAACGCCACCCTTAGCGCCGCCGTAAGGCAGTTCGGCCAGCGCACATTTCCAGCTCATCCAGACAGCCAGCGCCGCCACCTCGCCCATATCGAGATTGGTTGAAAAACGCGTGCCGCCCTTGGTGGGTCCAAGCGTCAGGTGATGTTGAACGCGGTAACCCTGAAACACCTTCACCTTGCCATCGTCCATCCGCACCGGACACGATACCGCAATCGCCCGCTTGGGCATCAACACGCGCTCACGCTCGTCATCAGGAATACCGATGTAGTCGGCGATGGTGTGGAACTGCGTCCGCGCCATCTCGAAGACAGGACCGGTGTAAATCGACATGGGCGGGGGCTCCGGGGGGGGGACGTGGGGAGATGCAACACCAGACTTCCGTCGGATATCACACGCATTCAATGCGTCGCCAGCTTTTCAAGGGGCTTTTCTTGAGTTGCAACTGTAGATCGTGAACGCGCCTCCTCACTGATCTGCGCAGTCGCGATCCTTCGGACGCCACTGAAAAGGGCCTTTCGCTGACCTAGATTGTAGATTAGCGTTTTCTTAGGTCCTTTCGAACAAAATATGAACCATGGACGGCTACGAGTATAAGTTCATCATCGACGTGTTCAAGCCGAGCACGATCTCAATGGCTCGCCTCGCCGAGTACATGACCGATCTCGCGCGTCTTCTTGGCTCTGAGACCCAGGTTCACTTTGACCGGGTGGAGCCAGGTAGCCTTGCGCTCGTCCAAAGTATTGAAGCCGCAGCATATCCTGTTGTGCAGGGTCGGATTCGCGCGCTCGAAGCTGGCACGCCGGATGAAGAACTTCGGAAGGCTTACGACGCAATTGATCTCAAGCTGCAGAAAGACAAGGCGCGCGCGAAACTACTGCCACCTCAGTCCGCACAGATTATTGAGTTCGCTGGACGTGATCGACCACAACCAATGACCTACGGGCCGTTCTCCGAGGAGGGCACATTGCAAGGTCAGCTGGTAAGTATCGGCGGCAAAGACGCGTCCAAGCATCTCATAATTCAAGACGGTCCGGTCAGATACTCTGGGCTCGAAACAACCGAAGAGATGGCGCGCGATCTTCGGCACCATACGTTTGACCATGTGCGCGTCAACGGAACCGGGCGCTGGTTGAGGTTGGAAGATGGAACCTGGAAGCTGCTTGGCTTCATCGTCCGCAGCTTCGAAATTCTCAGCGACGAGCCGCTCGCCGATGTAGTTGCCAAGCTTCGCCAGATATCAGGCAACCGATGGTCCGACAGTGCTGATCCGATAGGAGAACTGCTGAACCTGCGCGGCAATGATGATCAGGTGCATTGATGATCGTTTTCGATGCGTCGGTGCTCCTGCTTCTACTAGACCCGGATACTTCACCACCGAATGACCCTGCAACAGGTCAGCCGGTTTCCCAATGCAAAGCGCGTATTGCGCATTTCATCGCGCAACTCACCAGATCGCGCGAAAAGATCATCATTCCAACGCCGGCGCTTTCGGAAGCGCTTATCAGAGCGGGGGCAGCTGCGCCGCAATACCTCGATATCATGCGAAACAGCCGGTTTTTTCAGGTCAGTCCGTTCGGCACCACTGCGGCTGTCGAAGCAGCAGAACTCATGCGTCTGCGCATCGACAAGTTAGGCTCACTCAAGGGCGACGGCTCAGATAGTCGTGCCAAAATAAAATTTGATCTTCAGATCATTGCAATTGCTCGCGTGACCCGCGCGACCATTATCTATACCGACGACAGTGGGCTTTCCAAACTTGCTGCGCCGCTGGGCATTACCGCCAAGGGTGTCTTTTCACTTCCGCTTCCACCAGAAGATCCGCAAACAATTCTGGATCTCACATCGCCATCCGAGCCGCCCATTGGTGTGCCGCCTGGAGATGCGTCTTGAAGATCACGGGTGCTTGAACTCTCGGCTCGATGGTGGTGGGGTGTGGAATGTTGTGCGATGCCCCGCATGTATGAAAAAGGGCAGCCCCATTGGAGCCGCCCTTGAAATCTTGCCAGTAAATCCGGCCAGTCTGCAAACCGAATTACCGCGAGTAGAACTCGACGACCAGGTTCGGTTCCATCGTCACCGGGAACGGCACGTCGGACAGCAACGGAATGCGGTTGAGCTTGGCCGTCATCCGGTTGTGGTCGACTTCGATGTAATCGGGCACATCGCGCTCCGAGCTCTTGATGGCTTCGAGAACAACCGTCAGCTGGCGGGACTTTTCTTTCATCTCGATCACGTCGCCGACGCGGCAACGGAACGAGGCCACGTTGACCTTGCGGCCGTTGACCGTGATGTGGCCGTGGCTGACGATCTGGCGCGCCGCGAACACGGTCGGCACGAACTTGGCGCGATAGACCACGGCGTCGAGACGGCGCTCAAGCAGGCCGATCAGCTGTTCAGACGTCGAGCCCTTCATGGACGACGCTTCTTTGTAGATGGAGTTGAACTGGCGCTCGCCGATGTTGCCGTAATAGCCCTTGAGCTTCTGCTTGGCGCGCAGCTGCTGGCCGTAGTCGGAGAGCTTACCGGCGCGGCGTTCGCCGTGCTGGCCCGGGCGGCTCTCGCGTTTGTTGAGGGGGCTCTTGGAGCGGCCCCAGATGTTCTGGCCGAGGCGGCGGTCGATCTTATGCTTGGCGCGAATACGCTTGGTCATGGCAGGTTCCGTCTTTCCATATACACGGGGTTGAGCGCACGCTCGGGCTCGCGGCAGGCGCGAACCGGCGTACTTCCACCGCCTCCTCTGCCCATTTTCAGGGGCCGACAGACCTCAGGCCACTCCCAACCAGGGGGCCCGGATCACGGTGGCAGAAACGAACAAGGGCCCAGCCAAGTGGCTAGACCCTCGTTTCCGCTGCTTATCGCGGATGACAGGGTAGGCGTCAAGCGGCACCGCGCCACAAAAGATGCCCGTTCGCCGACTGCGACCTTAGGGCTTCTTCACCTCAGCCGCTGCACCGGCCGGCGCGGCAGGGGCAGCATCCGTGCCGACATAGGCCAGGATCTGGGTTTTGACCTTTTCCCGCTCGGCATCACTGCAGGTCGGCGTCTTATTGCCAGGCGTGGCCGTTTCTTCGATCTTGACGTCTTTGTTGTCGCCTTCGGTCGCCACAACGGCCACTTTGCCGGTCAGCATCATAACCGTGAAAAGGTGCAATTGGCTGATGTACAGCGTCTGCTGATCGGACCATTTCGCCTTGGCGATCTCGCGCTTCATCATGGTCTGATAGTTCGACGCCTGCTCCTCAACCAGACCACAGATCTGAGCGTTCGCGGACAGACGACCGGTGCGCACCACGTCGCGCGCCGCTTCGATGGGGATCATCGCGGCCTCGCGGTTGTTCTTGTCGACTTCAATGGTCTTGCCGCCCGGCAGCGTGAACTTGGCGGGCGTGATCGCCCAGGCGTAATCCATCAGCGTCGCAATCGACTTATCACTCAGGTCTTTGCCTTGGGCCCTGGCTCGATCAGCAACACTCGCAAAAACCACGCTGGCGACCACCGCACCCAGGCCGACGCGCGCAGCAGCACGACGCGCCTGCCCGAAAGTCGTGTTCCAATGCGTTCGCACGTCCATGTTCATTTGCACGCCCATCTCGATGACCCCTCCGCGTGGCGGTATCCGCCTTGAACCCTTGTGTATCTGCTGCAGCCTCGAAGACAATCCCGGGCTGATAATTGCTTGTTGGCGTCCGGCACGAGCAACGGTGCCACCGCTACCTGACCTGACGCTACCTGTCCGAACGCTACCTGTCCGAACGGGCCTCATTTCGACCGTTCCACGCCATCTGCGTACGCGCTGTTCACGCAACCGGCGCAATAGCCAACTTCGTTCGTCGCCAGCACGCATGTGCCGGCGCGAATGTTAACCAGTTGCATCTGCGGCTTCGGTCGTCCGCAATCGAGGCAAGTTTATGGCAGCGGCCCCCTCTTTGGCTCATTGGCCGCGCCGGCCCGGCCCTTTTCCGTGGACGAGTGCTTTGATGATCCCACGTAGGGTCCGCACCTCTTGCTGGGTCGGTGCCATGCGCGTGAACATCGACCGGAGGTTTTGCACCACGGTGGGGCGCTTTTCAGGCGGATTGAAGAAACCTGAGGTCGATAGCTCCCCCTCCAGGTGATCGAAAAAGCTCAACAATTCCGCCTTATTCGCAGGCTGGAAGCCACGGTTGTTAAGACCAGCCTCGATGGCCGTCTCATAGGTAGTGACCCGGCCAAGCGAACCCTGCCCCGATTGCTTCATCCATTCATAGGCCAGCAACAGCACCGATTGCGCCAGATTGAGCGACGCGAACGTCTTATCCACGGGGGCCATGACGATGGCGTCGGCATTGGCCACCTCATGGGTTTCAAGGCCATTCCGCTCACGGCCGAAGATGATGGCACAGCGCTGGCCGGTGGCGATTCGGCTCCGCAATTCCGCAACCGCCTGCTCGGGCGTGAGCACGGGCTTGGCCAGGTCCCGTTGCCGGGCGGTGGTGGCCACCACGTAGCTGCAATCGGCGAGGGCTGCATTGAAGTCCGGGAACCACTGGGCGTCGTCGATGATGAACGTCGCACCGGAGGCAGCGATGCGCGCCTTCTCGTTGGGCCAGCCGTCGCGCGGCGCGACGAGGCGCAGCTCGCCGAGCCCGAAGTTGGCCATCGCGCGGGCGACCATGCCAATGTTGTCGGCCAGCTGCGGCTCAACCAGGATAATGGCAGGCGATGGCGTGGTGACGGACCCGTCCGGCCGCTTGCCGTCGGTGTTGCGAATACCGAAGCGCAGTTTCCGCAGCACGCGGCGGGCCTGAAACCAGAGCTCTTCGCCAGCCCAGGTTTTCGACAGGTCATCGAGCGAGAGCACAACGCGGGTTTCGGTCCCCGCACCGGTCAGCCGCGTACGACCATCGGCGCTTTCGATCACCGCGTGGCGCGCAACAAAATCATCGAAGGTTCGCAGGCCCTGTGCGAGCGTCTCGCGGCGGCAACCGGGGCACGCCGCGTTGTCGGTTCGGCAGCGCTGCTCGGCGCAATAGATGAGAATGGGTTCGAGCGTGGCGCGATCGACGCCAGGGAGCGCCAGCGCGGCCAACCCGTCGTCAAGCGGCACCTGATGCACAGCTGTGACAATCTCAGCCACGCTGCGGCCGGTGCCGGAGACGATAGGGACGGCGTTGGGGCCTATTTCAATGGAAAGCGGACCACTTGGCATGTCTTGACCAGTACAGCTGCAACGCCCCCCACAATTGTCATCCTCGGGCTTGTCCCGAGGACCCATCGCGCTGCAAACCAGAGGGTGGCAGATCACGCGCAGTGGCGAGGTTTGCGCTCAATACCAGAGGCCGGAATAGCCGGAATACTAGCGTGCTTCCGGGAAAAGTGTGAGCGGTTTTCCCGATAAGAAGCACGACAAAACAAACAGCTAGGGTCGTTCCTCGATTCCAACAAGAGCGGAACGACCCTAGAGACCCGAGCGCGTTGCGGCCTGGGTCCTCGGGACAAGCCCAAGGATGCCAGTCGGTGTTGGCATCACGCCGCGTTGTGGCCCATGACGGCTTTCACTTCGAGGTATTCGTCAAAGCCGAACTTGCCCCACTCGCGGCCGTTGCCGGACTGCTTCATGCCGCCGAACGGCGCTTTGCTGTCGGCGAACGCCATGTTGATGTGCACCATGCCGGCCTTGATCTCGCGCGCGACTTTAATGGCATGATCACGGTCACCGGAGTTCACATAAGCAGCCAGACCGAACGGTGTGTCATTGGCAATGCGGATGGCATCGGCCTCATCCTTGTAGGGAATGATCGCCAGCACCGGCCCGAAGATTTCTTCCTGCGCGATGGTCATGTCGTTCTTCACATCGGTGAAGACGGTGGGCTTGACGTAGTACCCTTTCGACAAACCGTCCGGCTTGCCGGGGCCACCCGCCGTCAACGTCGCGCCGCCTTCGATGCCCTTGGCGATGAGACCTTGGATCTTGGCGTATTGCGCAGCCGAGACCACCGGACCGAGCTCGATGCCCTCACCATTGGGATCACCGACCTTGATCGCTTCGGCTGCGGCTTTGGCGAGGGCGGCGACTTCTTTCATACGGGCCGCCGGCACCAGCATGCGCGTCGGCGCGTTGCAGGACTGGCCGGAATTGCGCATGCAGGATTCGACGCCGGCTTTGACGGCTTTGGGGAAATCACAGTCGTCGAGCAGAATGTTCGGCGATTTGCCGCCGAGTTCCTGAGCAACGCGCTTGACGGTCGGCGCAGACCGGATGGCCACTTCAATCCCGGCGCGCGTCGAGCCGGTGAACGACATCACATCAATGCCCGGGTGGGCGGACATCGCGGCACCGACGCTCGGGCCATCGCCATTCACCAGGTTGAACACGCCTTTCGGCACGCCCGCGTCATGCAGCATTTCGGCCAGCAGGATGGCGTTAAACGGTGCGACTTCGGAAGGCTTGAGCACCATCGTGCAGCCGGCCGCCAGGGCTGCGGCCACCTTACAAGCGATCTGGTTGGCTGGCCAATTCCACGGCGTGATCATACCGGCGACGCCGATGGGCTCGCGGATGAGCTCGGTGGTGCCCATGTGTTCGGTAAATTTGAAATCTTTGAGCAGATCGAGCGCGGTCTTGAAGTGCCCCATGCCGGCACCCGCCTGCATACGCGTGGCGAACGGCAGCGGCGCCCCCATCTCGGCGCTGATCATTGTGCCCATGTCGTTGAAGCGCTTTTTATAGCTCGCGAGGATTTTCTCCAGCAGCGCCATGCGCTCTTCGCGAGTGGTCTTGGCATAGGCAGGGAACGCCGCGCGCGCGGCGGCGACGGCCGCATCGACATCTTTCGCTGAGCCCATCGCGACCTTGCCGAGCACGGCCTCGGTGGCGGGGTTGATGACGTCCATGGTCTTCGGTTCGACCGGATCGACCCAGGTGCCGTTGATGTAGAACTTCAGGGCATTGGCGGGGATCTGAACGCTCATGGGGCGAACTCCGGGACGGGGGCGAGACGAGAACTGCTGCCGATAGGCCGGAGCGGGACAAGGGTCAAGTCTTGGCGGGGGACCAAGCGCCGTGCGAGATGTGGGAATTGAAATCTAAAGGCCCTCCCATGACCACACCCCTCGACGTGCTGCTGATCAATGCCACTGTTGTCATGGCCCAGGGGGCGGTCGAGGCGGCCATCGGTATCCGCGGTGGACGCATTGCGGCGATCGGGGCGCTTGGGACGGCGGCCGCGGTTGAGACGCTTGACCTCAAAGGCTTGCATGTGTTGCCCGGCGTGATCGATAGCCAGGTGCATTTCCGCGAACCCGGACTGACGCACAAAGAGGATCTCGAAACCGGCAGCCGGGCCGCCGTCATGGGCGGCGTGGTCGGCGTGTTCGAAATGCCGAATACCAAGCCGCTGACGACAAGCGCTGAGACACTGGCAGCCAAAGTCGCCGCAGCCCGCAACCGCATGTTCTGCGACTTTGCATTTTACGTTGGCGGCACGCGGGAGAATATCGGCGATATTCCCAAGCTTGAACGTCTGGAAGGTTCGGCGGGCATCAAGGTGTTCATGGGATCGTCGACGGGCGATCTGCTGGTCGATGACGAGCCCCATCTGGACAAAATCGTCGGCGCGCTGTCGCGGCGGGCGGCATTTCATGCTGAGGACGAGGACCGGCTGAAGGCGCGGATGGGCCTCCGTCGTGCCGGCGATCCAAAGTCGCATCCCGAGTGGCGCGATGTGGAAACGGCAATGCTGGCCACGCAGCGGCTGGTGCGGCTGGCCGAAAAACATAAGCGCCGCGTGCACGTGCTGCACATTACCACGGCGGAAGAAATTGCGTTTCTTGGCCAGCATCGCGACTGGGCCAGCGTGGAGGTGACACCGCATCATCTGACGCTGACGGCACCCGACTGCTACGAGCGCCTCGGCACCTATGCGCAGATGAATCCGCCGGTGCGCG
>JANNEU010000119.1:0-2141 GCA_031379035.1 Hyphomicrobiaceae bacterium | reverse complement strand
GCGATATTTTTCGGCGATCGCACGAGGGCCATTTCACGTTTGTCAGTCGCGCCGACGACATGATCAACTGCGGTGGCGAAAAGGTTGCCCCGGTCGAAGTCGAAATGCTGCTGGAACGCCACCCGGCGATTGCCCAGGCCTCGGTCGTCCCCGTTCCGGACGATACCAAAGGTCAGAAACCGGTTGCGTTTGTCGTTCTGAAAGCCGGTTCCGTCGCGACCGAAGATGACATTCGAAACTTTACGCTCTCGAACGGCCCGGCTTTCGCCCATCCACGGCACGTTAAGTTCGTGGCCGAGCTTCCACTGGCTGGTCCCAATAAGATCGACCGCAATGCGCTAAAAGCAGTGGCGGAGCGCGAATGGGCATCAAGACCTGAGTGACGCGAAATCGCTCGCAGCAAGTCGACGAGGAAAGCAAGATCCAGAAAGGTCAAGCAGATGAGAGCCGCAGTCATCAATGAGCATGGTGGACCGGGTTCGATCCGCTACGATTCCAACTATCCCGATCCGACGCCTGTTGCTGGCGAGGTTCTCGTGCGCGTCAAGGCAACGACACTCAACTATCACGACATCTTCACTCGCCGCGGCATGCCGGGGATCAAAGTGCCGCTGCCCTGCATCATGGGGATCGACTTTGCTGGCGAGATCGCAGCGCTTGGCTCGGGCGTTGGCGACTGGAAGGTTGGCGATAGGATCATGATCGACCCGGTCGACCGCGTCGGAGGCGGCGGGTTGATTGGAGAAATGAGACCAGGCGGGCTGGCTGAATACTGCGCTGTCCCGACACACAACCTCGTCAGGCTTCCGGACAATGTGTCCTATGAGGCAGCTGCCTGTCTACCAGTCGCTTACGGCACGGCGTTGCGAATGATGAGCACCATCGGCGAGGTGAAAGCCGGCGAGAAAGTGATGATCCTCGGTGCGTCGGGTGGCGTGGGAACCTGCTGCGTACAGCTGGCTAAGCTCGCCGGCGCCGAGGTGATCGTTTGCGCATCCAGCGCCGCAAAGCTTGCCCGGCTCAAGGAGCTCGGCGCCGATCACGGCATTGACTATTCAACAGAGGACTTCGTGAAGTGGGTTTATGCCAAATACGGCAAGCCACATCGGCGCCGCTTCGATGGAGGCGTGGACGTTGTCGTCAATTTCACCGGCGGCGACACCTGGGTGCCGTCTCTCCGGACACTGCACCGACAGGGTCGTCTCCTGACGTGCGGCGCCACAGCAGGGTTCGATCCGAAAGAGGATCTGCGGTTCATTTGGACATTTGAGCTGAATATCAGGGGTTCGAACAGCTGGATGCGCGAGGATATTGGCAAGCTGCTCGACCTTGTTGGCTCGAGCAAACTCAAGCCCGTCATCGACCGAGAGCTGCCGCTGACCGAGGTCAACGAAGCTTTCCGATTGCTTGAAGATCGCGCTGTGTTCGGCAAGGTGGTGGTGAAACCATGACTGATTTGCCCAGGCTCGACGCCGGCGGAGTGCAGGCGATCCTCGATGCATCACCATTCAATACTTTTCTCGGACTCAGGGTTCTGGCTGTGGACCACGCCAAGAGTGAGATCGTCATGCGCATGCCGCTCAGGCCAGAACTGGAGCGCCGCATTGGCACCCGCCAATTCCACGGCGGGCCGATTGCCTCGTTCATCGATATAGTTGGAGACTTCGCAATTGGCATGTTGGTTGGCGGCGGCGTGCCGACGATCAACCTTCGGATCGACTACCTTCGCCCCGCGATTGGTGCGGCCGTCACCGGCACGGCGCGTGTGCGCCGCCAGGGCCGCAGTGTCGCCCTAGTCGACATTGACGTGACGGATGAGGACGGCAAGCTGGTTGCTGTCGGGCGTGGCACGTACGCCCCGCAAATAGGCTGATCCGAGGAATGATTGCTGGTGAATATTGTGCCGAGGCTATGTCCGGAGTTGAAAATTGCGGACGTTGCCGGCACGACTCCCGATCTCGGCAGCCCTTGGCCCACCTCGACAAAAGAACGGAAGCGGTCTCGGATGGCAAGCTTCCATTCTTGTGAACCGGCGTGCAATTTTGACCCCTGTACGGGGGTCAAAGTTCCGCGCCGATTGACATCCATTCTTGCTGAAACCAGTTGCACCGCAATAATCTCGCTGTGCGACTGGTTTCAGC
>JANNEU010000042.1:0-12547 GCA_031379035.1 Hyphomicrobiaceae bacterium | reverse complement strand
GGCTGAGGCCCGCCGTATCATCGAGCGGTTCGAATGGCACTACACGCCCAAGCACGGCAGCTGGCTCAACCTGGCAGAATCGGAGTTGGCTGTGCTCTCCGGTCAGTGCCTCAACCGCCGCATCCCCGACGCCGCGATGCTCGCAGGCGAAGTCACTGCATGGGGCAAGCGCCGCAATACCCACAACGCCAAGGCCAACTGGCACTTCACCTCAACCGACGCGCGTGTAAAGCTGAATAGCCTGTATCCCGCACTTTAGGAGATTCAGGCCACTAGGTTCAATAGCTCTTACGATCTTTGATGCTGTGAGCGGCAGTAGGCCGATGCGCATCATTCGGCGCGGGCGCCTCGAAGGCCATCGACTTCAACTTGCCGCGCAGATCCTCTGAGACGCGGCTCGCATCTTCGCTGTTGCGGATGATGTCGGGCTTGATGAAGACGATCAGCTCGGTCCGCTTACTCTGCTTTTCTGTATGCCCAATAAGATCACCGATAATAGGGATCTTGTTAATAATTGGAACACTCTTGCGGCCCGAATTTGTTTGGTCGCTGATCAGGCCACCGAGTGCAACGGTTTGTCCGCTATAGACGGCAATCGTACTGGCGATGCGGCGCTGCGACACGGTTGGCGTCAGACTGGTAGTGGCCGTGCCGGACGAGTCGGTCGTGCTCGCAACCTGGCTGATCTCCTGCTCCACATCCATGGTGACGAGGCCGCTGGAATTGACCCGCGGTGTCACCTTCAAGATCACCCCAGTCTCGCGATAGCGGATCGTGTTGATGACGGGCGCGGTTGTTGTTTCAACACTCTGGGATTGCTGCGTAGTAATCGGAACTTCGTCGCCAACCTTGAGAGTGGCTGGCTGGTTATCGACAACCACGAGCGACGGCGACGAGACGACCTTGACGGCAGTCACGTCAGACAGGGCATCGAGGATGACGCGTGGATCGGTGGCGCTGCCGGCGATCAGGTTGAGACCAGGAAAATTCGGTGCCAGTGTGAGTGCCGATGGACCGGGATTGTAGCCAGCTGCGTGGTCTTTGCCGCGCAGATACGCCTGCACGCCATAGCGCAGCGCATCGTTGAGCGTGACCTCAGCAATAGTCGCGTTGATGAGCACTTGCACTGGCGGCTTATCGATCTGGCGCAGCGCGTTGAGGATCTTCTGATACTCGCTCTGGCTGGCGCGAATGATCAGCGAGTTGTTGGTTTCGTCAGGAACAATGCGCACATCCGGGCCGTTGCCGGTGTTTGCACTTGCGCCTGATCCGGTCGCCGTCGAGGTGGCAGCCAGCGAGCTGGCGGTGGTTTGGCGCGCGGCCGTCGCTTGGCCGCCCAACGCCGGTTGTCCCTGGCCCGAACCAGGCTGTTGCTGACTGCCCGACGTTGAGCGCGAGCCGCCCAAAGACCCGGTGGTACCAGACGAGCCAAATTGCGAGACGTCGCGGCCGGGAGCCACTTCGCTGCGCGTCGTGCGGCGGCTGACACCACTGCCGCCACCCGTGCCGAACGTGTCATTCAGCAGTTGAGCAATGTCGGCGGCCTTGCCGTTTTCGACTTGATAGACATAAACGCTTTGGCCGGCCGCATTTGATTGATCAAGGCGGCGGATCCAGTCACCGACCAGTTTCAGATGTTCAAAACGGCGCGTGAGCACAAGGACGGCGTTCAGTCGGGCGACAGGTTGAAAGCGCGCCATCGACGCGTTCAATGTACCACCCTCATTCTGCATGACTTGTGTTAACTCGCCGATCAGATCGTCGGGGGTGGCATGGCTCAGCGGGAAAATACCTGCAGATTGTCCGCGGAGCCAATCGACATCAAACGTATCGACAACTTCGACAATGTTTTCCCGATCACGGGCGGGCCCGCGGATCAAGATGAGATTTCCAGTGACTTCGGCTTTGACGGTCCCCGCGCGCGCAAGAAACCCGTCGAGTAACCGAAGCATCTGCTCGGCGTTGGTGTAACGCAGCGGCATGACACTGACGCCATAGCCTGCGCGCGCGCCATCGCCAGGGCGCACTCTGTCTATCCGACCAACATCGCCTGCGGCAGCCTCGCTGATCGGGACGATGCGATAGCCGTCGGCATCGGCGATCATCGCCGCGTTAGATAATTTTGCAGCGGCTTCAAAAGACTTGAGCAGGTCGTTGCGGGAGACGGCACGCCCTGTCGACAGCGTCACTTGCCCCTGGACGCGTGGATCGACGACGTAGGGCACACGCAACGTATCGCCAAAGATCGCCTTGGCCGCGTCAGCAATGTTGGCGTTGTCAAAGTTGATTTGGTACCCGTCGCTTGTCTGGCGGATCGGCGCGTTCGCAGGGGGGCGGCCATCAGAGCGCCTGCGTTCCGCAGGATCTTCGCCCGGATATAGTTGAGCGCGCTGCTTGTTCCCTCGCGCGGCGTCGCGACCGGATGTGTTTTTGACGACTTGCGCGTGCTGCGCAGACAAGTCCGTATTCCGTACGTCGTCGAACGCAGCATTCTCGATGCGCCCGTCGCGGCCAATCCTGGATTGTGCGCAAGCGCTCAAGAGACCGCAGAGCAAAATAAGGGCGGGCGCTGCCCGACGGATTGCGCGCGTCAAAGGTTCGATGTGCCGAAGTTTACTCAACTGACGCTCAACCACTTCGGGGGAAACTGTCCGGAACGCCTCAACGCAAGGCCGTCAATGCGCGCGACGACCCTGCATACACCCCGGTTATGAATTGCGCGGACCATCGATCACTTTAAGTCACGAAGACAGCAAATTGTTCACAGATTGTGTGTTTGCGACGCGTTGTGTTGCACACGCGTAACATGCTGAACTTGGAAGAAACAATCATTCTGAAGAAATCAATGATTGGCGTAAGATTCATGAAATTCAGACCCTTGTGCAATTCGCAAGAATTGCACAGCGAGATTTGTAACAGCTCAGCGTGGACACGGAGTCCAAGTCGGCGATAGACGTCACAAGCCGCTGCGATCAAATGCAGATGCCTGTTCAGCGGTCCCGCTGACGACTCGGACAAATCATGCGTGAAGCCGACAGCAGATCACTTCCACGGCTTGCCGCACTGCTGCCGCTCGCGGCAGCCGGCATTGCAGCCGCTTTGTTTTGGCAGTCCCGTATTGGCAGCGTGACGTTTCTACTGGCCATCGTGCTTGGAATTGTCGTCACGATGATCGCTTTGATCGACTATGCCCACGAGATCATTCCAGATCGGCTCTCCTATACTCTGTTAGCCCTGGGGGTGCTGGCTAACGGCATCGTGATCGATCAAGGCTTTGGGTTCGAATGGGAATATCTCGCCGGTGCGCTGCTCGGCGGAGGCGGATTATGGCTAGTCCGGACGGGTTACTTCGTGCTGCGGGGCGTTGAAGGTCTAGGCCTTGGCGATGTGAAATTAGCCGCAGCATGCGGCGCCTGGGTGGGCGTGCAAGGACTGCCGGCGGTATTTTTGCTCGCGGCGGTGGCCGGATTAGTGTGGGTGGTTGCCACGTCACACCAAGTGGGCATATCTCTCCGGTCAACCGACCGCGTCCCTTTCGGCGCGTTTCTTGCGCCGGCCCTCTGGGCTGTTTGGATGACGATGGCGTGAGCCATCGACTGCGTGGGCTGGTCAAAGCCATATCCGCGGCGCATCCTAAAACGTAACGCGAGCACTCGGTTTTGCAGAGGCGACAAATGGGTGCGTCGAGAACATCAGTCCTAGCCCTGAAGCGAGCTACCCGCGCGCTCAACTTAGTCGGTGTGGCAATGCTCGGTGCTGCAGTGAGTGCCGCCGGTGCCAGCGCCGAAAAGCGCGTTCAAGTACGCGGCGCAGAAGCCGCAACTGAGCCTGTCATCATTCTGATTGCGCAGGAAAAAAAGATGATGCAGCGCGTGATCGTAACACTGTCGGGCCTTACAGGCGGTCCCGCCGCGGCGGCCGACATTCGAGCAGCCCAGGAACGCGTGATTGCCCTGCTACAAAAGAGCGGTGAGACATTCGAAATCAACCGGCGCTACGACTTGATCC
The DNA here is from genome assembly GCA_031379035.1 of Hyphomicrobiaceae bacterium. Lineage (GTDB taxonomy): Bacteria > Pseudomonadota > Alphaproteobacteria > Rhizobiales > Hyphomicrobiaceae > JABFRJ01. The sequence continues at coordinate 8,539 of JANNEU010000042.1, read as the reverse complement.
CGCAGCTTGCGCTTACCGTGTCGGAGGGTGGCATTCGAGCGTTGCGCGGTTCACCGGATGTGGAAAGTGTCAAGGAAGACGGGGTGTCCGGCACATTTTGAGGGTGAGCTTGAGGGCGCGAAGGGAGAGCACTAAGCGCTCGTGTTCGGTCAGGCCACCATTGCAAAAAATCGATTTGCGCCGTCCACGCAGTAAGTGTTACGCGAACGGCAGGTTGTAAAGAATCGCCACCTACCTTAGCGTTTCAGCGGGGTAAATAGTTTGAGTATTCGGTAATTTGCGCGTCACTCTGCTGGTGTGCTGGCAGACGTGAAGCGTCAAAGTTTTAAATAACTTGCTGAAAAAGCCGGATACTTTTTCAGCGAAGTCGTTACGTGTGCACTGTAATCGATTGCCCAAGCGGGTTGGGGACTGGTCATGAAAAGCTCAATTTCTGTTGGCGCCACGCGTGCGCTTCGCTCACTTGCCATGTTTGGTGCATGGGCGGTCTTGGCGGCAACGGGTGCCGCAGCACAGGACTTCAAAGCCACTCTCATACAAAAGTCGACGCACAGCGAGCGCCTGACAGCGGCTCTGGCCAGCAACGGTCACGTCCGTGTGATCGTGCGGCATCAAACAACATCGCCGCTGCATGCTGCGGGTTCAGTGCTGACAGCCGATATGGCGCAACGCGCTGATGTCGCGCAAGCCGTCGGGGTCGCGCAGAACGATCTGGTTGCAACACATATCGGCGGCGACCGGGAAAAAGCTGCCAAGTGGGCGACCCGTCAGATTTCGCACTTCCCATTGATCGCGATGACTGTAACCGCAGCCGAGCTGCAAAAGCTCGCTGCAGATTCGCGCGTTGTTGAAATCTGGGAAGACCAGCTTTCCGCGCCCTCACTCGACCAGAGCGTGCCGCTGATCGGCATGACTGGTGCCACTGGAGCCTATTCGCTCGCCGGTGACGGCACCGGAACGGCCGTCGCCGTGCTCGATACGGGCGTGCAGAGTTCGCATCCGTTTTTGGCCGGAAAGGTCGTTGATGAGGCGTGCTTCTCGACGACGTCGGCAGGCAACAATTCGACAACGGTATGTCCGAACGGGCTCAGCTCGCAGAGCGGTGTTGGCGCGGGCGTAAACTGCGACGTGGCGATCAGCAACGGGTGCGCGCACGGTACGCACGTGGCCGGTATTGTCGCCGGCAAAAATGCCGCCGGTGCCCCCACCAACGGCGTTGCAAAAGAAGCAAAGATTATTGCAGTTCAGGTGTTTAGTAAGTTCACCGGAACGACGTGTGGCGCCAGTGCGACCGCCACAACAACGTGTGTCCTCTCTTACTCGTCCGACCAGATCGCTGGCCTCAACTATGTGCTGTCGAAGGTCGGCGTGCTGTCGCAAACCATCGCGTCGGTGAACATGAGTCTGGGCGGCGGGCAGTACTCCGCAGCCTGCGATAGCGCCAGCCAGAAGCCAGCCATTGACGCGCTCAAAGCGGCCAACGTTGCGACAGTCATCGCTGCCGGCAACAACGGATTTACAAGCTCGATCAGCTCGCCGGGCTGCATTTCGACAGCGATTGCCGTCGGTGCCACGAACAAGACGGATCTCGTTTCCTATTATTCGAACGTCTCAAGCCTGATCAAGGTGTTCGCGCCCGGCAGTTCGATCCAGTCATCGATCGCCCAATTGGGCGGTGGCAGCGGCTACTCCTATTACAACGGCACCTCGATGGCGACGCCGCACGTAGCCGGCGCGTTCGCAGCGATCCGTTCACGGATGCCGGCAGCAACGGTTGATGAGATCACCAATGCGCTTGTGAGCACGGGCAAGCCAATCACCGATACGATACGCGACAACAACTCGGCAGGCGGCGGTACGACGAAGCCCCGCATCCGCGTCGATATGGCGTTGTCATCGTTGGTCGGCAAAGCGGTGATGCAGACGCCTGCGAATGGTTCAACGCTGACCAGTGCGACACAGACGTTTACTTGGACGCCCGGGACGAACGTGAGCCAGTATTGGCTGGCGCTCGGGACCACCGTGGGGGGCACCAATCTTTACAACGGTTCGGCGGGAACGAGCGTGTCGCTGGCCGTGAGCGTGCCTGCCAATGGGCAACCGCTGTATGCGCGGCTGTGGTCGCAGATTGGCGGTTATTGGGTCTACAACGACTACAACTACACCACCGTGACCGCTGCGAAAGCAGTGATGACGGCACCAGCAAATGGCTCAACGCTGACCGGAACATCTGCGCCATTCTCATGGACCACCGGCAGTGGCACCAGCGAGTATTGGCTTGATGTTGGTTATACGGCTGGCGGGACTGATGTTTTCACTCAGTCGGTTGGCACGGCTTTATCCGCCACGGTGAGCGGACTGGCTGTCGATGGCCGGACTGTTTATGTGCGGCTTTGGTCCAAACTGGCTACGTGGGTTTACAACGACTACACGTACACAGCGACAACGAACTTAGCTGGTACAAAAGCCGTGATGTCGTCGCCAGCCAATGCGGCGACGTTGACGGGGGCATCGCAGGCGTTCTCGTGGACTGCCGGGACAAACGCTACCGAGTACTGGCTGTATATTGGTAACGCGGCGGGTGCCACAGACCTCTACAATCAGTCGATTGGCACCAGCCTGACGACGACGGTGTCTAGTCTGCCGACGGACGGGCGCGCGCTGTATGTGCGCCTGTTTTCGAAAATCGCCGGCGTTTGGGCCTTCAACGACTACACCTACACGGCCGTGACCATCTCGGCCGGGACCAAGGCGGTGATGTCGTCGCCGGCCAACGGAGCGACCTTGGCCGCCGCTTCGCAGGCGTTCTCGTGGTCGACCGGCACCAACGTCACTCAGTATTGGCTCTACGTGGGCAACTCGACTGGGGCCTCAGAGTACTACAATCAGTCGACAGGAACGAGCGTCTCGACAACCGTTTCTGGTTTGCCGACGGACGGCAGAGCACTTTATGTGCGTCTGTTTTCGTTGATTGCCGGGGCGTGGGTCTACAATGACTACTCGTATACGGCAGTGACGATCTCTGCCGGCACAAAGGCGGTCATGTCATCGCCGACGCCCGGAGCAGCGTTTGCAGGTGCCTCTCAAGCGTTCTCCTGGACGCCCGGCACGAACGTAACCCAGTATTGGCTGTATGCCGGCAATACCGTTGGTGCGTCCGAGTACTTCAATCAATCGACCGGAACGAGTGTCTCGACAACGGTCACAGGACTGCCGAATAATGGGCGCGCCATCTACGTGCGCCTGTTTTCCCAGATCGCCGGTGCGTGGCTGTATAATGACTATACGTATACCGCCAGCGTTGTGGTGGGGACGAAGGCGGCCATGATCACGCCTGCTGCCGGAACAAAGCTGTCGTCATCGACCACTTTGTTCAATTGGAACGCAGGCGTAAATGTCAGTGAGTATTGGTTGTCGATCGGCAATGCATTCGGCACCACCGACATCTACGACGGATCGAACGGAATAATTCAGTCCAAAACAGTCATCGGACTACCGACTGACGGGCGCACACTCTACGTTCGGCTATTTTCAAAGATCGGTAGCACGTGGCAGTCCAACGACTACATCTATAGTGCGGTCGGTGCTCCTAGCGTCAAAGCGGCGATCTACACGCCCGTTAACGGCGCGAGGTTGACCTATTCGACAGCGTTCTATTGGACATCAGGCACGAACGTGGGCGAATACTGGTTTTCACTTGGTTCCACACCGGGAGGCGCCGACTACTTCGATCAGTCGATGGGCACTTCTGTGGGGATTCAGTTGACCGGGTTTCCATCTGATGGCCGCACATACTACGTCAGGTTCTGGTCAAAGATCGGCATAACCTGGCAATACAACGACACCGTTTATTATGGTCCATTACCCGGAACGTCCCTCGGCGTAGGCGAAGTGGCGCAGCAACAGCCAGTGCGGCTCACGGCAGCGCCGCGCTGAACCAGCAGAGCCAAATCGGGCCGGAGATGGGTGTATTGGCCCCGCTCCGGCCCGCACTCTTTTCTGCCTCGTTATTTCCGACAGATTTGAAGCAGATGTTCTTGCCGCGCGGCGTTGTTTGTTGATCGCCAGTGCGGTAGCAGTTTTGTAGTCGAGAAGTTCGAAGTGAACGGAACGCTGAATGTCGTTTGCGGCGTATCTGGTTGAGCAGAAACTACTGTCGCGCGACGATGCTGCGCGCGCGGAGAAGCACGCGACGGCCGGCCAGGGCGGGTTAGTCGAAGCCTGCCGGCAGCTTTTCAACACCGATGCGGAACGTTTGGCGAGCGCAGCTTGCGGCTTCTTCCGGTTGGCGCGGGTGCGTGACGGAGACTGGCCAAAGTCCATAGACTTCGCGCGCGATCTTTCATTCCAGTATTTGCGGCAGCACCGGATCCTGCCATTGCGGCTCGCGGGCGAAACGCTGGTAGTGGCAATCACCGACCCGACGCATGCGGGCGTGATCGACGAAGTGCAGTTGGCAACCGGCCGGACCCTTGAGGCCCGGATCGCGACAACAGAGGAAATCGTTGCCGCACTGGAACGGCTGCAGGGTGGCGCACTGCAATCCGGCGACGCCACGCTCGAAGCGGCCTTGCCGTTGGGCGAAGATGTCGAACATCTCAAAGACCTGGCCTTGGGCGCGCCGGTCGTCCGCGTGGTCAATCAGATCCTCATCGACGCGATGCATCTGAGGGCGACCGATATTCACATCGAGCCGACGCGCAGCGGCATTATGGTGCGCCTGCGCATTGACGGCATGCTGCGTGAGATCCGTTCGCCGCCGCCCGAGATGGCCCGCGCCGTCGTCAGCCGTGTGAAGATCCTCTCAGGACTGGATATCGCCGAACGGCGGTTGCCGCAGGATGGGCGGTCGCGATTGCGCGTCGAAGGCCGGCAGATCGACCTGCGCGTCGCCACTGTCCCGACGATCAATGGCGAGGCGGTCGCGATCCGTCTGCTGGAAAACACGCGGCAGAGCTTGGACCTGGACGCGCTGGGGTTTGCGGCGAGCCAGTCGGCGGTGCTGAGAAAACATCTGGCGGCCCCCTACGGCCTGATCTTGGTGACCGGACCGACCGGCAGCGGCAAGACGACGACGCTGGCCACCGGGCTGAAGATCGTCAACGAAACGACGCGGAAAATCCTGACCATCGAAGACCCGGTCGAGTACCAGATCGATGGGGTGAACCAGATCCAGGTAAAGCCGGACATCGGTTTGTCGTTCGCACACGCGCTGCGCTCGTTCCTCAGGCATGATCCTGACGTCATGATGGTCGGCGAGTTGCGCGATACCGAGACGGCGCGCATTGCGGTTCAGGCAGCGTTGACGGGGCATCTGGTACTGTCGACGTTGCATACGAACTCGGCGCTGGGAGCGGTGACGCGATTGTTGGACATGGAAGTCGAGCCGTACCTGCTGGCCTCGTGCCTCCGATGTGTGATCGGTCAGCGCTTGGCACGGCGGCTGTGCCCCCATTGCCGGCGAGCGGTCGAGGCACCACTGAATTTGCCGGAAACGGTGCTGGCGATGACCGGACACGCGCGGCATCGGCCCGTAGCCCATTGGCAGGCTGTCGGCTGCGATCGCTGCTTCTCGACGGGGTATCTCGGCCGCATCAGTTTGCTTGAGATGCTGGAGTTGAACGAAGATCTGTCGCGGCTGATCAAGCCGGGGGTCGTGCTCTCTGAATTGGCCGCCGTCGCGCGCGGCCAGGGATATCAACCGATGGCAGTCGATGGGGTGGCCAAGAGCATCGCGGGTCTCACCACGCCGGACGAAGTGCGCCGCGTCGCGCTTGAGGCCTGATAAATGGTTGCGTTCGCTTACACGGCCTTTGACGCCGCCGGAAAGAAGACCGCCGGTGAGATCGAGGCGGCCTCGCGCCAGGATGCGATCCGGCAGCTGAACGGACGTGGCCTCATTCCGATCGAGGCGCAGGAAAAGCAGACCGCGGGAACCTCTGCGGGTGGAGCCGGATCGCTGTGGCCGCGCGGCCGGCCAAAGGCTGCCGATCTCACGATCTTCAATCGCGAACTTGGACTGCTGCTGACGACCGGGCAAACACTGAGCCAGGGTTTGGCGACCATCCGCGGCGATGACGCGGCGCCGCGCATCCAGGCGTTGGCCACGCGGCTGGGACAAGCGATCAATGGCGGGACCAGTTTCGCAGACGCGCTTGCGGCGGAGGGGACACTGTTCCCGCCGATCCATATCGGCATGGTGAAAGCCGCTGAGATGTCAGGGACCTTGCCGGCCGTTCTGAACCGCATCGCGGACATGCGCGAGAGCGAACAGCGGATGCGGTCCAAAGTCGTGTCAGCTCTCATCTATCCGGTGTTTCTGGTGGCGACGGCCGTGGCGGCGGTGTTGTTTCTGCTAGGCTTTGTGGTGCCGCGATTCAAGTCGTCCCTGGCGACACAGGCGGATGCGCTGCCAGCCTCGGCAGCGTTGGTCTTTCAAGCCTCAGACATCCTCAACGCCTATGGCCTCTGGATCGGTACGGCGCTGGCAGCACTGGTCGCGCTGGTGGTCATCGCCGTGCAGCGACCGGCGGCGAAGGCGGTATGGGCGCGGCTGTTGCTGCGCCTGCCCGTGGTCGGCAATCTGGTGCGCTACGCAGTGACGATTCGCTTCTGCCGGACCGTGAGTTCGCTGATGTCGAGTGGGCTCAATCTCTCCAGCACGTTGGCACTGACGCGGGATGTGATCGGCAACGAGGAAGCCCGGCAGCTGATTGATCGGTTGGGGATGGCGTTGCGCGATGGCGCTGACTTTACCGAGCCGCTGGCGAAGTCGCCGGTGTTCCCGCCGCTGGTGGCCTCGCTGCTGCGAATGGGTGCGGAAAGCGGCGCAGTGGCTGACGTTGCCGCGCGGTTGGCGACCATGTACGAGACCAAGCTCGATGTCGGGCTGCAGCGTCTGATGTCGGTGCTAGAGCCGGTGATTATTCTGGCTGTTGGGGCCTTTGTTGCCTTTATTGTTCTGTCGATCATGTCGGCGATCCTTGGTGTTTATGACTTATCGGGAGTGTGAGACGTGTTTGTACGACGCAGCAGAGCCGGGCTATTCGAGGCGTGTGCGGCGCGCTGTCTGCGGTGGGCCACGGGCGGCGAAAGCGCGACCCAAACGAAGCGCCGCAATGAGGCAGGCTTCACGCTGGTAGAGCTGCTGATCGTGCTGGCGATCCTGGGCTTGCTGGCGGCGCTCGTCGGGCCCCGCGTGATCGGCTATCTGGGATCCTCAAAGACCAAGACGGCCAAAGTACAGATCGAATCGATTTCCGCAGCGCTGCAACTCTACCGGCTCGATGTGGGCCGCTATCCCACAAGCTCGGAAGGGTTGAAAGCGCTGGTCGACAAGGGATCGGCCGCGAACTGGAATGGGCCCTATCTCAACAAGGCCGACGTGCCGGCCGATCCGTGGGGGCGACCGTACAACTATCGTGCGCCCGGGCAGCGTGGCGACTTTGATATCTTCTCTCTCGGCGCAGACAATCAGGTCGGCGGAACTGGTGAAAACGCCGATGTTACAAGTTGGCAGCAGTAACAGTGGCCCGACGGCGGGCTTCACACTGATTGAAGTCATGGCGGTGGTCTTCCTGCTGGCACTGGCGGCCAGCCTCGCCATGGTCAACTTCGGGCGCAACGATGATCGGGCGACGGCAAGCCAGCTGGCCATCGCAACAGCCATCGAAGTGCGGCAAGTGCGCAGCCAAGCGATTAGGCTCGGGCAGGATCAGGTGCTGCTGATCGATCTGGATCGGCGGCAAATCGCTGGCGTCGCTGGCAGTACACCGCTGACGATCGGCGAGAGTGTGGATCTCGACGTCGAGGTCAGCGCCAACGAGCGACGATCACGAACACTGGCGGGGATACGGTTTTTCGCCAATGGCATGTCAACAGGCGGCACCATTCGATTTGGCAAAAAGGGCAAGGCCTATGAAGTCCGCGTCAACTGGTTCACGGGCCGTGTGGGCGTTTCTCCGGTTGGATAACGCGTCCCGACACGCCGCGTCAGCGGGCTTCAGCCTGATCGAAGTGCTGGTGGCCATCACGGTGCTGGCGACGACAGCGGCCGTGTTTTTTCCCGCGTACAGTGGTGCGATGCGTGGCGTGCGGCAGACGGAGGGGCATGTTGTTGCAGCACAGCTTGCCGGATCGCTGGTCGAAGAGCAGGCGCGCCTCGCCGTTCTGAGGCCAGGCCGCCTGCAGGGTCGTGACGGTGTCTATCGCTGGCAGTTGGCGATTGCGCCCGCCCCGGACGGGCTAGCACCACAACTGCTCGCGGGCGGTTGGATGCTCTATGAGGTTGCCGTGGTTGTCGAATGGCCAGCGCGACGGCGTTATGCCCTGACCACCTATCGGCTCGGGAAAGCGTCATGAGTGGCGCTCGGCCATCATCGCTGTCTCGATCAAACGAGGCTGGCTTCACGTTGGTCGAACTCCTGGTCGGCATTGCACTGATGGCGACGGTGATGGGGCTGTGCGTAAGCATGTATTCGGCCATTTCAGGGCGCTCGCGCTGGGGCGGTGCGCAAGCGAGCCGCCTCGACATGACATC
>JANNEU010000011.1:0-13972 GCA_031379035.1 Hyphomicrobiaceae bacterium | reverse complement strand
CGCAATTGGCGGCGCTGCGCGTTCGGCGCTTCGAGTGCTTCCGGTAAAAGTGTGCAGGGGTTTCCCCGAAAGAACCACGACCAAACAAAGTGTTTGGGTCGTTCCTCGATTCCAAAAAAAGCGAAACGACCCTAGAGCATTCGGCTCGGCTACCTGGATGAAACGAGCGGGCCCGCGATGAGCGCGGTCGTCAAGACGCAAACGACAAGGCCCGGAACGATCCGCAATCCCCGCGCGACCGCAAAATCCACGATACTGCGAGTACGATCCAGGCTTTGCGCCACCAGGATGCCGCTGAGGATAAAGAACACCTGCACGGCGTACTGGCCGAGCGTGTAGCCCGTCCATTGCCGCAGCGGCTCTGCAGCCACTGTTCCGGCCTGAAGGTAGAAACAGTGCGACACCAGAACCGACAGCGCCATGAGCAAGCGCACAACGGCAAAACTGTTCTTGTCCGCCGGCAGGATATCGGCCGTAGTCAGGTACCGACTACGCTTCTGCTGGTCCGATTTTGGCATCGAGTTTTACCTTTTCGGGACATTTAATCAAAAGCTGCGCCCCGACCGGGCGGTTGGTGTCAGCCGTCGCACGAGCCGTGTCGGAGCCCGCAAAACGTCTCCGCTGTTACACTTTGTAACAATCCAGACATCTTCTGTTGCAATCGCCAGCGTAAAATCACGTCATAAAAAAGGACCGGACGGGAGCTCCAGCACCAGCCTCCGGGCCCCAATGCGAGACTACAGGTGAACAAAGTTTTGCAGGCACTCCGACCCCTCGCCGTCTTTGCTGCGACCAGCGTCTTCGCATCGTCGCAGACGTCGGCCGCCCATGCCCATGCGGGGCACGATCACGGGCCGGCAATCGAAGTCAGTGCGTCCGTTGCGCCGCGCTTCGAGGCTGCTTCAGACGACTTTGAGGCGTTAGGCGTTCTGAAAGGCCCCGACCTCGTCCTCACACTCGACCGCTTCCGGACCAACGAACCGATCCCGAACGCAAAGATCGATGTGACCATCAATGGCGAAGTGGCGGCGGTGACGAACAGTGAAGACGGCACCTACAAGATCGCCTCGCCGACCCTCGCTAGACCCGGCCGCGCTGAAATTCTGCTGACCATTCAGGTCGGCACCGTTACCGATCTATTGGCCGGTGCCATCGAAATTCCCGGCGCAGTCGCAACGCCAGTCCGGTCAGCGGCATGGTGGCAACAGCTGCCGATCAAGAACGACAATTTGATCTCAGCGCTCGGCGGATTGATGGTTGGCATCCTCGGTGTCCTCCTGTTCCGCAAACGCAGCGCAGCAGAGAAAATTGATACAGCAACTGACGTGTCGAACCCGTTGGATCTGAGCCAAGGTGACCGCACCCTCGAACAGCCGAAATTGCGCGCCGTGGCTAAAGTGTTGGCGTCAGCCGTGCTCCTGTCGTTAATGACGCATGCGCTTGGGGGCATCTCGGAGGCCATCGCTGAAACACCTGCCAAAGCCAGCATCACCATTTCAGCCGACTTGCCGCAGCGCCTCGCCGATGGCTCGCTGTTTGTGCCGAAGATCACGCAGCGCCTGCTGTCGATCCGAACCGTCCTGGCTGGTGAATCGACCGCTGGATCGACCGTCGAATTGAATGGCCAGATTGTCGCCGATCCCAATGGTTTTGGCCGTGTTCAAGCCACTGTCGATGGCCGCATCGATGCCCCAAAAGGCGGTCTTGTCGTGGTCGGTCAGAAAGTTGAACAGGGGCAGGTTCTTGCGATCCTCACACCCATTGTCGCGACTGCCGATCGCAGCAGCTACGAAAGCGCATCTGGCGAGATCGACACGCGCATCGCACTCGGGGAGGCTAAGCTAGCACGGCTCACACGCATCGCGGGCGTGGTCGCCCAGAAAGACATTGACGACACCCGAACTGAACTTGAGACGTTGAAAACGCGACGCACGGCCGTCCGTGCGACTGTCCGCGAAACAGTCACGCTCACTGCGCCCATCTCCGGCACCGTCTCCATGTCGACCGCAGTTCCGGGGCAACTCGCCAACGCCCGCGAAGCCCTTTTCGAAATCGTTGATCCATCTCGCATGTGGGTCGAGGCCATCGCATATGATGCGCGTCTTGTTGCAGACATCACTGCCGCCCGCGCGGTCGAAGCAACGGGCGAACTGCTCGCGCTCGACTATGTCGGTCGCGGCGTGTCCGCGCGTCAGCAAGGTCTGCCGCTGCATTTCAGCATCAAGGCACCTCCGGCAACCCTCGTCATCGGTAAACCTGTCAACGTGCTGCTCACCACCAGAGAAACCCGCCAGGGCATGATCCTGCCGCAGGCAGCCGTCGTCAAAGGCCAGAACGGCCTCTCGATCGTCTGGACGCATACCCAGGCTGAACGCTTCAAGCCGAACGTGGTCAAAGTGAAGCCGATCGACGGCCAGCGATTGCTAGTCGAAGGTGGTCTCTCAGCCAACGAACGTGTTGTCATCGAGGGCGCAACCCTCCTCAACCAAGTGCGTTGAGGAGCCATCCATGTTCAACTTTCTCGTCTCCGCCGCGTTGCGCAATCGCTTGCTCGTTCTGGCCGTCGCCGCAGCGATGGTCGTCTGGGGCGGATTGTCCGTCCTGCGTCTGCCCGTCGATGTGTTCCCGGATTTAAACAAGCCGGCTGTCACCATCATGACAGAAGCCGAGGGCTTAGCTCCGGAGGAAGTGGAACAACTCGTCACGATCCCCATCGAAACAACGATGAACGGCCTGCCTGGTGTGACGCGCGTGCGCTCGGTCTCCGGCGTCGGCCTTGGCATCGTCTACGTCGAATTCGACTGGGGCACCGACATCTACCGCAACCGACAACAGGTGACCGAGCGCCTCGGTGCCATCCAATCACAGTTGCCGGCACGGGTGGTGCCGCAGATGGCGCCGGTCTCGTCGATCATGGGCGAGATCCTGCTGCTTGCTGTTTCGAGCGAAACAGCGTCGGCGATGGAACTTCGCGATGTCGCCGATTGGGTGCTTCGCCCCCGTTTGCTGACCATTGCTGGCGTCTCGCAGGTGATCCCCATCGGGGGCGAGGTACGCCAGATCCGCATCACGCTCAACCTCGCGCAGATGGCGGCGCTCGACATCACGCGGGAGCAAGTTGAGTTGACCTTGCGGCAATTCGGCTCAAACACCGCTGGCGGCTTCGTTGATCAGCACGCGCGCGAATACCTGATCCGCAACATCGGACGCACGGCAAAACTTGAAGACCTCAAGTCGCAGGTCGTGCTCAAGCGCCAGGGCGTTTCGATCCGCCTCGGCCAGATTGCCGACGTTGACTTTGCGGCCCGCGTCAAACGCGGTGATGCCAGCTTCATGGGCAAATCTGCGGTCATCGTCTCCGTTCAAAAACAGCCGGGAGCTGACACCGTCGCACTGACCCGCGACATTCAACAGGCGCTGACCGACCTTCAACGCGTCGTGCCACCAGGCATCAAAGTCACCGACACACTGTTCCGGCAGGCTGACTTCATCGAAGCGTCCATCGGCAATGTGCAACGTGTCCTGGTCGAAGCCATGATCGTCGTCGCCATCGTGTTGTTTCTGTTTTTGCTGGAATGGCGCACGACCCTGATCTCGCTGATCGCTATTCCCGTCTCTGTCATGACAGCGGCACTGGTGTTCCACCTGCTCGGCCTGACCATCAACACTATGACGCTCGGCGGCCTCGCCATTGCCATCGGCGAACTTGTCGACGATGCCGTCGTGGATGTCGAAAACGTCTTCCGACGCCTTCGCGAAAACGCTGTTGCAGCCACCCCGCAGCCGATCATCTCCGTCATCGCCGCAGCCTCTCAAGAGGTCCGCTCGGGCATCGTCTACGCCACCGCCATCATCGTGCTCGTCTTCGTGCCGCTGTTCGCAATGAGCGGCATAGAAGGCCGCCTGTTCGCACCTCTCGGCTTCGCCTACATCGTCTCGATTATAGCCAGCCTCGTCGTCTCGATCACCGTCACGCCGGTGCTCTGCTCCTACCTTCTGCCGTCAATTCTGAAGCATGCAGATCGCGCACATCGCGATGGCTGGCTCGTTCGCCATCTGAAGCGCGCCTACGCTGGCTTTCTTGCCTGGGCGTTCGAGCGCCAAGCCTTTGTCATCGTCGCGACCACCACGGCCGTTCTACTCGCAGCTTTCTCCGTCCTGGGCTTGCCGCGCGCATTTCTGCCGCCATTCAACGAGGGCACTCTGACGATCAACACGACCTTCGTGCCGGGCATTTCGCTCGCCGAAAGCCATCGCATCGGCCTGATCGCCGAGCGGCTGATCCAACAAGTGCCTGAAGTTATTAAGGTCGGTCGCCGCACCGGCCGCGCGGAACTGGACGAACACGCTGAGGGCGTCCACTCCAGCGAGATCGATGTCGATTTGAAGCGCTCGTCCCGCGCGCGCGAAGATGTGATCGCCGATATCCGCCGCGTGCTTGCGCCACTGCCGATGGCAGCCAACGTCGGTCAGCCTATCTCGCATCGCCTCGACCATATGTTGTCCGGCATCCGCGCGCAGCTCGCGCTGAAAATCTACGGCGATGATCTCGACACGCTCATTGCGCTAGCTGACACCTTCCGCAGCCACCTTGCCAGCGTACCCGGCATCGCCGATTTGCAAGTCGAACGGCAAGTTCGCATCCCGCAGGTGCAGGTGTCGATCAACTACGACAAGGCCGCACAATATGGCGTTACCACAGCCAGCATCACCGAGGCACTGGAGCAGTTGATCAACGGTCGTGTCGTTTCCCAGGTGCTTGATGGTGCACGTCGCGTCGATCTGATCATGCGCGCCCGTGACAGCGACCGCACCACCGAGGGCTTGCGCAATGTGTTCATCGAAACCCCGGGCGGCCGGATTCCATTGTCGCTGATCGCAACCGTGGAAGAGTCCGATGGCCCCAATCAGGTGCTGCGCGAAGGCGGCCGCCGCCGCATCGTTGTGATGGCCAATTCCGACGGCTCAGATATGGCCACGCTAGTCGCTGCCGTCCGCCGCGTGGTCGCCGATACGCCGTTGCCGCAGGGCACCTTCACGTCGCTTGAAGGCACCTTCCAAGCTGAGGAGCAAGCCGCCCGCACGATCGGATTGCTATCGCTCGTCTCCATCGCCACTGTGTTCATTGTGCTCTTCGGCCGCTATCGCTCGGCCGCACTCGCGCTCATCATCATGGGTAACATTCCCTTGGCCCTGATCGGCAGTCTGATCGCCATCTGGTGGACCGGGCAGCCGCTCTCGGTCGCAACCATGATCGGCTTCATCACGCTATCAGGCATCGCAGCGCGCAACGGCATCCTGAAGGTCAGCCACTACATCAATCTCGTGCTGTTTGAGGGCGAAACCTTCAGCGAGCGCATGATCATCCGGGGGTCGTTGGAGCGTATGACGCCAGTCCTGATGACCGCACTTTCTGCAGGCCTCGCGCTCGTGCCGCTAATGATCGGCGCCGGCGAGCCCGGCAAGGAATTGCTGCATCCGGTCGCCATCGTCATCTTCGGCGGCCTCATCAGCGCGACCTTGCTTGATGCGGTGCTGACACCCATATTATTCCTGAAATTCGGCGCCCGTCCGCTCGGCCAATTGATCGATGCGCGCCGTGACGCCGACACTATCATCGGCACCCCGCCCTCAGCCACCATTGATGCGTTTTGACGTACCCCACAGACGAGCCAAAGGATCACTTCATGACACGCGCACTTTCAATTGTCGCCGCTCTAGCGCTGATCGCGACATCAGCCTTTCACGCCGCCGCGCAAACAGCGGCTCCGGCGCCCAAGGCCGCAGCCTGCACAGCCGAACATGCCAAGATGGGCCACTGCAAGATTGATGCCCCGGCACCTGCTGCTATGGATCATTCTAAGATGGGGCACGGTGCCACGCCGCCCGCCGCTGGTGATACGGCCTCGACCAAAGCGTTCAAGGCTGCCAACGACAAGATGCACGGCGGCATGAACATCCCGTTCTCTGGCAATGCCGATGTCGACTTCGTCAAAGGTATGGTGCCGCATCACCAGGGTGCCGTCGACATGGCCAAGATCGTCTTGGAGCACGGCAAGGACCCGGCTCTGAAAAAGCTCGCGCGCGACATCATCAAGGCGCAGGACAAAGAGATTGCTTTCATGCAGCGCTGGCTTGCCAAGAATGCCAAGAATTGATTCTCATGGCTGAACCTCGCCTGGAGACCTCCCATGCGTAAAACTCTTGCAGCTCTGATCGTCTATTTCGCTTCGGTCGCGACCGGTGTTGCGGTCGCACACGACAAGCCCGCTAAAGGACCCCACGGAGGCCAGCTAGTTCACGTCGACGATGCTCACTATGAACTGCTCGCCAAGGACAATGCCCTGACGCTATTTGTGTCTGACAACGACACCAAGCCACGGACAACGCTGGACGGCGCCACAGCCACCGCAACCGTGCTCGCTGACGGCAAGACCGCGACGATCAAACTGAAGCCCGCCACTGCCGATACACTCATTGGCACGGGAACTTTTGTTGCCAAGACTGGACTGCGCGTCGTTGTGTCTATCCAAGAAACCAGCCGCAAGCCGACGCAGATACGGTTTACACCCGCAGAATGATTGGTAACGCATGACGAGCAGCGACCCGCCGGCACAAGCCACCGGTCAAGTGGGGCAAACCCACATCCTCGTCGTTGACGATGACGGCGAGATCCGGCGGCTGGTCGCCAAGTTTCTGCGCGAGAATGGCTTCCATGTTTTGCTGGCTCGTGATGGCCGCGAGATGCTAGCCTGCCTTGCGACCGCACATATTGATCTGATCGTACTGGATGTCATGCTGCCGGGGACGAGTGGTCTCGACCTTTGCCGTGATCTGCGCCGGACGTCTCAGTTGCCAGTCATAATGTTGACCGCCAAAGGCGACGACACGGATCGCATCGTCGGCCTTGAAATCGGCGCGGACGATTATCTCGGCAAGCCTTTTAATCCACGTGAACTTCTGGCTCGCATCAACGCCGTGCTCCGCCGCTCGCATGCGGCCTCTAAGCCAGACAATCACGCACGTGCCTTGCCGTCCCACGCGCCGCGCACCTACAACTTCGATGGCTGGCGCATCGATCTCCTGAAGCGCGAGCTGCTCAATCCAAGCGGCGTCGTTATCGATCTGTCGGCGGCCGAGTATGACCTACTCGTCACCTTTGCTGAAGCTCCGCAGCGCGTTCTCTCTCGCGACCATCTGCTCGACGCGGCCCGCAACCGCCAAGCGTCGGGCTTCGATCGCAGCATCGACGTACTGGTCAGTCGCCTGCGGCGCAAGATCGACAGCGATGACGCAGATGAATCGACATCTCTTGTCAAGACCGTGCGTGGGCAGGGCTATTTATTCGTCTCAACAGTGACGGTGGCCTGATGCGCCACTTCGACACAATCGCCACGCGAACCATGGCGCTTCTGCTGATCGGGCTCGGCGTATTCCATCTGCTCAGTGTGTGGGCCTATCAGGCAGCCCTCGACCAAGAGGTCCAAACCAACAATGAGATGCGCATCGCCGAACGCCTGCTCTCGATCCGCCGCAGTCTTGCGGTTCGACCTCCCGACAAACGCGAGGCCCTCGCCCATGAATTGTCAGGTGGTACGGTTGACGCGCACTTCGGAACGAAATCACTCGCAGTCCCCAACATGGGGGATAGCATAGCTGAATCGCTTCGCGCACGACTCATTACAGCTGAACCAGATCTGGCAAGTGATGGCGTTGTCATTGGCAGCGAAGTGGCAACCGGACATCGCCACGAGAGCCATGACAACCATCAAATGCTGGCCTCGCTTGGACTTGGCGACGGAACCTTTGTCAATGTCGCCATAGTCAAAACACGCCATCAGCCGGAAGCCAGCCATGGCACGATCTGGTCGACCACGCTGATGGCCATCGGCGTTATTCTGGCGTCGCTCATCACCGTGCGCTGGATCACCAAGCCGCTGCGCGCGCTTGGCGACGCCGCGCGTCGCATCGAGCAAGCGCCCCATGCCGAGCGAATTGATATCGCGCCGTTGCCTGAAACCGGCCCTCGCGAGGTTGCCGAGACTGCGCGCGCCTTCAACGACATGCAACGGCGTATTGCAACACTGATCGAGGATCGCACACTCAGCCTCGCTGCTATCAGCCACGATTTAAAAACACCGTTGACGCGCCTGCGCCTGCAGGTTGAAGACGCCGCCTCGCCAGACGCAAAATCGCGCATGATCGCCGACATCGCCGACATGGAGCAGATGATCGACGGCACGCTCACTTTCCTGCGTGGTGCGCCTGTCGATGAGCCGGTGCGCTTGTTTGATGTCAGCGCAATAGTCGACACGATCTGCAACGACCTCGTCGACCAGGGCCACTCAGCCACGGTGACTGGCTCTCGTCACGCCATTGCTGTTGGCCACCCGTTGCAGATCAAGCGTGCTCTAATAAACTTGATCCAGAACGCCGTCCGGCACGGCGGCAGCGCGCGTGTCAATCTCGCGTTCCGACCCGGCTGCATCGAGATCGTTGTTTCCGACGACGGCCCCGGCATCCTCGCCGGTCAGCTCAATCTTGCGCGTCGACCGTTTCAACGACTCAACGGCGCGCGCACCAGTAGCGAGAAAGGCGGCTTCGGTCTTGGTCTCGCGATCGCTGAACGATTGATCACTGCACAGGGTGGCAAGCTGACGCTATCCAACCGACAGCCACACGGCCTTGACGCCAAAGTCGAGCTGGTCAAGCGCCGGCACGCAATAGCACCCTAAGCCTCCCAGTCTGCGGTAGGTCACGCCCGCCGCTGTCTCCTCAGAGAGCAACGTCACACTTGCATTGATGAATGCAGGCGTCGGAACTCTTGGCCCCTTAGAAAGAGAGCCCAAAAGCCAACCGCCGGTTTGAACGGCCTCACGACCAACATTGAGCAATCTATAACCTCGACTGCAGGAGGGGGGCACAGTGCTGATCTCTGTGCCTTTTCTCGCCAGCGCTGCGACAGTTAATCTGCATGGCGTTCGCCTGACGATTTTCGGCGTTACACCCGCGTCAGCGAATGCGCGATCCTTAACGTAACGCCGCATTGAGTCATGCAGTGACAATACGATTGCGAACCGGCGTTGCAATTGTGATCGCGTCAATCGAGCGTCGCGCCAGAAGATGTCGTGCGTCCACCATATGCTGCTTAACCTAATTGATCGGGGCCGTATTTCCTTGCGATACTGAGCGCAATGGCGTCGATCATCGGCTTGCGGCACAGTGCAACTTGCACCGGCGGACGATCAGCGGCACCTCGACATCACGATCAGGCAGAAGATCTTCGCCAGCGCAGTGATGGCTTCGGTGCTGGCACCAGCGGCGAACGCACAAGACGTCGGCAAAGGCGCAAATGTCTTCAAGACGTATCGCGGCTGCCACGACGTAAGAGTGCGTGCGACTAACAAGACTGGCCCTGTGCTTCATGGCATTTTTGGCTGGTCTGCCGGTACCGCCCATGGCTTCGATTACTCCAGTGCCATGCGCGACGCAGCGAGCGAAGGCCTGATTTGGTCGGCCGCGACGCTCGACAAATACCTGAGAGGCCCACGCGCCTTTGTCCCAGGTGCCAAGACGGCTTTTATGGGCCTGAGCGATGCATCTGCTCGAAAGGATTTGATCGCATACCTCCGATTAGTGAGGCGTTGATACTGATTGAACTGATCTGCTCTTTCGATAGGCTGATACACGCACGACATATGCACTGCGTGGCGGCAACGGGCGTTATTCTGCTCGCCCCCCGGTCAGCGTGACTGGTTGATAAAGCGGCGAGCTCTCTGGCATTAAGTTATAATCACGAACGAGGTTCGGCCTAAACGTCTGGCAGAGCTACGCGCTACCGTCACGCGAGTGGGCTTTCAAAATACTTACTCCCCTAATGCCATTCTAACCCATCAGAGTGTCAAATAGGAGCTTTACATTCAGCGTCACGATGATTCCAGTCACTACCCACGCGACGATTGCGACGGAATTCGACACAACGAACTGACCCATTTTTTGCCGATCCGTCACAAACATAACTAACGGAATCACGGCGAACGGAAGCTGCATCGAGAGAACCACCTGGCTGAAAATCAGCAGCTGCCCAGTCCCCTTTTCGCCATACAACGCGGTGACGACGACGACAGGGACGATGGCAACGGCACGTGTCAGCAGTCTACGCGCCCAGTTGGGCAGTCGAAACCGTAGAAAGCCTTCCATGATAATCTGGCCGGCAAGGGTTGCGGTTACTGTCGAGTTCAAACCAGAAGCGAGCAGCGCGACTGCGAACAGAGTCGAAGCCATGCCAAGGCCGAGCAGGGGTGACAGCAATTCATATGCCTGCTCGATCTCCTTCACATTCGCATTACCGCTCTTGTGAAATGCCGCCGCAGCAACGACGAGGATCGCGGCGTTGACGAACAACGCAAGCATGAGCGCGATTGTACTGTCGGTCGTCGCCCATTTTATCGCGTCACGGCGACCGGCGTCGGTCCGATCAAATGCACGCGTCTGCACAATCGAAGAATGCAGATAGAGGTTATGGGGCATCACTGTCGCGCCGATGATCCCAATGGCTATGTAGAGCATTTCCGGGTTGGTCACGATTTCGGAGGACGGCAAGAAGCCGCGTAGCATGCTGGCGATTGGTGGTGCGGCCGCAGCGACTTGGATAGCGAAGCAAACTGCGATCACCAGAAGAAGCGAAATGACGAAGGCTTCGAGGAACCGAAAGCCTTTGTTCATGAGAAGCAAAAGCAGGAAAACATCCAGGGCAGTTATCAGAGCTCCGGTCAGCAGCGGTATGCCGAACAGCAGTTTCAATGCGATCGCCGTTCCGATGACCTCCGCAAGATCACAGGCTATAATTGCTGCCTCGCAAGCCAACCACAATAGAATGTTGACGGGTCGTGAATAGCTGTCACGGCAGGCTTGAGCCAGATCGCGACCAGTAACAATGCCCAACCTGGCCGCAAGTGCTTGCAGCAGGATCGCCATGAGGTTCGACAGCAATATAACAGAGAGCAGTGTATAGCCGAACTGCGCGCCGCCCGCGATGTCAGTCGCCCAGTTTCCTGGATCCATATAGCCGACTGAGACCATGTAACCTGGGCCGGCAAAGGCCAGCAATCGTCGAACCCATGAGCCGCTCGTCGGAACTGGAATGCTTGAGTGGACCTCCGGAAGGCTCGGCTGCCGTTCTGCCGCTGTCAGGGACTTGGGCCAGGCGGACTGATCTTTGACTGCCGAGAGATCCGTGGGCACAGTTGTCACTCCTGTTACACTTCCACATCTTGGCGGTACTTGCGGTCGCCGCCAGGTTCGATCGCGCACGGAAGCAGTTGCCCTGCCGCACCTCACGGCAAGGCAATCAATCGCATCGAAGTAACTCGTTGTAGCTTCCGCAGTCGTTTCGCATCTCGTTCCTAATAGCAACACCGCTTTCCCTCGTCACACACGTCTATGGGAAAGTCAATGCTATTAAGAATGATTTGCAACTAGGCCGTAATCGCCGAGAGTGCTTGTTGCGAATGACAGTCAACTGGAATAAGAATCCTAGGAAAAGCAGGAGGCACGCCGATGATTAAAGCGAACCAGCGCGCCAAGGACTACGAGACGCATTTGCGCGCGGCCGGCGTAAGAATGACGAAGCAGCGCCTCGCAATCCTCCGGGTTTTAGCCGAGACCAGAAGCCACCCTGACGCCAACGAAATCTTCCACCTCGCTTTCGCTGTCGATCCGTCGATTTCGCTCTCGACTGTGTATCGCACGATGCGCATCCTGCAGGAACGGGGTGCCATCCAGCGCCACGCATTCGATGATGGCCGCGCTCGGTTTGAACATGCCGACGGCGAGCATCATGATCATCTCATCGACGTCGAGACCGGCAAGGTTATCGAGTTCCGTTCGGAGAAAATCGAGCGGCTGCAAGCCGAGATTGCCGCCGAACTTGGCTACGAAATCGTGCGCCACAAACTGGAACTTTACGGGCGCGCAAGACCAATGAAGGGTGCTGCGCGGCCCGCCACCAAGAAACGAGCGTCGTAGATCAGTAACTTTTCGGAGCAAAAAAGCAAAATAGACCAGCTCACCAGTGTCCGGTTGACGGTCGCTCAGAAGTTCGCTTGTCGCAAGGCTTTCCACCTCACTCCGGCTGGTGTCGATTTGAACTCTTGCTGCCATGGTTCCCGGGACGTTGCCGGGAGGCCATCATGAACGCCGGTAAGACGCCGTTTGCGCAGCTGATGGACTTCCTGCCGTGGATGACGTTCGCGCGATTGGTGGATCGCTATGATGGCGACCATTGTGTCCGGGCGCTGACGTGCGCCCAGCAGTATCGGGCCACGGCCTTCGCTCAGCTGACCTACCGTGAGAGCCTGCGCGACATCGAGACGTGCCTGTCGGCACAGGCATCCAAGCGCTACCATATGGGCTTTCGCGAGCCAGTGCGGCGCTCGACGCTCGCCGACGCGAACGAGACGCGGGATTGGCGCATCTACGCCGCGTTCGCGCAGCGGCTGATCGCGCAGGCGCGACGGCTGTATGCTGAGGAAGACCTCGGTCTGGACCTGAATAACAGCGTCTATGCTGTGGATTCAACGACGATAGACCTGTGCCTTTCGGTGTTTCCGTGGGCGCACTTCCGCACCACAAAGTCGGCTGTGAAGATGCACACGCTGCTTGATCTTTGCGGCAACATTCCGAGCGTCATCCACATCTCGGACGGCAAACTGCACGACGTGCACGCGCTCGATCTGCTGCTGCCCGAGCCCGGCGCGATCTACGTCATGGATCGAGGTTATTTCGATTTTACGCGCCTGTTCGCGTTGCATCAGGCTGGCGCATTCTTCGTCACGCGCGCGAAGTCGAGCATGGATGCCAAGCGAGTTTACTCGGCGCCGTCCGATCGCCAGAACGGCATCATCTGCGACCAGACCATCGCGCTGTCCGGCGTCCAGACAAGCGAGAACTATCCCGAGCAATTGCGGCGTGTCCGCTTCAAGGCCCCCGAGACGGGCAAGACGCTGGTGTTCCTCACCAACCAGCGCACGCTTCCGCCCGACACCATCTGCGCCCTCTACAAGAGCCGCTGGCAAGTCGAGCTGTTCATCAAGTGGACCAAGCAGCATCTGCGCATCAAGCGCTTCTTCGGCACGCCGGAGAACGCCGTGAAGACGCAGCTCTGGATCGCACTCTCTGTCCATGTGCTGGTCGCCATCGTCAAGAAGCGCCTGGACCTCGACACCTCGCTCTACACTTTTCTATAGATCCTCTCGCTGACGCTGCTCGAGAAAATACCCATTCTACCAGCACTCTCGCTGGAATTTCCTGTGATCGGGCTGGACGGCGATGGCAAGCTATTGGAATTGTTCGATAGTTAGCCGGACGCTAGTGATGTTCGGTAGTGAATCAAGTCACCCTGAGACACCAGACAGTCACCCTGAGACACCAGAAAATTTACAGACACCTCCCTTGCATTGCCATGGCAAATGCCGTAGCTCTGCGCTTGCAGCCTACCGGCGAGTTGCCGCAAGCTACAGACTAACTTTGGCTAACTGAGTTTAGCTAGGTTGTGCACGATTTGCAGGAGTATTGAAGTCTGCTGCAAAGCTAATGTGCCATTGTAGTACCGCGGGGTGGAGCAGTCCGGTAGCTCGTCAGGCTCATAACCTGAAGGTCGTTGGTTCAAATCCAGCCCCCGCAACCATCGATACAGCCACCCCGGTTCCCGGGGTGTTCTCGACAAGTAGCGCCGCAAGATTGCCGACAACCCGAAATTCAACCGGAGCGGGTCGTTCGGTCGGCGTCACAAGGATGTGGTCGATCAACTCTCGAAGAATCGTGATCGCCTCGCGAGAGGCTGCGTCACCCTTGGTCAGCGCCTCGTGAATCTGGGCGACTTTGCCGCGGTAACGTTCAGCGGCCTGTGGATGCAGAGCCACAGGTGAGGCATCCGAGCCAGCCGCCAGTTCAGCATTGATCCGGTCCTGTT
>JANNEU010000008.1:0-6582 GCA_031379035.1 Hyphomicrobiaceae bacterium | reverse complement strand
CCGCACCGAGTTCTTGGCTTTCTGCGGGATCTCGCCGCCAGCCAGCCCGCCCCACAGCGCCGTCATCGTTTCGGTCAAGGTCGGCACCAGCAGTGCATTGTCGAGAAACCGCGCGTAGGTCTCCCAGGCCACTGCGATGACCAGGATAATAAACGTCTTCCGCAGCCAACCTTTGTTGTAAAGCGTCTCCCAGATGGTCAGCGGTTTTTCGACAACGCCAAAAGACTTGTCGGCGTGCGCCTCGCGCACATACTCAGCGCGCACCGGCGGCACGCGCGTTGCCGGGGACGCTTGAGCGTCAACTGCACTGTTCTCAACCATGGGCCACCGCCTCGCGTTCTTCAACGGCTTCCGAGAACAGCATGTCGTGGATGCGGTCGGAGAGTTTCCTCCCTTGGGCATCGATCGGGTCGGTACCGTCGCTGTTGAGTTCGGCTTTGACCTGTCCCGGATGCGGCGACAGCAGCAAGATGCGATTGCCGATCAACGTCGCCTCGGGGATCGAGTGGGTGACGAACAACACGGTGAAGCGTGTGTCCGACCACAGCTGCAGCAACTCGTCTTGCATCTTGCGGCGCGTCAGGGCGTCAAGCGCTGCGAACGGCTCGTCCATCAGCAGCACGTCTGGTTCCATGGCCATGGCGCGGGCAATCGCCACGCGCTGTTTCATGCCGCCCGAGAGCGTGTGCGGATAGCTGTCGGCAAACTTGGTGAGGTTGACCTTGTCGATGTAGTTCAGCGCGCGTTCGGCGGCCACCTTGCCGCGGGCTTTGCGCGCACTTTCCAGCGCGAACATCACATTCTGCTTGACCGTCTTCCACGGCAGCAGCTGGTCGAATTCCTGGAACACGAACACGCGGTCCGGTCCTGGCTTTTTGACCATGCGGCCCTTCAGCGAGATTGTGCCCTCGGTCGGCGCCATATAACCGCCGATGGCCTTCAACAACGTCGACTTCCCGCAGCCGGACGGGCCGAGCAGCACGAAGCGATCCGACTGGAACACGTCGAAGCTGACTTTGTAGGTGGCGGTGACGAGATGCTGCTTGGTCTTGTACTGCAACGTCACGTCGCGCACCTCCAACAGAGGTGCAACGGTCGGTGTTTGCAAGGCGCGTTCCCCAGGGTTCCTTTTTCGATTATCCATGCGCGATCAGGGATGGAGTGTCCAGCGGCGGGCTTGATGAGAGGGTCTCTTTGGGAGCGGGCGTGGCCGGTACGGCAACAGTATTTGGCTGTGCGATTGGGCTGGGTCACTGGACTGTTACACGACGCTCTGAAAGTGATCCCGAGTTTGAAAATACTACGCCGGCGGTGCTATGAAGAAAATGCATCCCGCGGGTGGGCCGTGAGCACGTTAAAACTTGGTCCGGGCGCAGTGCGGCGAGCAACCTGCTTCTTATGGCGTTGCCGTGAACGAGACTTGTTGTTGCACGGTCTAAAATGAGAAAAAACCGACGTTCGGCGAGCCTGAGCCGCCGGACACTGTTGCAAGGCGTCGGGACGTTTGCAGTCGCATGCGCTCCAATGGTAGCCGCGCACGGCCAGACGCAAACCCCAGGGAGTGACCGCATGTATTTTGTGCCCGGCGGCCGCATCGGCATCAAACAGCCGGCGGAGATCAAGGTCGTCTCCAACTCGTGGGCCCTGCTGTCGGCTGACCACACCCTGATGGTCGATGTCCGTGAGACAATCCGGCTCAGCGCGGATGACGACGCGTACTTCTGGGACATGGATAAGTGGGATGCAATCAAGCAGACACAGCGCGTCGAGCCCAGTTTTTCTCTGCCCGGTTTCGAAGTCCGGCGGTTTCACGATCTCGGATATGGCGCTGATTTGGACTACATGGCGGAAACGTTGGTGGTCCGCGATGCCACCTGGATGGGCGAGGTCAAAGTCACCACCGGCGACCACGGCGGGCTGACCAAGTATCCCGGCGGACATGTCGCGCGGTGGTCGCCATTGATGGAAGCCGTCTTCGCCTCGATCCAAGTGCGGCCGCAGCTGCCGGTGGCCGACGCGCTCGCCGAGCTCGGGATCAGTCTGGATACGAACGGTCTCAATCCCCGCCTGATCGGACCAAGGTTGTTACTCAGTCTCTATGTGCCGGCGTCAGCCCTTGAGTCGTGGGCCAGTAACCGCCCGCATATCAGCCTGGACAATGTGTCGAGTTTCATGCTGCCGGCGTCACCCGGCGAGGATGAAAAATTCATCAGCGAGATGTTTGCGATCACGCGTAAGACGCGAGGTGCCAAAGTCATTCAAGGGCGCTTTTGCAGAGGTATCCAGCATTCCGAGACGGCTTTGGACGGCGTCCCGGACTTATTTTTCACGCGCATCACGGCCTTCAGCAAGACCCGCCAGCAGGTGCTGGACGCGTCTTATAATGCGGCACAACGTGAGCCCATCCTCAGGGCTTTGAATGCTGCGTTTCAATCGTTGAAGCTTGCTGAGCGGCCGTGAAGTCTGTGGCAGCGGGCGCATGGCCGCCAGCTGCGGTTCCAACGCTCCGTGCAATCGTCTACTGACAGAGCATGTGTCCATCCCCCGAGACCTGCCATCAGAGACCTGCCATGCCAAAATCCGCCAAGCCTGCCCCCATCCTCCCCGTCACCCTCGCCGACGTGCAGGCGGCAGCGAAGCTCATCGCTGGCGCGGTGCTGGATACGGATTTCGACGAGAGCCGGACGTTGGGCGACATTCTCGATTGCCGGGTGTGGCTGAAGTTCGAGAATTTGCAGTTCACGGCGGCGTTCAAGGAGCGCGGTGCGCTCAACCGGTTGTCATCGCTGACCGCCGCTGAGAAAAAGCGCGGCGTCATTGCCATGAGCGCGGGCAACCACGCGCAAGGCGTCGCCTATCATGCCAAGCGCCTCGGCATTCCGGCAACCATCGTGATGCCGGTTGGCACGCCGATGGTGAAGGTGGAGAACACGCGGCGGCATGGTGCAACGGTGATCGTGCATGGCGCGACCTTGGAAGACGCAGCGACGTTCGCTCGCGCGCGCGGCACTCAGCAACAGATGACATTCATCCACCCCTACGACGACGCTGGCGTCATCGCCGGACAGGGTACGATTGCGCTCGAAATGCTGCGCGCGGTGCCGGAGCTGGACACGCTGGTTATTCCCATCGGTGGCGGCGGGTTGATCTCCGGCATGGCGGTGGCGGCGAAGGCGTTGAAGCCAGACATCCGCATCGTCGGCGTGCAGGCGGAGCTGTATCCGTCCATGTACAACACCATCAAAGGCGCGGCGCTGCCGATGCGTGGCGACAGTCTCGCCGAAGGCATCGCGGTGAAGGCACCCGGCAAGATCACCACCGAGATCGTGCGCGCACTCGTCGATGACATCGTGCTGGTCAGCGAGGATCAGCTGGAGCGTGCGGTGTCGCTCCTGATCGCCATCGAGAAGACGGTTGTCGAAGGCGCGGGCGCTGCGGGGCTTGCGGCCATGCTCGCGCAACCAGCGCAATTCAAAGGCCGCACTGTCGGGCTGGTGCTGTGCGGCGGCAATATTGATACACGGCTGCTGGCATCCGTGCTGACACGCGAGCTTGCCCGCGAGGGCCGCCTGTCACAACTCGCCATAGATCTCGTTGATCGCCCGGGGCAGCTCGCAGCCGTCGCCACCTTACTCGGCGAGGCGGGCGCCAACATTGTCGAAGTCTCGCATCAGCGCACGTTCTCCGATCTGCCTGCCAAGGGCACCTTGCTCGAAGTCGTCATCGAAACCCGCGACCGCACACACCTCGATGAGACCGTGGCACTGCTGACACACGCTGGGTTCACCGTGGCGCTGCAGACGACGCCGGGGGAGAAACATTGAATTCCGTAGGCCGCAATAGCGTTTCAGCGTCTTGCGCCGGCCACTTGCGCTGTGCGGTGGTGTCTGCGCCCTGCATCGGCGCAATAAGGCCCACGCCTGTTGCGCCCTACGGTGTTACGCATACGCCCCGATGATCCCCATAAAATCATCCGCCTTGAGGCTGGCTCCGCCGACAAGGGCGCCGTTGACGTTGGCGACGCTCAGGAGTTCCTTGGCGTTCGAGGGTTTGACCGAGCCACCGTACAGCAAGCGCATGCTCGCACCCGCCGCGCCGAACCGCGCGACCAGCTGCGCGCGCAGCGCTGCGTGCACCTCTGCCACGTCGGCAGCGGTTGGCGTCAGCCCGGTGCCAATCGCCCACACGGGTTCATAGGCGACAACGGTGCTCGCAGCGGTTGCCGCATCCGGCACCGAGCCCGCCAACTGCCTGCCAACAACCTTGAGCGTCTCGCCAGACTTGCGCTGGTCAATTGTCTCGCCGACACAGACGATGGCGATCAAACCGGCGCGATGGGCTGCGTCAGCCTTGGCGCGCACCGTGGCGTCGCTCTCGCCGTGATCGGCGCGGCGCTCCGAGTGGCCGACGATGATGGCGGTGGCCCCTGCATCCTTCAGCATCTCGGCTGATACATCGCCGGTGTGTGCGCCGGACGCTTTTGGGTGGCAGTCCTGGCCACCGGTTGCCACGGGGCAACCTTTCATGGCTGCAGCCAAGCCGGCAACCAGGGTTGCCGGCGGACAGATCAGCACGTCGCATCCAGCCGGCTTCGCCATCAGTGCCGTCTTGAGCGTCGTCGCCTCGGCGAGGCTGGCGGCGAGGCCGTTCATCTTCCAGTTGCCGGCGACGAGGGGACGGGGCGCGATCGACATAGCAGCGTGGTCCTTGGGGGCTTGAGGCTCTGACTTGCGCTGCTTCTGCATGGGGGACCGAAGATCGTCAATCCGGCGGCCGCAGCATGGTTGCTGCTGTCTGCCGGAGGTTTTGACTTCGGCGGCGTTGGCCGACTACGGTCGCTGCAGCTCTTGCCACCAAAGGTCCCGGCCCATGTCTCAGCCCAATACAACCTTCACTATCGCCGTGCTGCCAGGGGACGGCATCGGTGCCGAGATCATGCCGCCGACGGTTGCGCTACTCGAGAAACTTTCTGCCCATTTCGGCACGTTCAAATTCAACTTCGTCGAACGGCGCGATTGTGGTGCGACCTACTTCCGAGAGAGCGGCGTGGATTGCTCCAATGAGGCGTTCGAAACAGCCCGCGCCGCAGACGCCATTCTGCTCGGTGCCATGGGCTTGCCAAGCGTCCGCCTGCCGTCGGGCACGGAAATCGCGCCGCATCTCAGGATGCGCGAGGAGTTCCGCCTCATCTCCGGCGTGCGTCCCGTCAAAGCGTTCCCGAACACGCCACGCCGCCTCGCCGATCCGCGCGCCGAAAAAATCGATCTGGTCATTCTGCGCGAAAGCACGGAAGGCCTGTTCTACACGCAAGGCCGCGGCGAAGTGATCGGCGACACCGAAGCCCGCGAAACCTTGCGCATCACGCGCGACACGACCGAAAAGCTCTGCGACGAAGCCTTCCGCATCGCCCGGCGCCGCAAAGCCAAGGGCAGTCCCGGCAAAGTCACCTGCGTCGACAAGGCCAACGTGTTCCGCGCTTTCGCCTTCTTCCGCAAGATCTTCGACGAACGCGCCAAACTCAATCCGGATATCGCTATCGGCTACAACTACGTCGACGCCCAAGCGCTCGATCTGGTGCGGCGGCCCTGGGACTTCGACGTGCTTGTCATGGAGAACATGTTCGGCGACATTCTCTCCGATCTCGGCGGCGGTCTCGTCGGGGGCATGGGCATGGCGCCGTGTGCAGAGCTTGGCGAACACCACGGCCTGTTCCAGCCCGCCCACGGCTCGGCTCCCGACATCGCCGGGCAGGATAAAGCCAACCCGACGGCGACGTTTCTGTCAGCCGCGCTGATGCTCGATTGGCTGGGCACACGCGCGAGCCTCGCCCACCTCGGCGAAGCGGCGGCGATGCTGGAGATGGCCGTCGAGCAAGCCTTCGCCGCCCGCGAACTCCGCCCCATGGAATTCGGTGGCGATCAAGGCCTGAAGGCCGCAACAGCGGCGGTTGCGGAGCGGTTGAAGAACGCGCTAAAACCAGCTCTCTAGTGGCAAAACCGCAGTTCGGACTTGATTTGTTCTTGTTGTCGTGTCACTGTTTCGCTCATGGAAAAGACTATCACTGTGTCACTTGATGATGACCTTTTTGCCGAGGTACAGAGACTTGCGTTCGAACGGAACTTGACGGTCGAAGACGTTGTGCGAGGCGCATTTCGCGAGATTGTGGATCAATCTCGTCGCAGCACCAAGGCACGTCAGGCACTTGCCGCATTGAGCGAAGCATCGACGTGGCAACCCGATGGAGAGCGGACATGGTCTCGGGAGGATCTCTATGACCGTACCGCACTTCATAGACACGAATATTCTGATCTACGCGGCCTCGAAGAGCCCGAGAGATCACGCCAAAAGAGAAAAAGCGGCTGAACTGATGGCGAGCATTGAGTTTGGAGTTTCGGCGCAAGTCCTCGCGGAATTCTACGTTAATGTTACCAATAAGGGCGCTCCGCCGATGACGCCGGGCGAGGCGCTTAAATGGCTTGATCGCGTGCAAGAGCTGCCATGTGTGGCGTTGGATGCTGGACTGGTGCGCCGCGGCATCGAGATCTCTACACGCTACCAAATCTCCTACTGGGACGGTGCCAT
>JANNEU010000005.1:0-10678 GCA_031379035.1 Hyphomicrobiaceae bacterium | reverse complement strand
TGGTGCGGACTGGTCGCGTCAGACCGCGGCGCGCTTGATGGACAAGGATTTCAAATAAGCGGTTGGATCGGCTGGATCGAAGGTCTTGCCGTCGAAGAACTTCTCGACGCCGCGACTGTCGCCTGTCGGTACGCCTGCGACACCCAATGTCTTGGCCGCCTCAAGCCACAGATCGGAGCGGTTGGTCTTTGCTACCAGCGCCTTGATATCAAGATCGGGCGCGAACTTGCCCCAGCGGACGTTTTCGGTGACGAACCAGGTGTCGAGGCTCTTCCAAGGATAGGACACGGCACCGCCCTCGCCCCAGAACTTCATGCCGAGTTTGGTACCTTTTTCGACGCGGCCACGGCCGTAGTTGATGTCGCCTTTGATGCGGCCGATAATGTCCGGCACCGGCACGTTGAACCACTGGCGGCGGCCGATGATCTCAGCCATTTCATCTTTATTCTCGGCCTTTTCGCACCATTGCTGCGCTTCCATCACCGCCATCAGGATGGCTTGCGTGGCTTTCGGGTTGGCATCGACCCAGTCGGCGCGCATGCCGAGCACTTTTTCCGGATGCTTGAACCACAGCTCGCCGGTGGTGGCGGCCGTGAAGCCGATATCCTGGTTGACGAGCTGTTCGTTCCACGGCTCGCCGACGCAGAACGCATCCATGGTGCCGACCTTCATGTTAGCGACCATCTGCGGCGGCGGCACAACGATCGTAGAGACGTCTTTGTCGGGATCGATGCCACCGGCAGCCAGCCAATAGCGCATCCACAAATCATGCGTGCCGCCAGGGAATGTGACCGCGACTTTGACTTCCTTGCCGGATGCGGCTTTTTTCGCGAACGCCTCCTTCAGTCCGGAGCTGTCGGTGCCGACCTTGAGGTCTTTGAATTCGTTGGAGACCGAGATTGCCTGACAATCCTCATTGAGATTGAGCAGCGTATACATCGGCAAAGGTTGGCTATTCTGCATGACCTTGCCGGTCGCGTAGAGATGCGTCTTCGGGCGCAGGATGTGGCCACCGTCGATGCCGTTGGCTTTGGTGCCGAGCGCCATGTTGTCGCGCGTTGCGCCCCACGACGCCTGCTTGGCGATGTCCATGTCGGGGAGACCATGCTTGGCGAAGAAGCCTTTCTCTTTGGCGATCACGAGCGGAGCGGCGTCCGTCAGCGCGATATAGCCGAGCTTGGTGCCCTTTACTTCCGGCCCGGTGCCTTGCGCGAATGCACCACCTGGAAATGCTGCGCGCGCGGCCGTCATCAAGGCTGCTGTGCTCAACACCGCAGATGACTTCAACAGCACTGTGCGGCGGCTGGTTTCAGCGCGTCCTGTGCGTTTCGATAAGTCTGCCATTCAGGTCCCCCATGCGGCGCTTGAGTGCGCCTGGAGTGACTGGTGTTCGCCGCTCGCCGCTTCAGCAGCAACATTGAATTGATTTTTATCAATTCAGTGTTGACGAAAATCAATCACAATGAGGGTGGTTATCAAGAACCGTGCCAAGTCTTGATTTCTATTAAAATTGTTATTTATCAATTGCATGTAGGCCGTGTTCGGAGTTTGGAATGCGCACAGATCTGCTAAAGCAGCAGGCATGTTGCTGTAAAATTGTGCGTCGCAGGGGTGCCGGCAGCGGCCATCGGCTCCCGCCCCCATCTCACACCCCCAACCGCAATTCCAGTTTCACCAGCTCCACCCAGTAACCGACGCCGAGCGGGATAATCGCGTCATTGAAATCGTACTTGGGCGTGTGGACTTGGTGCGTCGGTCCATCGGTTGCGACCCCGTTGCCGATGAACATAAACGCACCGGGCTTCTCGGCCAGCAGGTAGGAGAAGTCCTCGCCAGCGGTGACGGCGCTGGCCTGTGCGTTGACGGCGTCAGTGCCCGCCACCGCCGTTGCCGCTGCCGTCGCAACGGTCGTCTGCGCATCGTGGTTGATCAGCGGCACCGCCATCCACGTGTAGTGAACATCGGCCGCCGCGCCGTGCAGCGTCGCGCACTGCTGGGCCAGTTCGCGGATGCGCGTCTCGATGACGGTTTTCATCTTCGGGTCGAAGTAGCGCATGGTGCCGCTGACGGTGATCTCCGCAGGCATGACGTTGGTCGCCTCTGCCGAGCCGCCCGCAATGTGGCCAACCGTAATGACAGCCGACGCGAACGCCGACATGTTGCGCGTCATGATCGTTTGCAAGCCGAGCACGAAGTGCGCCTGCACCAACGAGAGATCGACGGAGTGATGCGGCATGCCGCCATGCCCGCCTGTGCCGCTAAAGCGAACGCGCCAGCTGCCGCCGCCGGCCATCAGCGCACCCTTGCGCGTTTCGAAGCGGCCGACCGGTACGCCCGGCATATTGTGGAGGCCATAAACGGCATCGCACGGAAAGCGCTTGAAAAGTCCATCAGCCAGCATGGCTTCGGCACCGCCGCGGCCCTCCTCAGCGGGTTGGAAGATCAGATGCACGGTACCGCTGAAGTCTGGGTTTTCGGCCAGGTGACGGGCGGCACCCAGCAGCATGGTGGTGTGGCCATCATGACCGCAGGCGTGCATGCGGCCGGGCGATGTGGAGGCGTGCGGCAGTCCCGTCTGCTCGATGATGGGGAGGGCATCCATGTCGGCCCGCAGCCCGATCGCGCGTTGGCCTGGCAACGTCCCCTTAATCGTGCCGACCACACCCAGCTTGCCGACGCCCTCGGTCGTCTCGATGCCCCAAGCGCGGAGCTTCCCGGCCACCAGCGCCGCGGTGCGATGTTCTTCCATGCCGAGCTCTGG
The DNA here is from genome assembly GCA_031379035.1 of Hyphomicrobiaceae bacterium. Classification (GTDB taxonomy): domain Bacteria; phylum Pseudomonadota; class Alphaproteobacteria; order Rhizobiales; family Hyphomicrobiaceae; genus JABFRJ01. The sequence continues at coordinate 7,917 of JANNEU010000005.1, read as the reverse complement.
GTGCGCGTGGATATCGCGGCGAAGAGCAACCAGCTCGTCCAGATGATCATGGATGCCGGGCAGGCTCGGCGGGACGGTCGGCATGGGATGGTCCTCAGGGTGGGGATGATCACGTGGCATGGCGTATCTTGGCCGAGGTTGGGCGGAGGCAGCAAGATTGTTCGGCGGCCCGCCGCTTGGCTCGATACTTAAGCCATTCTGACAGGCGCGCCCGCTGAACACCGATTGACAACGCTCGCCCGTCCCTGATCTGCTGTTAGCAACGGCGGACAGAGATCCGCGGCTTCGGGAGGACTGCCATGACTGACAAGACCGAGAAAAAACTGCGCCGCATGATCGATGCTGTGGCTGATGGCCAGACGTCGCGGCGGTCGTTTATCCAGAAGATGGTAGCACTGGGCTTGTCAGCGCCGATGGCGTCGCAAATTCTAATGCACGCGGGCGTTGCGCAAGCACAGGGCGCACACAAGTACCTGCCGACCAAACGCGGCGGCGGCGGCGCGTTGAAGCTGCTGTGGTGGCAAGGCCCGACCTTGCTCAACCCGCATTTCGCGGTCGGCTCGAAGGATCAGGACAGCTCACGCATCTTCTATGAGCCGCTCGCCAGCTGGGATGAAGACGGCAACATCGTCGCGGTGTTGGCTGCCGAAATTCCAAGCAAGGAAAACGGTGGTCTTGCTGCCGATGGTAAGTCTGTGACGTGGAAGCTCAAGCAGGGCGTGAAGTGGCACGACGGCAAACCGTTCACCGCCGACGACGTGGTCTTCAATTGGGAATATGCGAAAGACCCGGCGACCGCAGCGGTGACGACCGGAAGCTACAAGGATGTGATCGTCGAGAAGATCGATACACACACCGTCAAGATCACCTTCAAGAACCCAACGCCGTTCTGGGCCACTGCCTTCGTCGGCTACTCAGGCATGTTGCTCCCGAAACATCACTTTGCTGAGTTCAGCGGCGGTAAGTCGCGCGACGCGCCGGCCAACCTCAAGCCGGTCGGCACCGGACCCTACAAGTTCGTCGACTTCAAACCCGGCGATCTGGTCAAAGGCGAGATCAACACGGACTACCACATCGCCAACATGCCGCATTTCGATACTGTCGAGGTGAAGGGCGGCGGTGATGCGGTCTCGGCGGCACGCTCGGTCATCCAGAGCGGCGAGTTCGACTTTGCCTGGAATATGCAGGTCGAAGACGAAATTCTGCTCAAGATGGAGCAAGGTGGCAAGGGCAAGACCGTGCTGGTGGCCGGCGGCAATGTCGAACACATTGGTATCAACTTCACGGATCCGTGGACCGAGGTCGATGGCGAGCGGGCAAGCCTCACAACCAAGCATCCGACATTGCAAGACAAGGCTGTGCGGCAGGCGTTGAGCGTGTTGGTGGATCGTGGTTCGGTCGAAAAATTTATCTACGGGCGCACGGGGCAAGCAACGGCCAACTTCGTCAACAACCCGGAGCGGCACCGCTCGAAGAACACCAAGTTCGAGTTCAACATCGACAAGGCCAATGAGATCCTCGACAAGGCTGGTTGGGCAAAAGGCGCTGACGGAACCCGGGCCAAGGACGGCAAGAAACTGAAGTATGTGTTCCAGACGTCCATCAATGCGCCGCGGCAGAAGACCCAGGCCATCATCAAGCAGGCCTGTCAGAAGGCGGGTATCGAACTCGAACTCAAGTCGGTTGTCGGGTCGGTCTACTTCTCGTCCGATGTCGCCAACCCCGACACCTACACCAAGTTCTATACCGACCTGCAGATGTTCACGACGTCGATGGGCCAGCCGGACGCCGAGCTCTTCCTGCAGCAGTTTGTCATCGCTGAGTGCTCGACGAAGGCCAATAAATGGCAAGGGCGCAACTTCACGCGGTATCGCAACCCGGACTATGACAAGTTGCACGCCTCTGCGATCGCCGAGCTTGATCCGGTTAAGCGCGCCGCGCTGCTCATCAAGTGCAATGACATGGTCATCGAGGACGTGGCCGTCATCCCGGTCGTCTACCGTCCTGGCGCGCACGCCATGTCGCTGAGGCTCAAAGGTCAGGCGACCGGTTGGGACACCACGCTGGCTTTCCTGAATGCGTGGTACCGCGAAGCGTGACCAGTCTCGGCATCGGCTGCGAGCAAGCGGGCGTCAGTCCCGCGCTCGCGGTCTGAGCACGTGAACACCAAGCCAGTCGGGGGACGATGGCGCAGTACTTGCTCAGGCGCATCCTGATTGCAGTTCCGAGCTTGCTCGGGATCAGTGCGGTGCTATTCCTGGTGCTGGCGTTGGCACCCGGCGATCCGTTCGGCGAACTCGCCACCAATCCGAATGTGCCGCCGGAAGTGCGCGCGGCTTTGCGCGAGAAGTTCGGCCTCGATGATCCGATTTTTGTGCGCTACTGGCGTTGGCTGGCGGCGATGCTGCAGGGGGATTGGGGCTTCTCGTTTGTCAGCCGCGTCAACGTTGATACGCTGATATTGCAGCGGCTGCCCTCAACGCTGTTCGTGATCGGCACAGCGCAGCTGCTGGCGCTGGCCATTGCGTTGCCGGTCGGTGTCTATGCGGCCATGAAGCCCTATTCGGTGTTTGATCAGATCGCCAACACGCTCGCCTTCATTGGTTTTTCGCTGCCGACTTTTTTCACCGGGCTGGTGCTGATTTTGATCTTTTCGATCCAGCTCGATTGGCTGCCGTTTGTGTACCGTTCCGATCTTTCCGAGACGGGATGGCGGTGGGGCTGGGCGCAGTTCCGGCAGTCGATCATGCCGATCACCGTGCTGGCGCTTTTTCAAGCCGCGTCGATGACGCGCTACGTGCGGTCTGCGGTGCTCGATGTCATCCGCCTCGACTACGTCACGACGGCGCGCGCCAAAGGACTTGGTGAGCGGGCGGTGATGCTGCGCCACGTGGTGCGCAATGCGCTGATTCCGGTGGTCACGCTGGTCGCGCTGCAGATGCCGGCCATCTTTGGCGGTGCCATCGTCACCGAGCAGATCTTTCGCATCCCCGGCATCGGCTCGCTGCTGATCAGTTCCATTCTCGCCAACGACACGCCCGTGGTGATGTCGGTGACGTTCGTGTTCGCGTGTCTTGTCGTCTTCTTCAACCTCCTTGCAGATGTCCTTTATGGCTGGCTCGATCCCCGCATTAAATTCTCCTGAGGTGGGGCAGCTTGCGGCCCCGCTTCGCGAGAAGCGGCCGTATCTGTCGCCCCGCCAGGAGGCCTGGAGACGCTTCCGCCGCCACCGGATGGCGGTGGTGAGCTTGTGGGTGCTCGGGATCATCGTGTTTGGCGTGCTGTTCGGATCGTGGATCTGGCGGGTACCCATCAACGAGATTGACTTCACGGCACGGCTGGCCAGGCCGTCACTCGCCCACCCGTTGGGTACCGATGATCTCGGCCAGGATCTGCTGGCGCGCATGATCGCCGGTGGACGTATATCGCTGGCGGTTGGCCTCGCGGCCATGAGCGTGGCGCTGAGCGTTGGCATGCTGGTTGGTGCCATTGCCGGCATGTCGCGCGGCTGGTTGGCGACCGCCCTGATGTGGCTGACGGACCTCTTTCTATCGTTACCGGCACTGCCGCTGCTGTTGCTCATAATCTACCTGTTCCGCGACAAGTTGAAGGCTATGCTCGGGCTTGAAGCGGGTATCTTTGTCATGGTCGTCGTCGTGATTGGCGGCCTGCGTTGGATGCCGGTGGCGCGACTGGTTCGGGCGCAGTTCCTGTCGCTGCGCGAGAAAGAATTTGTCGAGGCGGCGCGCGCACTGGGGGCCGGCAAGTCGCGGCAGGTGCTGAAGCACATTTTGCCCAATGCGCTCGGGCCGGTGATTGTCGCTGGAACAATCGATGTGGCAGCGGCAATTATAGCCGAGTCGACGTTATCGTTTCTGGGGCTTGGCTTCCCGCCCGACATCCCGACCTGGGGCCGCTTGCTGTTCGACGCCAAGGACTATCTCGACTTTGCGCCGCACTATGCGTTGTTCCCGGGGCTGGCAATCTTCCTCACCGTGCTGTCGATCAATTTCATTGGTGATGGGCTTCGCGACGCGCTCGATCCCAGGCGGGTGCAGTGATGCGCGACGCGCCATTGCCGACAACGTTTACGGTTCAACCAGCCGACGTGCCGCTGCTGGATATCCAGGGCTTGAAGACACACTTCAAGACGGACGATGGGATGGTGCAATCCGTTGATGGTGTCGATATCAGGGTCCATCGTGGCGAGACCGTCGGCATCGTCGGCGAAAGCGGCTGTGGCAAGACTGTTACTGCCATGTCAGTTCTGAAGCTGATCCCCATGCCGCCGGGGCAGATCGTGGCGGGGAAAATCCTCTGGCAGGGGCGTGATCTTGTCCCGCTGCAGCAGCATGAACTGGACGATATCCGCTCCAAGGAAATCGCCATCGTTTTCCAGGAGCCGATGACGTCGCTAAACCCGGTCTACACCATTGGCGACCAGATCAAGGAGGTGCTGCGCCGCCACGAAGGCATGAACCACAAGCAGGCACTTGATCGCACAGTAGACCTGTTGAATTTGGTGCAAATCTCGAACCCGTCGCGGCGCGTGCATGACTACCCGCACCAGTTCTCCGGTGGCATGCGACAGCGCGTGATGATCGCCATGGCGCTGGCGTGCAATCCGAAACTCTTGATTGCCGATGAGCCGACGACGGCGCTGGATGTGACGATCCAGGCGCAGATCCTCGAGTTGATGCAGGACCTCAAAGAACGCTTCGGCATGGCGATCCTGCTGATCACCCACGCGATGGGCGTGGTGGCCGAGGTCACACAGCGGGTCGTGGTGATGTATGCGGGCAAGGTGGTCGAAGAAGCCTCCGTTGAGCAACTGTTCGACAACCCGCGGCACCCTTATACACAAGGCCTCATCCGCTCGATTCCGCGACTGGACCGCGTCGGGGCTAAACAGCGGTTGGAAGCCATCGGCGGCACTGTGCCAAGCCTGCTCAATCCTCCCGTAGGCTGCCGCTTCGCCGCCCGTTGCAAGTTCGCCAAGCCTGAATGCGTAAGCGCACAACCGCCGCTGCGCGAGATCGCGCCCGGCCACAAAGTGGCGTGCATCTTATGAGCGAGCCGCAAAAGAAGCCGCTGCTGGAAGTCAAAGACCTCGTCAAGCACTTCCCGATCAAGGGGGGGCTGCTCCGTCGTGAAGTGGACCGCGTGCATGCGGTGGATCGCGTGTCGTTCGACATCATGCCGGGCGAGACGCTGGGGCTTGTGGGCGAAAGCGGCTGCGGAAAATCGACGACAGGCCGCTGCGTGCTGGGGCTCATCGAGCCGACTTCGGGCCAAGTGCTCTTTGAAGGCCGCGATATCACCCATGTGGATCGCGAGAAAGACGCCGCGCTTTGCCGCGATATGCAGATCATCTTCCAAGACCCGTTCGCGTCCCTCAACCCGCGCATGACCGTGGGTGCCATCATCAGTGAGGCACTGGTGATCCATAAGCTGTTCAAGACACGGCCAGAGCGTAACGACCGCGTCGCGCATCTGCTCGAAACCGTCGGTCTCGATCCCGATCATATGCGGCGCTATCCGCATGAGTTCTCCGGCGGCCAGCGCCAGCGCATCGGCATCGCGCGCGCACTCGCCGTGGAGCCGAAGCTGATCATCTGCGACGAACCGGTGTCAGCTCTCGACGTGTCGATCCAGGCACAGGTGATCAACCTGCTTGAAGACCTGCAGGCGAAGTTCAATCTCACGTATCTGTTTATCGCCCACGATCTCTCAGTGGTGGAGCACATCTCAACGCGCGTGGCGGTGATGTATCTCGGCCGCGTCGTCGAGATCGCCAGCGCACATGATCTTTATGCCAACCCCAAGCATCCTTACACCGAAGCGCTGCTCTCCGCCGTGCCGATCCCGGACCCGAAGATCAAGCGCAAGCGCATCATGTTGAAGGGTGACGTGCCCAACCCCATCAACCCGCCGAAGGGATGCCACTTCCACACGCGTTGCCCGGTCAAGACGGAGCGCTGCACCATCGAAGCGCCCCCCCTCAAGCGCGACGACAACGGCCACTGGGTGGCGTGCCATTTGCGGTAATGGGGGGGGGCTACGTCAGACGCGGCGGCCAAAGGTCCGCGAAGGCGTAGCGCCGGTCGCGTTTTTCGCCGGTCGCTTTAACGCCGTATCCGCCGTTATAGTTCTGGTGGCAGACGAGGTTGCTGGTAGAAAGTGCTTTGCCGGTGCTGCCTGCCGTGCTGTCTGAACGGGATTGCGCTCACCAACGTGGGTCGAGTTGTCTGATGGTCCATTGTCGTGGGGCTTATCGGCAGCCAAGGCGTCGCGAAGGGCCCACTCGCCCTGTAACCGGCTCCAAACGCCCAACCCGATGAATACAACGACGGCAGCCAGGAATATTTCACCGGGGAATTTCACGATATCAAAAAAATGCAACACCAAAATCGAAAGCGTTATGCCTTGGCCTGCCCAGATAGCGCGAGCTTTCGATTTCGAGCCGGTGGCCGTCATCGTGATCTCGTAGGATTCGTTGGCACTCAGCATGGCACGCCACGCGCCGAGCAGTGTTGCGACGACAGTCCCACCGACGATCCCCGCCACCCACATCTGCAGGATCAATTGCGACGCGCGCGCCATCGCGGCACCGATCAACATAACCAGACAGATATGCGCGGCAACAACGGCGTAGATGATCCATTGGCGCAGGCGCTTTTTGAGTTCATCCTGCGGCATGGGCTGATCCGGTTGGCGAAAGAATCGACTATTGACAGGGCAGTTCGGCTGGCTCGCTGAGGACGAGGTGAGGGGCGATGGGCGCGGGCACGCCATAACCGAACCAACCGAAATCGCTTGGCTTCAAATAGCCGGCCTGCACGAGTTTTCGTATCCGGCGCATGAGGTCGATATCTGTGTCGCTCACTTTATCGAGTTGGCGGATCGCCGCTGCAAGCGTTGCCGGATCAGATTGAATGGCGATGGCCTCCCAATTGTTGGCGGCGGGCCGCCGCGCACTGTTTGCCATGCGAACGATGCCATCATGAAATTGGCTGTAGGTTTTCAAGTCAGCGACCAGTCTTTTCCTTCGGCTGGTATCGCAGAGGCGCTCGACGTGCCGATGCGTGATGCACTCGGTGAAATCTGCCATGGCCTGGTACTTGGCATACTCCTGCATGAGGTAAGAACCCAACATCGGGGTCATTTCCACGATCTTGCCATCCCACGGTCGTTGCAGGGTCGGTGCCGGGCAGGATTTCAGGAGTGCGCGCTCGTCCGGCACGGCAGAAGCAATCACAACCGGGGCGTCAGAGAGTGCATCCTGAAAACTGGGGTCGAGATTGCGGCCGAGCACCAAGAAGAAAATTGCGCTGGCACCCATCATGGCCAAAAACGCCATGGCAGCGCCAAACCAGGGTCCACGCTGGAACCCAGAGGGCGCGACCAGGCGCGCAAGTATGGCGGCTTCCTCTGGGGAGAGGACGCGCTTCGGACGGAGTTCTGACGGTTTCTTAGGAGTCATGGCGTTTTCAGAGTGCGCCCGCGGCCGCTACATACGGGACTTTGCGCAAGAGGCACCGCAGCGATGACAAGGATCGCCGCGATCAATTTCAATATGATTGATCGGCCCGGAAACAGGGTTTCAAGGTAAACAAAGGGTTGCGAGGGGACGGTTTGGCTCCCCCGCTCAAACCTCCAGCCACTCCTTACGCACCTCGGCATTGGCGGCGAGGTCTTTGGGCGTGCCTTCGAAGACGACGTGGCCGTGGCCCATGACGTAGATGCGCGAGGAGATATCGAGGGCGATCGACAGCATCTGTTCGACCAGCAAAATCGCGAGACCGCGCGCGGCGATCTCGGAAATGAGTTCGCCGACTTGCTTGACGATCAGTGGCGCTAAGCCCTCGGTCGGCTCGTCGATCATGATCAGATCGGGATCACCCATCAGCGTGCGGC
>JANNEU010000451.1:0-2544 GCA_031379035.1 Hyphomicrobiaceae bacterium | reverse complement strand
CACGCTCGGTGTCGTCGAGTTCGACGATGAATTTCTTAGCCGCCATGATCGATTTGCCTTGCCGGTTGGTCCCGACAAAGCAAGAATCAGTGTTCGCGGTGCCTGCACATGAGTCAAATTAGCCGGGGCAAGCCACTAGGGTCGTTCCGCTCTTGATGCATCGAGGAACGACCCTCGCTCTTTATTTGGTCGTGCTTCTTTCGGGAAAACCGCTGCACACTTTTCCCGGAAGCACTCTAGCTACCGCGCCGCATCAACATAGGCATTGCCATCAAACAACAGTCGCGCTGTGCGCAGCAAACCAGCACGGGTGATTTTAGGCGCGGCCGCTGTGCCACCCACTTCCAACCGCACGCTGAACTCGCCCGTTGGATGTTCGACCGATAACGTCTTGATCGGGCCAGCCGGGATGCGCGCCACGCTGGCACCCGGGCTTGCGGGCAATAGACACGCGGTTGCCACCGTAACCGCTGCAAACACGCCGATGGATGCGTGGCACTCATGGGGGATGAACGAACGCGTCGCGACATGCCCACCGCGTTCCGGCGCAGACACCAGCGCGATCTTCGGCACGGATTTCTTGCTCACATCGCCGAGGTTCATGAGCGGACCTGCGGCCATACGAATGCGCTCAATGCGAGCTTTGAGCGCGGTGTCGGTGTTGAGCTGGTCGCGCGGTTCGTGGCCCGTGCGACCGACGTCGGTGGCGCGCAGCACGATCACCGGCATGCCGTTGTCAATGAGCGTGCATGGCACGCCATCGACGATGTCCACCGGCCGGCCCGTCGGTAGTAGCGCGCCACAGACCGAGCCTTCCGCATCGAGAAAATCAATGGCGATGGGGGCTGCCGTGCCAGGCACGCCATCGATGCGGGCCACACCAGCGTAGTTCACGCGCCCGCCCGGCGTTTCAATCAACAGCTCAGCAATCGTCCCGGTGTTGAGTGTGCGCACTCTCACGTGCGTTGTTTCACGGCCGGCGGCGATCAACCCGCGCTCGATAGCGAACGGCCCGACGCCGGCAAGGATATTGCCGCAGTTGGGCGTCGTATCGACCATGGGCTTGTCGACGCCGACCTGCGCAAACAGAAAATCGATATCCGCGCCCGGCGTCGCCGCCCGCGAGACAATCGCCACCTTACTCGTCAGCGGGTGTGCGCCCCCCAGACCATCGATCTGCCGTGCATCGGGCGAGCCCATGATGGCGAGCAGCAGCTGATCGCGGGCAGCTTTGTCGTGCGGCAGATCTTCACTTAGGAAATAGGCACCCTTGGACGTGCCACCCCGGATCAGCATGCAGCGAATGGCGGTTTGCATGGGATGCACTCGGCCTCAAAGTTCTTTCGGAGCGACGACCACGGACGCACGGTCAGCGGCATCATGTTGCGGCGGCATCGGGGCCTGTGGGGCTATGTGATTCCGTCGGACAGTCACGTCCCGATCCCGTGCTACCGCTACCGCCACGAAAAGGGCGGACGCAGGCGCACACCATTGCCATGCGCGCAGACGCGCTGGTTACGCCACCTGCGATTGGTTCCGTACAAGCCAGCCGTTCACTCTGGCGACCGTCTCATCAAGCACCGCGTTGCGCTGCCCCTTCTGGAGCGCGATGCGCTGCACCAGCCGGTCAACGCGCTCAATCCGGGTGGCACCACCTGCCAGCGCACGGGCGACCGACGACGGGCTGGCCAGCGACTTCGCCGCCACCGCGTACTTCTCAAACGGCACCATGTCAGCGGCATCCGCGCCCATGGAGATGCAGAGATCGGTGACCCAGGTATAGACCGACCGCGTGTCGTCGAGGTTGGCGTGCACGGCCTCCATGATAGGGCGCATGCCCGCGTCGCCGACGCAGCGATAGTTGCCAGCAACCAGCATCGCCCACTTCGCGAGCGGCACGTAGACAGACTCAAAGACCTTCAGCTTGACGGGGATCTCCAGCAGCGCGCCTTGGCCGTCGTCGAACCGGGCCGCTTCGATATCCGCATCGAGGCGGTGCAGCATCGCCGTGTGCGCATCGGAATGGAACCGCGCTGCCTTGAAGTTCGTCGCCAAACGAACTTGCAGCACGTTGGCTGGCTCATCGGCGGGGCGGAACGCCTGCGGGTCGGGGCTGCACAAGGTCACAACTTCAGGATTGAACGGTGCCCAGGCCGTCGCGTCGGCATAGCAGTCTGCCAGTCCGTGCACGAACACCCCCCGCAGCCGCGCAAGATAAGGCTTCGGCGGCATATTCATCAGCGAGAGGCACGGCACGCCGGCGACGCCGATGCGCTGCAGCAACGCGCGCACGTCACCCTCACTGTACTGCGGTTCCTGCATCGCGAGCGCGACGAGATCAAACCGCGTGACATCAACCTCGGCAGGCGGCGACGCGGAGAGCTTTCCTGCGAGCGAGCGACTGGCGATCTCGACGAGCCCGTCACGGCCTTTGACCGGAATGCGGACGCGGGTGCCCGCAGTATTGATGAGATCGGCGGTTTGGCGCCGGCACACCAGGTGCGCGTTGTGGCCAGCCATGAGCAGTTTGGTCGCCAGCAGCGA
>JANNEU010000448.1:0-15281 GCA_031379035.1 Hyphomicrobiaceae bacterium | reverse complement strand
TGCTGATGGTTTCCGGCTTCGACCGCTACTACCAGATCGCGCCTTGCTTCCGCGACGAAGACCCGCGCGCCGACCGCACCACTGAGTTCTATCAGCTCGACGTCGAGATGAGCTTTGTCGAACAGGAAGACGTGTTCCAGACCATGGAACCTGTCATCACCGGCATCTTCGAAGAGTTCGCCAACGGCAAGCCCGTTACCAAGAACTGGCCGCGCATTCCCTACGATGACGCTATCCGCAAGTACGGCTCCGACAAGCCCGACCTGCGCAACCCTATCGAAATCCAGGACGTGACCGAGCACTTCAAAGGCTCCGGCTTCAAAGTCTTCGCCGGCATGATCGAGAAAGATCCAAAGGTCCGCGTGTGGGCGATCCCTGGCCCCACCGGCGGCAGCCGCGCCTTCTGCGACCGCATGAACGGCTGGGCGCAGAAGGAAGGCCAGCCGGGGCTTGGTTACATTTTCTATCGCGAGGAAGAAGGCGCAGCCGGCGCTGGTCCCGTCGCGAAAAACGTCGGCCCCGAGCGCGCCGCGGCCATCCAAAAGCAACTTGGCCTTAAGACGGGCGACGCCGTGTTCTTCACCGCCGGAGACCCCGCGAAGTTCTACAAGTTCGCCGGCCTGGCCCGCGACCAGATCGGCCGTGAACTCAAGCTGGTCAAAGAGGACCAGTTCGCGCTCGCTTGGATCGTCGACTTCCCGTTCTACGAATGGAGCGAAGAAGACAAGAAGCTCGACTTCGCCCACAACCCGTTCTCGATGCCCAAGGGCGGACAAGACGCCCTCGCCGCCGCCACAACAACCGAGCAACGTCTCGCACTCAAAGCCAACCAGTACGACATCGTCTGCAACGGTGCCGAAATCACATCCGGCTCAATCCGCAACCATCGCCCCGAGACGATGGTCGCCGCCTTCGAAGCCACCGGCCTCACCCGCGCCGACGTCGAAGAGCGTTTCGGCGGCCTCTACCGCGCGTTCCAGTACGGCGCGCCGCCCCACGGTGGCATGGCCGCCGGCATCGACCGCATCGTCATGCTGCTGACCGGTGCGAAGAACCTGCGCGAAGTGAACCTGTTCCCCATGAACCAGCAGAACATGGACCTCCTTATGGGTGCCCCCGGCAACGTCACCAACAAGCAACTGCGCGAACTCAGCCTCCGCGTGAATATCGTGGATGATAAGAAAGCCTAGAGTGCATCCGGGAAAAGCATGCCCTCGGACTTGATCCGTGGGTGTGACCGGTTTTCCCGGAAGGTCACGACCAAACAATGAGCTAGGATCGTTCCACGATTCCAACAAGAGCGGAACGACCCTAGTCGTCGTCGCCTTCCAATGAAGCGAAACGGTCGCGGAGTAGCACAACGTCATCCGCCACAAGCAGGTGTTGCCGCATTCGATGGCTTAAAGTGTGACCCCTGTCACTCGCGAATGCCCAGGAATCATTCCCACTCGATTGTTTCGTGGCACCGCAGAGCTATGATTTGACGACATAAATTCTCGCGGGGCGATGGCCGTACCGTCAGAAACACCGTCGATCGGTCTCGCTTGCCGCCGATAGATCGCGATAGATATTGAAGGGAATCTCCAAGGCGACAAAAGCATCTCCATGCTTCTACTCTCGCCAGAATTTTCCAAGCGAGATCGTACCTAACAGCCTGCGAGTGCGGTGCAGACCGTGCCATCAGAGTGGCCGACCCTGCAACCTGTCCGCCAAGTTCGAAAACAGATCGGCAAGACGTCGCATCGTTTCGGGCGGCGGAAGCGGCACCTTCAGGCTTTGGGCACCGGTGGCCGGATCGTGCTCGATCCAGGGATGCGTCGGAGTATCAGAATCCTTCCCAGAGGTCAGTGCGGCAACGAGCTGAGAGCCAACCTGCGCCAGTGCCTGCCATGGGTCGATGCCGTTGTCGTGTTCAGCTGAGCTGGACCCATTTGCGCCCACCGCAACCATCTCGCTGGCTCCGTTGTTTGCATCCATTTGTGTTTCGTCCAAATGGGCGCCTTCATCGGTGGCGGCAATATTGTTCACTTCCTCGGTCGGTGTCACGGCCTCGCCGTCACCCATTTTCCCCGTGACACTTTCCACGTCCTTCATGAAGCGATTGAGGCGCGAACCGCCGAGTGCAATCTCGCCGATGCCGCCGTCGAGGATTCCCGCCGACAGGGAACGCTTGAATGCGAGTACCGACAGCATGCCCTCCTCGATCGGTCCCTTCGCGACAAAGTTGATGACCTGTACCGGCCGTGTCTGCCCCAAGCGGTGAATGCGCGCGATGCGTTGTTCAAGGATCGCCGGGTTCCACGGGAGATCCATGTTCACCAAGGTCGAAGCGTGCTGCAGATTGAGGCCCGTACTGCCGGCATCGGTAGATAGAAACACCCGACAGGCGGGCTCGTCACGAAAGCGCTCGACCAATGCCAGCCGCTTTTCTGCCGGCACACCACCATGGAAGCTCACGTAGCCAAGCCCACGCGCCTCAAGGCGACGGATGACGATGTCTTGGGTCCGCGTCCATTGCGAAAACACCACTGCCTTCGTCTCGGGTGCGGTGAATAGATTATCGAAAATAGCTGCCAGTTCATCGGCCTTGACGCCATGATCTGTTTTCTGATCAAGCAGATAGGTGCTATCGCAGGCCATGCGCATGTTTTGCAATGCGCATGTCAGCCGCCGCTGATCCTTGTCGGAAATGAACCGCATCTTGCGCCAGCGCTGGACAATCTTGGCGACAATGTCGCGGTTCTCGTCGTGATGCAGCATCTGCATCTCAGTCATCGGCACCAGCAGGTTCTTGTCGGTTCGGGGTGGCAACTGCCGCAGCACATCTGATTTGCGTCGGCGGATCATGACCGGCGCCAGTGTCTGGCCGATCTTCTCCAAGCCGGTGTAACCGGTGACGCGTCCCGCCTCGTCCCTGACCTGGTGCTCGTGCAGCAACTTCCAGGTCGGTCCTAGTCGGTGCTGATCGACGAACTGGACGATGGAAATCAGCTCCTCCAGCTTGTTTTCCAGCGGCGTGCCCGTGAGCACCAATGCGTATGGACTATCGATCCGCTTCAAGGCGCGGGCCGCAATGGTGTTCCAATTCTTCACCCGCTGCGCTTCATCGACGATCACCAGTTCGGGCCCCCACGCCGCGATCAAATCGAGATCAGGCTTGAGTTTTTCGTAGTTGGTGATCTTGCAGAATTCGTCGACGGCATAATCGCGCTCACGCTGCGCCCGGCCGCCATTGATGACGCTCGCGGCGTCGGCGACTTTCCTGCCGGAGAACCGCGTGATCTCGCTTCGCCACTGGTACTTGAGCGAGGTCGGACAGATCACCAGAACTTTCGTAACACCGAAATGACGTGCAAAGACCTCGGTTGCGGCAATCGCCTGGATCGTTTTACCCAATCCCATGTCATCACCGATCAGCGCACGCCCGGCCCGCAGCGCGAACAGTGTGCCCTCGGCCTGATAGGGATAGAGTGGGACCTTGAGCAGTTTCGTCAGCTTCGGGTCGGCCGCGCCGCGCGGGAAGATCGTGTCGAGCATGCGCGCCCGCCGGTCCGCATCGATGCGACCGGCGACAAAGTCGAGCGCATCATCCTGAGCGCGCAGTTCATGCCCCCTCTTGGATACTAGAGCGATAAAATGCCCGAGGTCGTCAAATCGTTCGTCCGGGAGCATGCCGTTGCACTTGGTGTCGAACAGCCGCTCGGCGGCCTTGATCACGGCTTGCGGGCACTCTGAACCGGCGCGAAAATGCACGCTCCGCCGGCCATCATTGCGCAGATAGAGCTCCGAAAATGCTGGCTGGTAGCCACGCGCAAGTACCGTTTTGGCGCCACGCTTCTTTTCCAATTTTCCGAGTGTGAATTCGATATGCTTGCAAGTGCCCAGCTCGTTGGTGGCATAGTCGGGGCAAGTGCATGAATTGTCACCCAAGTGCGGACCTCGAATGGACACACTGTAACTGGTCTTCGAAACAGGGTTGGAGACGCGAAACTCGGAGAAAATGGGTTCATCGCCGATGTTCTCGAGCTTGAAGATCTGCTCCCGGCCGAATTGCCGGCGCAAACCGCGCTGCCAGTCCAATGGCGAAAGTCCGTCGGGCGCGTGACTGCGCGAGAGCTTGGGTTCCTTGCCCGGCTTCGTTGCGGAGTTTGGATTTCGGTGCTTGAGTTTCATCAAAGGACTTTCCGTTGGTCTGATGGCTCGTGCGCGACATCGAGGCGTCTGGCGACTTCATTTGGCGCCACCCATTTATTCCACAATCGAAACGATCGCCGCGAGGCAATGCCGATGAAATCCATGTTCGGCGCACTTGTCGAGGGAGGCGTCGTGGTAGCCGTGCGCCGATGGATCGGCCGCTCGTCAACACGGCGACGCACCTCGGTGGCGCGGCGTTTCAAGCCACCTAAAACTTTATGGATACAACCGCCTGCAAGCCATCTCCTAACCACCTGGTCGCCCATGCAGCCTGGCGCGATATCGGCTTGAATTTTTGTAATCTTCGTGCTACATAAATAGCTAATACGTAGCGTGAAGGTGACAAATGCCTACCCCCCATAACCCTCCCGCCGCTGTGCGGCGCGCCCTACGCAAACTCGGAGCGGACATTCATGATGCCCGACGGCGCCGACGGCTGCCGATGGCTGTTGTGGCCGAACGCGCCTTCACGTCCCGCTCGACCCTGCAGAAGGTCGAAGCCGGCGACACCAATGTCAGTGTCGGCATCTATGCCGGTGTCCTACTGGCGCTCGGACTTCTCGACGGATTGAGCCAGATTGCGGACATCAGTAACGATCACGTCGGTCAGGCGCTGGCCAGTGCCGGACTACCTAAGCACGTCCACCTCAGACGAACGACCGGATCGTCTCACGATGGCTGACTTCGAGGTGCACATCGATCTGGAAGGCCGCGTACGGCCTGTCGGCTTGGCGAGATGCAATCGCGTTCGGGGTACGGAGACCATCCTCTTCGAATACGATGGCGCGTGGCTCAAAGACCCCGAGCGCTTCTCGCTGGAGCCTGCACTCACCCTGACCCGGGGCGCATTCGCGCCGCCTGCCGGACGGACGACGTTCGGCTCCATCGGCGATAGCGCGCCTGACACCTGGGGCCGCCGCCTGATGCAACGCGCCGAACGCCGTCTCGCCGAACGCGAAAGCCGTGCTGTTCGCACCCTGGCGGAGAGCGATTACCTGCTCGGCGTCGCAGACGAGACTCGCCTTGGTGCGCTCCGATTCCGCTGGGTGGGTGACGAGGCTTTCCAGGCGCCGATCCGCGCCGGCGTGCCCGCACTCATCGCACTCGGCCGGCTACTGCAGATTACCGAGCGAATTTTCCGAGACGAGGAAACGGACGAGGATCTCCAGCTCATCTTTGCGCCTGGTTCCTCGCTTGGCGGTGCACGTCCCAAAGCGTCGGTCGTCGACCAGCACGGCCAACTCTCAATCGCAAAATTCCCGAAGGAGACAGACGACTACAGCATGGAGACCTGGGAAGAAGTCGCACTGCGATTGGCCGGTCACGCCGGCATCGCGACGCCGCAGCATGCGTTGATCGACGTTGCCGGAAAGCCGGTCTTGCTATCGCGGCGTTTCGATCGCGCTGGTGGCGGCCGCATTCCCTTTCTCTCGGCCATGGCGATGATGGGGGCCAAAGACGGAGAGCGTGGCAGCTACCCCGAGATCGTTGACGCCCTTGCGCAGTATGGCGCGCACGGCAAGACCGACGCCCATGCTCTCTATCGGCGTGTCGCATTCAACGTCCTGATCTCAAACGTCGACGATCACCTGCGCAACCACGGCTTCCTTTGGCTGGGCAAAGCAGGTTGGTCGCTCTCGCCCGCTTACGACCTCAATCCCGTGCCGACCGATATCAAAGCGCGTGTGCTGACGACGAACATAGATCTCGATGAAGGCACCTGTTCGCTCGACCTATTGGAGGTAGCATCGGAGTTTTTCGGCCTGACGCTGCCACAGGCACGCGCCATCATCAAAGAGGTCGCGACGGTGACGGCGACGTGGCGCAAAGTCGCCAAGGCGGTCGGCGCACGCTCGGCCGAGATCACGCGCATGGCCAGTGCATTCGAACACGACGATCTCACGCGTGCGCTCGCACTGTGAGCGAAACCGTCATTCCCACTCGATTGTTCCCGGTGGCTTGGACGTGATGTCGTAGACGACGCGGTTGATGCCGGGGACCTCGTTGATGATGCGCGTCGCCATGCGGCCGAGCACGTCATGGGGGAACTGGAAATAATCCGCTGTCATGCCATCGGTCGAGGTGACCGCACGCAGCGCGCAGACGTGGTCATACGTCCGGCCATCGCCCATCACGCCGACGGTCTTGACGGGCAGCAGCACCGCGAACGCCTGCCAGATTGTATCGTACAGCCCCGCCTTGCGGATCTCATCGAGATACACCGCATCAGCCTTGCGCAAGATCTCAAGCTTTTCCTCCGTGATCTCACCAGGGATACGAATGGCGAGGCCTGGCCCCGGGAATGGATGGCGCCCCACGAAGGCCTGTGGCAACCCGAGCTCGCGCCCTAGTGCACGGACTTCATCTTTGAACAGCTCCCGCAGCGGTTCCACAAGTTTGAGCTTCATCCGCTCCGGCAAACCGCCGACATTGTGGTGCGACTTGATAGTGACCGACGGCCCACCCGAGAACGACACGCTTTCGATCACATCCGGATAGAGTGTGCCTTGTGCCAAAAACTCCGCACCGCCGACCTTCTTGGCTTCCGCCTCGAATACCTCGATGAAGAGGCCGCCGATGATTTTGCGTTTGGTTTCCGGGTCGGAAACGCCCGCCAGCGCGCCGACAAATTTCTTGCGCGCGTCCACATGCACCAGCGGGATGTTATAGTGGCCTCGAAACAGGTTGACGACCTGCTCGCTTTCATTCGCCCGCATCAGGCCATGATCGACATAGATGCAGGTCAACTGCTCGCCAATCGCTTCGTGGATGAGCACGGCCGCGACGGTTGAATCAACGCCGCCCGACAGCCCGCAGATCACCTTGCCCTTGCCCACTTGCGCTCGGATGCGTGCGATCTCAGCGGAGCGGAAATGCTGCATCGTCCAGTCGCCCGGCAGCCCCGCAATTTTGCGCACGAAGTTGCCAAGCAGTTTGGCACCATCGGGCGTGTGCACCACTTCCGGGTGGAACATCGTCGTGTAGATGCGGCGCTTCTCGTCAGAGGCAATGGCAAACGGCGCGTTCTCGCTCGTTGCCTTGACCGTGAAACCCTCGGGCAACTTGGTGACGCGATCACCATGGCTCATCCAAACAGGATAGCGCTTGCCAACTTTCCAGATGCCGTCAAACAGCGCGCTCTTTTCGCGGATCTCGATATCGGCACGGCCAAACTCTGCCGCATGCCCGCCTTCAACTTTGCCACCGAGCTGCACCGCCGTGGTCTGCTGACCATAGCAGATCGACAGGATCGGCAGACCGGACGTGAACACCCACTCCGGTGCCCGCGGGCTACCGGCTGTTGTCACGCTGGCCGGACCACCGGACAGGATCAGCGCCTTGGGTTTCAGCCGTTCGTACGCGTCCGCGGCCTTGTTGAACGGCACGATCTCGGAGTGCACCCCGTGTTCACGCACGCGCCGCGCGATCAGCTGCGTCACCTGACTGCCAAAGTCGATGATCAGCACCGTGTCCGGCAACGGGCTCGCAGACTTTTGAGTGGGCTTTGATGCCGGGGCCGGCACGGCTGTCTTTTTGGTCATGCTCCAGGATTACGCCAGGACGCACGACCGGGCAATCCTGTACCTGACCTGGACCTGGCACACGATGAATACAACCGCCTGCAGCGCGGCCGAGTAAGCACCAAAAGTGTGGCTGTCCCCATGGTCGGTACGTTTCCAAGTTGCGGGACGCGAGGCAGTCCGCTACGCCGCGCCTCATGAGTGCACCACCAAAAATGCGTCCTGCTCGGCCATTAAAGACGGCAGCTATTGTCTGCGGGATAGACTTTGGCACGTCCAATTCCGCTATCGGGATCGTGCGCGCCGGTGAGACCGTGTTGGTGCCGGTGGAGGGCGACCATACGACCATACCGAGCGCCATGTTTTTTCCGGCCAAGGGCGCGCCGCCTCTCTATGGACGCGCTGCCATCAGCGCATACACGCTGCAGGAGCAGGGTCGGCTGCTGCGATCCCTGAAGTCCATCCTTGGGTCAGAACTGATTGAGGAAAAAACGGCCGTGGGCGGCCGCTATGTCAGTTTCGAAAACATTCTGGTCGGCTTTGTGAAGCATCTGAAAACGAAGGCTGAGACCTTTGCTGGGATGCCCATTCATGCCGTCGTCATGGGGCGCCCTGTCCATTTTGTAGATGGCAACGCACCGGCGGACGCACGCGCCGAAGCAAAACTCGGCGACATTGCGCGGCAGGCGGGCTTCAAGTCCGTGGCCTTTCAGTACGAGCCCATCGCAGCAGCCCTCTCATTTGAACACTCCTGCGCATCCGACGAACTTGTGTTCATCGCCGATATCGGCGGCGGCACCGCGGACTTTTCGATTGTCGAGGTTGGGCCGGCCCGGCGATCGAAGTCGGATCGGGCTAGCGACATTCTGGCCAACGACGGCATTCGTGTCGGTGGCACCAATCTGGACATGCGGTTGAGCCTCGCAGCCGTCATGCCGCACCTCGGTTCGGAGGCCACAACAGTCAAAGGCCGCGACCTGCCACGATGGCCCTTTGTCGATCTCGCGACGTGGCATCGCATCCATACCATCGCCACAGACAAGAACCTGCCTATTCTGCGCGACATCCTATCGGACT
Source organism: Hyphomicrobiaceae bacterium (assembly GCA_031379035.1). Classification (GTDB taxonomy): domain Bacteria; phylum Pseudomonadota; class Alphaproteobacteria; order Rhizobiales; family Hyphomicrobiaceae; genus JABFRJ01. Next base: position 6,489 of record JANNEU010000448.1, on the reverse strand, counting down.
GCGCGGAACCCGAATTGTTCGCCCGATACCTGGCAGTCATCCGTCAGCAGAGCGGACATCTGGTGGCCGCCGCCGTTGAACAGGCCAAAATCGCGTTGTCGAGCGTTGATCGGGTTGCCATCGAACTGGCGGAAGCGGTGCCCGGTCTAATCGTACATGCTGAGCGGCCGCAGTTCGACCGAGCCATTGCCTATGAACTGGAGCGCCTCGCAGGCACCGTCAGCGACACAATCAAAGCATCAGGCAGGCCGGCGTCCGCAATCACCACCGTGTTCCTCACTGGCGGCTCCTCAGCTGTGCCAGCCGTGAAAGCACTGATGCTTGCCGTGCTGCCTGGTGCCCGCGCCATCGAAGGTGATCTTTTCAACAGCGTCGGCTTCGGCCTCGCGCTCGATGCCAAACGGCGCTTTGTACACAGTCAGAGCGGGTCAAGTGACTGAGGTTAGTCCATTCCGCGTAGCGCTACCCTCAAGTCACTCCCGCTCATACCCGACCGGCTGACAGGCATCGTGCAGCAGGATCGGCCAGGCCCACGGCAGCACGATAATCGCATCAAAACCCTGCTCAAAGTCAGCAAGCGCTGGATACCGGTTGAGCCAGTGCTCGGCGGCGTTGTGCATGCGCCGCATCTGTTGCGGTGTGAGGGCGTCTTCGCCTTCCTCCTGCGTGCGCCGGTACTTCACTTCGACGAACGCCAATCGCTTGCCGCGCCGCGCAATCAGATCAAGCTCGCCGTAGGGTGTCCGGTGCCGCCGCGCCAGAATACGATAGCCGCGCAGCATCAAACTGGCAGCAGCCACATGCTCAGCCCAGCGGCCGCCCCGTTCACTGGCAACGCGCCGAGGATCGGGCGCACGTTGGATCACCGCGCGCCTCGTTTACGCTTGAGCGCTAGGGCCAGATCGTAAACGCGTCCGCGCGCCACCCCCAGAGCTTCTGCGACAGCCTGCGCCGCATCACGCGTGCTGGTTTCCGCCATGGCCGTTTCGAGGTGCGCTTCAATCATCGCGTCTGTCACCACGCCAGCCTTCGGCGGTGCTACCAGCACCACAAACTCGCCGCGGGGCGCATCTTCCGCAAGCTGGATAGCAACGCCACTCGCTGGGCCGAGCACGACCGCTTCATGCAATTTCGTCAGCTCACGTGCCACCGCCACTTCACGGTTACCCAAAGCGACCACGATGTCGGCGACACAGTCCGCCACCCGCGATGGTGCCTCGTAAAACACCAGCGTGGCGGGCACCTGCGCAAGCTCTCTGAGGCGCGCAATGCGCGCCGCCGACTTTGGTGGCAGAAAACCTGCAAACAAGAAGCAATCCGTCGGCAAGCCGCTCATGGTCAACGCGGTCAAGACCGCCGACGCACCTGGTAAGGCCGTCACGAAGTGACCAGCGTCTATGGCCGCACGCACAAGCTTGTAGCCGGGATCAGATATCAGCGGCGTGCCGGCATCCGAAATCAACGCAACCCGCTGACCACGCGCGAGCGCAGCAAGGATCTGCGGCCGGGCCACATCGCCGTTGTGCTCGTGATAAGGTTTGAGCGGCGCAGACAAACCGAAGTACGTGGCCAACGTGCGGCTATGACGCGTATCTTCGCAGTAGATGACATCGGCACCCGCCAGCGTCGCGATGGCCCTGAGCGTGATGTCTCCGAGATTGCCAATCGGTGTCGCGACAAGGTGAAGCCCCGGCGCGACCGGCTTTGCGAGAGCGGCGCGCAGCGCTTCGGTGGTCCGCACCAGCGTGCCATCACTACGGCTGCTGTCGGACGCGACCACGCGAGCACCTCCTCAATCAGACAACCGGTGTCGATGGGTACGCCAACTGTTCGCGCGCGCGCCAGTCGTTGGTGACGAAATTGATAACCAGCGACTTGCGGACGCCATCAATCTGTCGCGCTTCGAAGCCGTGATACGTCGTGCCGCTGGGCACAAAGATCATGGCAGCATTGGATTTGAACGGAGAGCGGCCAACATGCTTTTTGTCGTTATCGTAGATGTCGGTGCCGAGATCAGTGTGTTGCGCCTCAGTCGAGAGATAAAGCAGAAACGTGAACGACTTCACACCGAGATCGGTGTGCGGTTCGAGCCAGAAGCCGTTTGTATCTTGGGCGAACTCCACACGCAGATACGTGCCGCCCAGCTTGGTCGAAAACGTCTTCTCGATAGCATCGGTGACAAGCTTATCTTGGAGCGCGGCGTTGACGGCATTGCAGACCGGATGCTGCGCCATGTTCTCAGCATCGAAGTATTTGCGTGTCGCATTGTGAACTTCGCGCTTACCTGACACGCCGCCCAGCGCCGGCGCTGGAAACGGCAGCGCCAACACGTCGGCCACCACCTCAGCAGGCAGGCAGTTGTTCAAAATCCAATGCGGGTAGGGTTGCTCGCTTTTCTTGGCCGAAGCGAAGCTCTGCGTCAGCGTGGCGACGATCGCGTCTTTAGAGCTGGGCATGGAGATCGTCCTCGTTGAGCGAAGGGCCGCTGGAGCAAATATCGCGCCCGCAGGGATTTGAGTCGCTCAAGTCGTAGCATCGGCACAGCGGTGCACGCCACCGACACGGCGTCGCGGCGATTGCGGTCCACAGCGATCACGGACTGTCACTTGGTCAAGAACACCGAGGCAAGACCCTCCGGTCAAGTCCGCCGCTCCGCAGGGGAGCTTACGTCTGGAGGTGGAGACAAAGCTCTGACGGAAGCGGGTGCAGCAATCACGAGATCGCGCACATGATCCATCGGGCCTTGCCCCGGATGATAAAATCTCTGCCTTACTGGTGGCAAAACTGTGGCACCGCCCGACATGCCCCATCACAAATAGGCAACTTCCACCAAAGCCAGCAGAACCAAGCCAATCGACAGCACCCACGTGAACATAGCACCGCGGTGCGTCGGATGATCGGGACCGAGAACAAGCATTGAAATCAACACGAACGCCATCGTCAGATTGACAGTGATGTGACCTGCGAGCCCGAAGCCCGCACCCAGCCCATCGCGGGTCCAATCGGCCAGTGTCGCGATTGTCGCAAGCGTCACGCCCGCCAAGGCACCACCAAGCATGCGGGGCCAAAACGACGAGCCCGCTTGCGGCCAGCCCAGCAAGCGGATGGAGATGCCCGGAAAGGCGAGCAGCATGAGAGCGAAGCTGCCAGAGATCAGCACTTCAAGAGTCAATAACTTGGCTTGGGTCACGTTTGAAAATCCGCACGTTACGGGCACACCGGGACGGCACATTGCCGCGTCGGCCTCAATCAGGGCTGTGGCATCATAAAGCAAACGCCCGCGATGCGCGGGCGAAAGGCTCTCAAACGAGGTTAAAATCGGGCGATCACTCGCCGGCGCGCTGCGCGCCTTTGGCACCCTGGCGGCGCGCCTCCATATCGCCCCAGAAGTTCTTCTGGTCAAACTGCTCCGGTGCTTGGTCGCTCTTCAGGAAATCGAAGGCACCAGCCGCCGCCACTTTCTTCTCTTGAGTGATATTCGGTTGATAGTTGCCAGCCAGATGCCGTTGCAGATCCGACTTAATGGACGCTGTCCGCCGCTCTGAGCAGTATCCCTCGTCGCCCTTTAAATTGTTGACAACATTGACATATGTACTGTCGTAGGTCTTCTCGAAGACCGCCAACTGGGCTTGTTGCGCGCCCTCCCGGGCCTCCGCTGCCAGATAATTGGCTTTCAGCCGGACGGCATCGAAATTGTAACCGCACCTTTGCGCGCGAGCCGCCGTCCAAGCCACCTGCACCGATTTCGCTGCGGGGTCATCCGGCTTGATATTTGCCAGATCGCCCGACCCGGCCCCCGCCTTGCCGTCCAGAATACTGGCTGTAGAGATGCCCGACGCCGAGTTTCCGCCACTACACCCGGCCAGCAAACCTGTTGCAAGCACGAGCCCAGAAGCCGCGATGGTCAGAATGCGCATGATCGATAGACCTTCCAAGTGGAAGCATGGCCTTGATTCTCTATTTCACTGAACACAGGTCAGACGTCAATGGCGATAGCCAAGGAAACTGTTCACGAGATATTGCAGAAGATGTTGCAAAACAGGCCCTTGAGCCGCCACAGCACTCCGCCCATGTGTGTGAGGATGGAACCGACGGCCTTTGCTTGATGGGGGCCACTCTTTCTGCAATAGTGCCTCGAACACAAGCGGCTGGCAGCGCCGTAAATCGGAGTGAAATCAAATGGGTACCATGAGCGTCTGGCACTGGCTGATCCTGATTGTGGTCGGCATGGTGGCCTTCGGCGGCAAAGGCAAGATTTCGTCCATCATGGGCGACGTGGCCGATGGCATCAAAAGCTTCAAAAAAGGCATGTCTGACGACACCGTCGAGGCCAAGAAGGCCGAGGAGCAAAAAGCCCTCGAAGCCCAGAAGGCTGGCCAGCCAACGTCCAGCAGCACCGGCACTAAGGTCTGACGGCGCTCAACAAGGCCGGAAGCAAAATCCATTATGTTCGATTTGACGTCCAGTAAGCTGCTCATTCTCGGTGTCGTGGCCCTCATCGTCGTGGGCCCGAAGGAATTGCCGTTTCTACTGCGCACCATCGGTAAGTATGTTGCCATGATGCGCCGCCAGGCCAACGAGTTTCGCTCCCAGTTTGACGAAGCCATGCGCGAAGCGGAGCTCGACGATATCCGCAAGGACGTCGAGAAAGTTGCGCGCGACGCTGAGGTGTCGTTGCGGGATGCCGGCTCGAGTGTTGATCGCGAGATCCACGCCAGCCAGCAAGCCGTCGATGAGAGCATGAAGTCCGAACCGGCGCTTCCTGAGGTCGCCAAGGCCGCGGAGCCGATGCATACGTTCGATGCGCTCAATGGGTTGGACACCGGCACAGAGGCCACTCATGCGGCCACGCCGCATGTTGAACCAGCCGCTGCGGCGAACGCCCCCATCACAATTCCGATTGCCGCGCCTTTTGAACCTGCGCCAGCACTTGCCAAAACGGGGACCTGAGCGATGCAGGACCTTGCCACCACGCCAACCTCAGCGCCTCCAGCACCCGAACGCCCCGGCCACGATGACATCGAGGCGTCGAAGGCGCCGCTGATGGAGCACCTGATCGAGCTGCGCCAACGGCTGATCTACTCGCTGATCGCGTTCGTGATCATGTTCATCGGCTGCTACGCGATTGCGCGGCCGATTTATAACATTCTCGTCTGGCCGTTCGTCCGCGTTGTTGGCCCAGACAAAGCCAAGCTGATCGCCACGCACTTCCTCGAACAGCTCTACACCAACATCCGGCTTGCAATGTTCGGCGCGGCATTTCTGTCGTTTCCGTACGTTGCCTACCAGATCTACAAGTTCGTCGCCCCGGGCCTCTACAAGAATGAGCGCGATGCGTTTCGACCCTATCTGTTCGCCACGTTCGTGCTGTTCATGCTTGGCGCGCTGGTGGTCTACTTCGTCGTCATGCCGCTGCTGATCCAGTTCTCCGTCGATATCACGCCACAGGCGGCTGGCGATGGCAAAGCCGCCATCGAGCTACTGCCCAAAGTCTCTGAATACTTGACCTTGATCATGACCTTGATCTTCGGTTTCGGCATCTGTTTCCAGTTGCCCGTCGTCTTGACCTTGCTGGCACGCGCCGGCGTGGTGACCGGCGACATGCTCATCCAATTCCGCCGCTACGCCATCGTCGCCATCGCCGCCGTCTCTGCGGTTCTATCGCCGCCCGACCCCTTCTCCATGCTCGCCATGATGGCCCCGACCATCGGGCTGTACGAAGCCTCGATCTGGGTCGTGAAGTATCTCGAACGCAGGTCCGAATCTGCGCCTCCTGCGAAGACCTGAGCGGCGCATTCCCCGCCCCAAGAGCGAGCCACCATGCCGTTGTCATCTGATGGTTTCGCAGCCGCACGTGATCAATCCTCGGCAATGCTCGCGCCCCTCCTTGACGCCGACCCATCGCGCCCGTTTGTCGTCGCCCAGCTTGGCCAGTCGCTCGACGGCCGCATTGCGACGCCGACAGGCGAGAGCCGCTGGATCAACAAAGACGCAGCCCTTGATCATGTGCATCGCATCCGCGCCAACGTGGACGCCGTACTCGTGGGTGTTGGCACGGTGGTAGCTGACGATCCAATCCTCAATGTGCGTCGCGTCCCAGGGCGCAACCCTGCGCGCGTCGTGATCGATCCCAAGGGCCGCATGCCGATCACCGCGCGCTGCCTCGATGGCACGGACGGCTGCCGCCGCCTCGTTATTCGGGCGGCGGGTATCGTCGCGCCAGCATTGCCCGCCGGCGTGGAAATCATAACCCTGCCGACGGATGCCAGCGGCAAGCTCGATCCCCGAGCAACAGTGGCGGCGCTGTTCGCGCGCGGCATCAAAACAATGCTGATCGAAGGCGGTGCTTGGACTGTCTCTGAGTTTATCAATGCTGGCGCGGTCGACCGCCTGCATGTGCTGGTGGCGCCCGTGATCCTCGGCTCCGGCAAGTCAGGCCTGTCGTTGAAGCCCATCGACCGGCTTTCGGAAGCACTCAGACCCACGGCG
>JANNEU010000269.1:0-1679 GCA_031379035.1 Hyphomicrobiaceae bacterium | reverse complement strand
AGCGGTTTAAGCCATTGTTCTTTCTGTTTATTGGTCCCATAGCGGTGGAAGACTTCCATATTGCCGGTATCGGGTGCCGAGCAATTGAAGACCTCGGAGGCCCAGAAGATACGACCCATTTCTTCCGAGCACATGGCGTACTCAAGGTTGGTGAGGCCGGCACCCTTATACTCGGCAGTGTCATGCTCCTTGTTGGGGGGCATGAACAGGTTCCATAGGCCTTCCTTGTGGGCGATCTTCTTCAAGTCTTCGAGGATGGGCACGACCTGCCACCGGTTGGCACCGAAGGCCTCCATCTGTTTGTCGTAGGTGGCTTCGTTTGGATACACATGCTTGACCATGAAAGCCCGCACGCGATCACGCCAGTGGACCTGGCGATCGGACATTGAAAAATCCATGAGCGGTTCCTTCGAAGCGGCACGTCACCGGAGGTGGGACGTGCAAGATAGGTTCATTGAGAATGCAAATCTTGCGCAGGCTGCACTGCATGCGCAAGAGACAAGCGATGAAATATTTCTTGATCGGTTGGTGTTGCATCTCAGGGCTGCATCAGAGCTGTCCGTCGCGTGCGCAATCCAAGTTTTTGAGACGCTTTGTCGTGCGCGAGCGGTGATAAACTGGCACTTAACGGCCACACGCTGTCGCATCACAATTTCATTATCTCCGTTTTGAGCCTTAGGTGCGATCTCGTATTGCCAGGACACAGTTCTTAAGGCATCTTTAACTATAAGTCCTACGACAAAGGACGTTGCGTCATCATATTGATGCAAGCTGGCATGGCTAACAGGCTGTTGCTTGAGGGGATGCAAGCCGTCGAATGGGCAATGTTTGAAACAATTTGGTCAGAAGAGTGGGCGTCATGGTAAGTCAATCTGATCTCCTCACGGGGACTTTTTCGGATGGCGGCGAGCTCAGCCCCATCATCGTAAACGAAGCGCACCGGCGGATCCTGGGCGGCGACGAAACTGTCTCCGTTTCCCTCTCCCGTGTGGCCGTCATCGAGCGGCGGTCACTGATGCGGGAATGTTTGATCCGATCGCTGGCTGCAGCAACGGGTTGGAACGTGGTTGCCTACGAAACGGCAGCCGCTTGGCTCGCCGTATCTGACAAAGTGCCGGTGTCTTTGGTCGTTCTGTGCCTGGGTCAGCCCGGAGCGGCGACCGACGAGAATACCGACATTGTGCGGCTTGCCGAAATAGCGGCGCTTGCGCCGGTTGCGCTGATGGCCGACTCGGAAGATCCGTCCCACATTGTTGGCGCGCTTGAGCGACACGTACGCGGTTACATTCCGACGAGCCTGCCCCTGCATGTGGCCGTTGAAGCCCTACGGCTGGTCCGCGCCGGTGGCGTTTATGTGCCAGCCAGCAGCCTGATCGCGTCACAAAAATCGCAAGTGGACGCAGGAGACGAAAACCCGAAGTCGTCGTCGCTGTTTACCACGCGACAGCTGGCCGTTATCGCTGCACTGCGCAAAGGAAAAGCCAACAAAATTATCGCGTACGAATTGAACATGCGCGAGAGCACTGTGAAAGTTCACGTGCGCAATATCATGAAAAAACTAAAGGCCCGCAATCGGACGGAAGTCGCCTATCTCGCGAATACGATGCTGTCGGGCGACAAGCGCTAACACTCTGATGTGAGGAATCATTTTTCTATCGCTGTGCGGCGAAATTGCTGCT
>JANNEU010000426.1:0-7010 GCA_031379035.1 Hyphomicrobiaceae bacterium | reverse complement strand
GAACAGCCGAGGGTAACCCTCCTTGACCATCTGCGGGATCAGCACGGACCCAATCGATGACGTATCAGCGACCGACGATCCCGAGATACCCGCGAAGAAAGTCGACGCAACAATATTGACGAGCGCTAGCCCGCCGCGGACAAAACCAACCAGGACGTTGGCGAACGCCACGAGCCGCCGCGCCATGCCACCTTCCGCCATGATGGCACCGGCGAGCACGAAGAAGGGAATCGCGAGGAGCGAGAACTACGCGATGCCGTCGGAGACTTTGATCATCACGGCTTCATAGGGAATGCCGATCCAGAACGCGCCGAACAGCGCGGCCATGCCCATCGCGTAAGCAATGGGTGCCCCAATCAGCACGAAAGCAAAAAATGCAAGGATCAGAACCAGGGCATCCATGTCGCGCTCATAAAATCAGAAAATCGGAGGGGATGCCGTATTAAGCGCAGATTATTCAGCGCTGACAGGTTCACGATAGACGATGCTGTCCGGCGGCGGTGGACCGATCCACAGCTTCTCGATGATGAAGAGCAACGTGATCAAACCGCTGAGAGGAATCGGCAAGTAGGTAATGCCAACCGACAAAAACGGAAACTCGCCGACAACCTGATACCAGACTTTTTGAGCGAGCCCGGCACCGTAGATCATCATGAAAAGGCAGATGCCGATCATGCAGGCGTCAACCAGCCAGAGCAACGCACGCCCCATGCTGGCCGGGACGGCATCAGCCAGAAAGCGAACCGAGATATGGCTATTAGCGCGATAACACGCCGCCCCGCCAAGGAATGAAAACAGCACCATCAACAAGACGGACAGCGGCTCAGGCCACGCTGCGGCGGAGTTGAGAACGTAACGTGTGAAGACCCCGTATGGAATGACGAGCGTCATAACGATCATAGAGATCGCCGAAATCACGATGCAAACGATGTAAATGACATCCATCGCTTTGCGGTAGCTGGTCTGCATAGCGGGGTGCACCTGGAGAGATTCTGCTGGCAACGAGCGTGATACGCCACAGCGGACACGTCACGGCGAGATAGCCAGACGTGCCCGCTGCAAGCCATTTGTGTCGTTACTTGACGTCCTGGATGCGCTTGACGAGCGCTGCATACTTCGCGCCGTACTTGTCCCACACCGGCTTCACAGCATCTTGGAAGGCCTTCTTGTCGGCAAATTTGATGATCTCAATACCGGCCGCTTTCATCTTAGCGAGCGACTCTTCTTCGGCTTTATACCAAAGCGCGCGCTGCTCAAGCTGAGCTTCACGTCCGGCTTTCGTGACCAATGCCTGATCTTCTTTCGATAGCGTGTCCCAGGTCTTCTTGGAAAACACCAGGATTTCCGGAATGATCAAGTGCTCGGTCTGAGAGATAAATTTTGCGACTTGGTAGTGATTCTGCGCGATGTAGCTCGGGAAGTTATTTTCAGCCCCGTCAACCACCCCCGTCTGCATGGCGTTGTAGACTTGGTCGAACCCCATCGCGATGCCGTTGCCGCCCAGCGAGTTCATCGTGTCGACGAACAATGGGTTCCCCATCATCCGGATTTTCAAGCCCTTCAAGTCATCAAGGCTTTTGATAGCGCGTTTGCCATTGTAGACGTTGCGCGTGCCGGCGTTCATCCAGCAAAGGCCGATCAAGCCTGTCTTTTCAGCAGCAGTGATCTTGGCCAGCAATTCCGAACCAATCTCCCCGTCGATAACTTTTTCCATATGCGCGCCGTCGCGGAACACAAACGGCAGATTGAAGACGTTCAGATCATCGACCACGGGACCAAGCGCACCGACGGACACACGTGCCATCTGCAACGCGCCGACCTGTGCCTGCTCGATCATCTCCTTTTCGCCGCCGAGCTGCATCGACGGAAACATCTGGACCGATAAACGGCCATTGGTCGCCGCTTCAAGCTTTTTGCCCATGGCTTCGACAGCAGCGACAGTCGGGTAGCCGGTTGGATGTACGTCGGAGGCCTTGAGAACCAGTTTGGCTTGCGCGAAAGTGGGCTGAATACCGAGCGCGCCTGCTGCCCCCAAGGTTGCGGCCGAGGCGCTGTACTTTAGGAAATTGCGACGTTGCATGGTGGTCACCTGTTCCTTGTTGTTTCCAGTCCGCTACCAATTCCATGACCCGTCGTAAGGGTCCGGCATGGCTTGTCTCTTTTCAGGTCGAGCGGTATAAAGTTGTACGATGACCTGATGTATCTATCAGTTAGCATCTGTGAACGAGGCAAGCAAGATGACACTACTTTCGCCGCTGCGACCGGCGAGAACGCGAACCGCGGATATCATTGAGCGCATTGAGGCGGAGATCGCCAGCGGCCGCATGCCACCGGGCGATCGGCTGCCAACCGAGCAAAAGCTCATGGAAGCAATGGGCGTCAGCCGCACCGTCGTGCGCGAAGCATTGGCCGCGCTCAAGGCAGACGGGCTGATTGTCATCCGCCAAGGTGCCGGTGCCTTTGTCGCCAGCGACGGCACGCGCGTTCCGTTTCGGATTGATCCCGAGGGCCTCGGCTCAGTTGGCGATGTCGTCCGGCTCATGGAGTTGCGGTTGGCGGTCGAAGTCGAGGCAGCGGGTCTCGCCGCAGAGCGCTGCACCAGTGCCAACATCCGTGCCATTGATCGCGCGGTTATGGCGATTGATCGAGCGATCAAGGCTGGCGGCTCCGCTATAGCCGAAGATTTTTCATTTCATCAGGCAATTGCCGACGCGACGGGCAACAGTAATTTCCGAGAATTCCTGATCTTCCTCGGCCGCCATGTGATCCCGCGCCAGAGCGTTCGCCTCAGTCTGCCGGCAAGCACGTCAAACGCCAGCTATCTAGCCGGCATTCAGGTGGAACATCGCCAAATCTTTGAAGCCATCTCAAACCAAAACCCAAAAGCAGCGCGTATCGCAATGCGATCGCATCTGACCAAGAGCCTCAAACGGTATCGGCACATGGCTGAGCAGACGGCCGGCCAAGCGACAAAGCACGGTCGATAAAGGACTCACACTCGATGATACGGGTGCCCAGCCAAAATGGTGGTTGCGCGATACAGCTGTTCGGCCAGCACGATCCGCGCGAGACCGTGTGGCAGCGTGAGTGTGCCGAGATTGAGCACGAGTGCGGCCCGCGCGAGAACAGCCGCACCATGACCATCCGCACCACCGATCAGAAACGCGAGTTCCGCACAGCCATCGTCGCGGCGTTTGCCGATATGGGCCGCAAAATGCGCTGATGTATGGGAGCGGCCGGTTTCATCCAACGCGATGACTTCAGCCGTATCGCGGGCGGCCGTCAGCAGTCGGTGCGCTTCGTCTGCCTTGCGCTCCGCCGCCGTCGCAGCGCGGCTCTCGGGCAGTTCGACAACACGCACCCCGCTGATGCCAGTCTTGCGGCCGGAGGCTTCGAAACGATCCCAATAGCGGTCGAAGAGGTCCCGATCAGGCCCAGCTTTCAGGCGACCGACGGCGCCGAGCATCAAGCGCATGACGCGCCATCGACGGTCTCAGGGTCAGTGCGTCGCGTCACTTTCATCGCCCTGATCGGAAGGCCGCTCACCCATCCACATCTTTTCGAGATTGTAGTATTCGCGAACATCCGGGCGGAACAGATTGACGATGATGGCACCCACGTCGAGCAGCACCCAGTCACAAGTCTCCATGCCCTCAACGCGCACATTGGAGACGCCATACTCGCGCAAGTGCTTCTGCAGCTGATCGGCAATGGCACCGACTTGGCGATCGGAACGGCCCGTCGCCACGATCATGCAATCGGCAAACGAGGTCTTGCCCCGGATATCCATGGCCAGGATTTCCTCGGCCTTGGCTTCGTCTAGCCATCCCAGAATAGCCGTCGCCAGCTCGCCGCCGGCGGTCTCGACCACCGGCGCAGCCGCAGTCGATGCTTTACCCGCTCTGGATTTGCCACCGGCGGCCTTGCGAGGGCCAGATTTTACCGCGTCGGTCTTGGTCGTTGGCGTGTCGGTCGATGGGCCCTTGCGGGCAGCCTCGGTTGAGCGTGGCATCGTTGGGCGGGTATCCTGGCTCGTTCGCTGATTGTTCGGGGTTGGACGTGCGGGCGCGAATGCGCTCCCTCACGAGGGGTGCCCGAATGGCGCGGGCTGCGCAACCTTAGCTTTGGAATGTAGCAAATTCAAGTTTTTGCCCGGAGAAGCGTGTCCCGAGCGGCCCGGCCATCTGCGGCAACCTTGCAGCGGAGTTCCGTCGACGAAAGCGGCGACAACGGCCCCGTGATCAGCGCCCACGCCGGGGTCCGGCTGCCGGGCAAGGCAGCAGCGCTGAATTCTGGCCGCCGTGCCCCGGCAAAAGTAAGAGCAGCCTGTGACGCGGCGGCCTTCAGATGCCAGCCCGGCCGGTCAATGACCGCAATGGGAACGGTTGCAAAGATGCGGCGCCACGCGTGCCAGCGGTGAAAGTGAGCCAGACCATCAGCGCCCATCACCCAGACGAACGCCGCCTCGGGTGCCCGCCACGTGAGGAATTCCAGGGTAGCAGCGGTGTAGGCGGTCGCAAGACCAGCCTCGAAAGTGGTAACCACGATGCGAGGATCACGGGCCAGCACCCGGCATGCCGCAGCGCGCTCTTCAATGCCTGGCAGCGGCCGGCCAGCTTTCAGCGGGTTTCCAGGCGTCACAATCCACCAGACCTGATCGAGTTGCAGCCGTCTCAGTGCAATTTCGCTGATCAGAACGTGGGCCTCATGCGGTGGATTGAACGTGCCTCCAAGCAGACCAATCCGCTGGCCTCGCCCAGCAGCCGGTGGCTTGGCACCGATGCACCCAAAACGGCTGAAATGGCGTGCGAGCATACGTGCCAGTGGTTCCTGAAAGCCTTTGCGCGATATTGCCGCAAACCATGGTCAGACAGCAACACACTCGTGAATACCGCACAACTATAAGGCAATGCTATTGGCTGAGTTTCGGCGAATCATCGAACTTTGAAGCTAGGTTATTTGATCACGTTCGAGTGTCTGCGCGGGATCGAGCGATTTCCGCAACCTTGTCGTGAGGTGCAAATTTTGCGGCACTGCTGGCGGCATCGGTTCAAGGTCGCAGACCTATCCGATGCATAGCTACAAGTGCGACGCCGAAAAGGTCCCCATCGGCGTCAACCGCAAGGTCGAAGTTCCTCCCGCGTAAAAACTTCCAACCTGCCCGTGGCAACACAGGCGGGTTTTTTCATGTACGCCCAGCGATTGTTTGCTAGCGAATGTTCGCCATCGATTGTTTGCCATCGATTGTTTGCCAGTGGTTATTTGACAGCGGCAGCGCCGCATCGTTCAACTCCTGCCAGCTGTTACGTTCAACCGATCCCCGTCGCCGGAGCCCACCGCATGCCGATTATCAATCATGTCGCCGCCCTGCACGAAGACATCACCGCCTGGCGGCGCGATCTGCATGAGAACCCGGAGCTGCTCTACGACGTACACCGCACAGCGGCAGTCGTCGCCGACAAACTCAAGGCCTTCGGCTGCGATGAAGTGGTGACCGGCATCGGCAAAACCGGCGTCGTTGGCGTCATCCGCGGGAGAAACACGGCGTCGGGTCGTGTCATCGGCTTGCGCGCCGACATGGACGCCCTCCCCATCGAGGAAATCACCGAGCTCGCCTACGCGTCCAAGGTGCCAGGCAAGATGCACGCCTGCGGACACGATGGGCACACGGCGATGCTGCTGGGTGCCGCGAAATATCTCGCCGACACCCGCAATTTCAACGGCACGGCAATCGTGATCTTCCAGCCAGCCGAAGAGGGCGGCGCCGGCGGTAAGGCCATGGTCGACGATGGCATGATGGACCGCTTCGGCGTGCAGGAAGTCTACGGCATGCACAATGCGCCGGGACTGCCTGTCGGCCAATTTGGCACCCGCACCGGCCCACTGCTCGCCGCCGCCGACTTTTTCACCATCGACATCGAGGGCAAGGGCAGCCACGCCGCCGAACCGCACAAAGGCGTCGACACACTGGTGGTCGGCGCGAACATCCTGCTGGCGCTCCAGTCCATCGTGGCACGCAATCTCGATCCGCTGAAGTCGGGCGTGGTGACCGTGGGCAGCTTCAAGGGTGGCGAAGCCAACAACGTTATTCCGCAGCGCGCGCGCATGCTAGGCACCGTGCGCACGCTTCTGCCGGACGTGCGAGATCTGCTGGAGAAACGCCTTGTGGAAACGGCCGAAGGCATCGCAGCGGCCTATGGTGCGGTGGCTAAGGTGAACTACCAGCGCAACTATCCGGTGACCGTCAACCACGGCCGCGAAACCGATTTCGCCGTCACCGTCGCGCGCGAAATCGCCGGCCACGACAAGGTCGATCCCAACGTGGTGCCCATCATGGGCGGCGAAGACTTCTCGTTCATGCTCAACGCGCGCCCCGGCAACATGATCTGGATCGGCAATGGCGATACGGCGGCCTGCCATCACCCCGCTTACGATTTCAACGACGCGGCCATTCCCCACGGCGTCAGCTACTGGGCCCGTCTCATCGAAAAAGGCATGCCGGGGTGACGTGAAGCACGACGCTTCACGCCGTCTCCGCTCCGATCAGCGTCAGCCACTCATCCTCCGACAACACTGTCACGCCGAGCTCTGTCGCTTTGTCGAGCTTGGAGCCAGCGTCGGTGCCAGCGATGACGTAGTCGGTTTTCTTGGAGACGGAGCCGGAGACTTTCGCGCCGAGGCGTTCGGCTTGTGCTTTGGCTTCGTTGCGGCCGGTTTTGGTCAACGTACCAGTGAAGACGACGGTTTTGCCAGTCACAGACGACTGCTGGACCGCAGCACGCGCGTAGTCCGCAATAGTAATCTGCGCGAGCAGATCGTCGACGGCTTGAGCGTTGTGCGGCTCAGCGAAGAAATCGATCAGCGCATCGGTGGCGACTTCGCCAATGCCGTTCAACGCGGCAAACGCGCGATAGTCATCGCCGGGAACTTCCTTGGCAGCGGCGCGGGCAATGTCGAGAAATTCTGCTGACGACGAGAAAGCCGCGGCAAGGGCGGTTGCCGCGTTGGCG
>JANNEU010000412.1:0-2700 GCA_031379035.1 Hyphomicrobiaceae bacterium | reverse complement strand
GCGCTGGCCAAATATCCGGGACCCTCATCTGTCAAAAATTTGCGTGATTAGCGTCGCGTGCACTTCCACACCGCAAGGCTCACGCCGCCGGGCGTTGATCGAGCCGATTGCGTCTCATCAACACGGAAACGTCCCGGATATGCGCCGGTCGCTGTCGCGCCCGCCACATTCCGGGAAAACGAAAAGAGGGGTGTTGTGGGCAAGTGCGGCGTTTGCGGACAACGATGCCCCGGAACGCAAAAAGGGCCGCCCCGAGGGACGGCCCAATCTGTTTGCTCAAATCTCAGATGAGATCAGAAGCGGATGCGTGCACCGGTGGTGACGATTGAGACGTCCTTCAACGTGACGCCGGCAGCCAAGTTCGGATCGGTTGCCTTTACGTTGCGATAATTGATGTAGAGGTCCATCGCGGCCGCATCAATTGCCTGGTTGAAGCCGAGGCCCCAAACACGCTGGGAGTCGCCAGAAACGTTGGCGCTGAGAGCAGCGGTTGCACCGTTGCTGAAGTTACAGGTCGATGCGTAGGTCACGGCTGCGCAACCAGCACCGCTCACCGTATATACGCCATAGGTGTACAAGAAGTTTTCCGACTTCTGATATTCGGCGTAGAAGGCGGTCTTCCCGATGCCGAACCAGTTCTGCGTGATACCAGCCGTGATGTGATAACGAGTAGCGTCGCGGCTGCCAGCCGAAACAGCAAGGTTAGCTGGGTTCTGCTGATTGACGCTTAGCTTAGAGTACTCACCCTGAGCAAAAATACCTGTTGGCACATGCATCAGGCCGAGACCGACGTTGAGCAATCTTGAGTCAGAGGACGCATAACTGCCAGCAACGCCAAGAGCGCCACCCAGTGTCAAAGTCGTGTCGGCGGAGTTGGTACCAGTAACTCCGAGCTCGCGGAAGTTTTTGTCCATTACGTAACCACCGTTGGCGGCGACGCGGATACCACTGAACTCACCAGCATAGCGAAGACCGATGCCAAGTTCATTACCAGCCAAGGCGGCGTTTGCAGCCGTCGAGTCAACATTGAGGCCTTCGTTCTTGATGTTGCCGCCGTAGGTGGCGACTAACTGGAAGCCCGCGAGGGTTGGGCTCTGGTACTTAAGGCCCTGCATACGGTTAGCCCAGGGACCACCGCAGCCTGACGTGTAGCCACCAACAGTTTTGCCGGAGAGCGCACCAGCGCTGGTGCGGTACTGAAGACCACCGCCGTTGCAACCGAGGTCGTCGCCAACTGCATGGGCAATGCCACCGATATCCGGTGATCCAACAGCGACTTCCGACGTGATGCGGCCCGCGGTAATGCGGCCGAGAGCGGCGCTCTCAATCCACCAATTGGCGTCGCGCATACGGATCGCATAATCTTCACCGGCACGTGATGCGCCGCCCCCGACCCCGCCGCCGGCGAACTTGGAGCTGCCGATGTCCTGTGTCTGGGTGAAGGTAGAGGTACGTCCCTTGTCAGCGACGTCAATCACGATCGAGTAACCAGCCGATGTGGAGGGGCTGATTTTGGCGTTGCCGCGAAGACCGAAGCGGGTCTGCAGATTGTGGTTGCCGTAAGCAGCGGTCATGTTCGAACGCGTGCCATCTGACCAGCCGGTCATGGCTTGGTTCACAAGACCATAGATTTCGAGCGAGGTCTTGCGTGTGCCCTTGCGAGCGGTGGTTGCTTCAAGTTCAGCAACGCGCTCTTCGAGGTCTGCGCAGCAGTCCCCACCGAGGTCGGCTGCGTATGCGGAAGTAGACAGAACACCGGCCGCGGCGACGAGCGCCAGACGGCTAGCTGACTTTTTAAGTCCCCCGTACATATTTTTCTCTCCGTTTGACACGTTAAGCCACGAACTCAACACCGAAACCGCTGCTACTGACTGGGCAGAGACGCAAGTTACGAAGTCCAAGTCCACAAACTGGTTTTATTCTCCGGGTCGACCTTGAGATACCTGCCCCGCTTGCGATTGCCTGGGCTTGACACCTGCGAGCGATGAACTCCGCCGGTGCATCTCACGACCGTTCCGAGGTCTGGGATACGCAAAGATGAAGGAAGGGTAAAGCGGCAATGCTGCCACTGTGTCGTCTTTGGGCTCGCATGTGGCCGAATCGCCGCATGTTTTAAGCTGGGCCACTCTGAAATAATGAGAGAAATTGGCGTTGTGATTCGTAGCGCAAGGGCCAATTCATTGATTCGGCGTGTCAATTTGTATTTTTGAGTCCGGTGCCTTCGGCTGGCGCGCCCAAGCGCCCGATTGCCAAACATCGAGTGAGCCGGGGGTGTGCTGACCCACGGCGCGAATGTGAAAGCAGTGGAAAAAATAGCTTAGCAGGCAAACTCAGACGAGACTTACGCGATCGCCAACCGGAGTGGCAAGGCAGATGACGGTTTTATCCCAGGGCGGTGTGCCAGCTATTGGGCCAGCTAATGGGCCAGCAATTGGGCCAGTGGTTATGCCAGTGATTGTCGTCGGTGCCGGGCCGGCGGGGCTGGCGGGCGCGTTGGCGCTGGCGGTGAGCGGGCTGCCGGTCACGGTTCTTGCGCCCGATATCGGCCCTGACGCGCTCCTGCGAGCCAGCGACACGCGCACCACCGCCATCCTGGGTGATGGGATCACCTATCTGCAGAACCTCGGGGTTTGGGATGCGGTGGCTTCGGTTTCGGCCCCGTTGACAGGTATCCGCATTGTCGATGACCGCGACGGCTGG
>JANNEU010000399.1:0-2013 GCA_031379035.1 Hyphomicrobiaceae bacterium | reverse complement strand
TAAATTGTTACTCAGGGGAGGAAACACAAGTCTGAATTCGTGATAATTGGGTGCAGAAAAGTTGCGTATCGTAAAAAATACTCTCAGGAGTTGCGCAACGGACACGCGCGAGCGCTGCTTGTTAGCGTCCTTGGGCCAGCTGATTGCGCAACAGGGCCATATCGGCCGGTAGCGCCGACTGGAACCGCATCGGCTTGCCGCTGGTTGGGTGTTCAAATGCCAAGAGCTCGGCATGTAGAGCTTGGCGATGAAGAGCGGTCAAAGCTGCCTGCGCTTTTGGGCCCAGCTTGGCCTCGCGGGTCTTGAAGCCGGTCCCATAGGTCTGGTCGCCGAGCAGAGGATGGCCAATATACGCCAGATGCACGCGCACCTGGTGGGTACGGCCGGTTTCCAGCGTGCAGCGGACGAGTGCCGTCGGCGCGCTTTGCGACGCGTGCTGGAACACCTCGGCCGTCTCGTAGCGCGTCGCAGACAGCCGGCCGTGTTCCTCGCGCACAACGGCCATCCGTGTGCGATCATGCGCTTTGCGGCCGATGAACGTGGCGATCCGCCCGGCAGACGGCTGCGGTATGCCCCAGACGATGGCCGCATAGCCCCGTTCCAGGCGACCGTCGGCACCGTGGGCCGCGAACTGCTCGGTCAGGCTCTGATGGGCGGCGTCGGTCTTGGCAACCACCAGCAAGCCGCTCGTATCCTTGTCGAGGCGATGCACAATGCCCGGCCGGCGCACGCCGCCGATGCCTGAGAGGCTTGCCCCGCAATGCGCGATCAGTGCGTTGACGAGCGTCCCGGTTTGATGCCCAGCCGCCGGGTGCACCACCAGCCCGGCCGGCTTGTCGATAACGATGACGGTGCGGTCCTCGTGGACAATCGTCAGCGGAATGGCTTCGCCTTCGGGCAGCGCGGCGATGGCCTCGGGCACCGAGACAGTGTAGATTTCGTCTGGTTTGACCCTGTGTCCGGGCCCCTCTATCGTGAGACCATCCGCGCGGGCAACCGCGCCGGCACGGATCAGGGCCTGCAGACGGGCTCGCGATAGCGCTGGCAAAGTGCGCGCGAGCACCACGTCCAGGCGCTGGCCGCCATCGCCGGCGTCGATTGTGACGTGCTCAGTGCTCGCGCCAGTGTCTTCTTGCTGGCCATTGTCTTCGGGCAGGGTGCTCATAGTTTCCGTAAGGTTTGATCCCGCATGACCTCTGACACGTCGCCCGGGGCTTCCAAAGAGGTTTCGGGCCAGGACATTTCAGGAGCACCGGCTTCTGGTGCCCTTCTGACCGACGCCCAGATCGCGTTTCTGCGCCGCGCCGTCATCGTGATGACCACGCTGCTCGTGGCGGGTGTGATCCTGCTGATAGGGCGGGTGGTCTATCTGGCGCGCGGTACGGGCACGCAAGCGGCGAGCTCAAGTCTAGTCAACACCAGCCCGCCATTGTCCTTGCTGCCAGAAGTGCGGTTGGCGCTGCCAGCCGGCGCAGAGATCAAGCAGATGTCACTGGCCGGCAGTCGCCTGGCGATCAGTTACATGCAGCCAAGTGGCGGCGAGACGATTACAATCCTCGATCTGGCGACCGGGGCAGTGGTGAGCCGCGTTACAATCGAGCGCATGAAGTAGCCAGTGCTTGCCTCGCTGTCATGGCCGTTGCACAGAGCGGCCATGACGTTTGACACACACTTGCCGATTGACGCCGTACTGGCGGAGCTGGCAGCAACCTTTGCCGCGCGCACAACCGCCGTCCTCGTTGCGCCGCCGGGTGCTGGCAAGACAACGCGATTGCCGCTGGCATTGCTGGACGCACCCTGGCTGAAGGGCCGAAAAATTCTGGTGCTTGAACCGCGCCGGATCGCGGCGCGCGGTGCGGCCGAACGCATGGCGCAAACGCTCGGCGAGCGCGTGGGTGAGACGGTGGGCCTGCGCGCACGCCTCGGCACTAAGGTCGGTCCGCGCACGCGTATCGAAGTCGTCACTGAAGGCGTCTTCACGCGGATGATCTTGGACGATCCGGCGCTGGAGCA
>JANNEU010000357.1:0-4627 GCA_031379035.1 Hyphomicrobiaceae bacterium | reverse complement strand
CAGTGGATTGCGCTGCGTCGCGCACAGCGCTCGCCAACGCAACATCCAGCGTGCCGCACATCTCATACACCACTTTTACACCGAGCGTGTTGGCAAACTCTGGAGCGCACTGGCCCACGAGATACGCCTTCGAGACTCGGCCGAAGTAGGGTGCAAGTCCTTCAATGCCGCCATCTTTAGGCACGCCACCTGCAATCCAGTAGATCGCTTCGGCAAAACTCGCCAGCGCCTTCTCCGTGCTGTCCGCGTTGGTGCCCTTGCTGTCGTTGATGACTACCGCCGGACCGACGTGGCCCAGCGGTTCCATTCGGTGCGCAAGACCGGGGAAGGATTTGAAGCCCTTCGCGATTTCCGCCGGCGCGACGCCGAGCGCTGAGATAGCGGCAAAGGCGGCAGCGGCATTCTCGCCGTTGTGATCGCCGCGCAGGGAGCCGATTCCAGCCAAATCAGCAACCTCGACAAGCTTGTTACCGGCGCGTTTTTGATAGAGCCGACCATTGCGCGCGTGGACGTCCTCTGGGGTCATTGATGAGATCAGTGTCACCGAGCGCCCCATGTCCGTCAGCGATTGAGCGGACTGGCGGCACCACGCGTCGTCGTGACTTACGACGGCGTATTTGGCACCAAGGACGAGGCGTTCTTTGACCGACGCGTACTCTGCAAGTGTCCCATGCCGATCCAGATGATCCGGCGTGATGTTGAGGAGTACGCCCACAGTTGGATTTAGCGTCGGCGTCAGATCAATCTGAAATGAACTCATTTCGATGACGAAGTAGCGGTCGCTCGCCGGCGGCTCCAGTGCCAGCACGCCAACGCCGATGTTGCCGCCAATCTGCACGTCTTTGCCCGCAGACTTCAGCACATGCGCAATCAACGCCGTCGTCGTCGACTTGCCGTTGGTGCCGGTGATTGCCACCACCGGGCACTCGGGGCACGACTTCGCGCGCTCGCGAAAAAACAACTCGATATCGCCGAAAATCTCCACGCCCGCAGCCTTCGCCCGCTCCACCGTCCAATGTGGCTTCGGATGCGTCAGCGGCACCCCCGGCGCCAACACCAGCGCCGCAAACTGCGACCAGTCCGCCACCTTCAAATCAACCAGCGGCAAGCCAGCCTTTGCCGCAGCCGCGCGGCCACCCTCGCCATCATCCCAGCAGGCCACCTCCGCGCCGCCCGCCAGCAATGCCTGCGCCGATACGATCCCTGACCGCGCCAGCCCAAACACCGCGACGCATTTGCCGGCAAATGTCGTGATCGGGATCATCGCGCTGCCCCGAGCATGTTTGGGGACAGGCACCTGAACGGCGCGCTGAGGCACCGCCAACGAGCTGTCGTCAGCGAGCGCCGTTCAGGTGCCTGTCCCCATATTTCCGTCATCACTCACCTGAGCTTCAACGTCGACAGCGAAATCATCGCCAGGATGACCGAGATGATCCAGAAGCGCACTACCACTGTGCTTTCGGCCCATCCCTTCTGCTCGAAATGATGATGCAGTGGTGCCATGCGGAAGACGCGCTTGCCGGTCAGTTTGAATGACGCGACTTGGATGATCACGCTCATCGCTTCCAGCACAAACAGGCCACCGCAGATTGCCAAGACGATCTCGTGCTTGGTCGCAACCGCGATCGCGCCCAGCGCGCCGCCGAGAGCCAGCGAGCCGGTATCGCCCATGAAGATCATCGCCGGAGGCGCGTTGAACCATAGGAAGCCGAGTCCCGCCCCGATAAGCGCGCCGCACACGATGGCTAGCTCGCCCACCCCCGCCACATGTGTCACTTGCAGGTAGCGCGCGAAGTCTATGCGACCGATGGCATAGGCGATGAAACCGAACGTCGCCGCCGCGATCATGACCGGCACAATGGCCAGACCGTCAAGACCATCCGTCAGGTTCACAGCATTGCCCGAGCCGACGATGACCACCATGCCGAACAGCACGAAGAAATAACCGAGGTCGATAAACACGGTCTTGAAGAAAGGCACCGCTAGCTTGCCCGCCAACAGGGATGGGGACAGTTGCATCAGCGTGAACGTTGCAATGGCCGCGACGATGAATTCAAACCCCAGCCGCGCACGGCCACCGAACCCTGATGTCGTCTGTTTCGTGACCTTCAAGTAGTCGTCGTAGAAGCCGATCGCGCCATAGGCGAGCGTCACGGCCAAGACGACCCACACGTAACGGTTTGACCAGTTGGCCCAGAGCAGCGTCGATACCGTCACGCCGGCAAGGATCATCAACCCGCCCATCGTTGGTGTGCCGCGCTTCGCAAAATGCGACTTGGGTCCGTCTTCGCGGATGGGTTGGCCCTTGCCCTGCTTGATGCGCAGCAGATCGATGATCGCCGGCCCGAACAGAAATACGAACAGACCCGCTGTCATCAGCGCGCCCATGGTCCGGAACGTGATGTACCGGAAGACGTTGAGTGGCCCGAATTGATCGGCAAAGGCCACGAGTTCATAGAGCATGCACAGTCCCCCGTCCGCCCATCAGACAACCCTGGCAATGTGTGCCGGGCCGCATGGCGGAATTAAGCTCCAGTTTTCCCGATTTCACGAACGGCTTTTACGATAGGTGCCATATTCGTGCCGAGCGATCCCTTGATCATGACCACGTCTCCCGCTGCGAACTGGCTGGCGATATGCCCGGCCAATTCCCGCGAGGTCAGCGCGTATCCGCCTTGCAGGCCGGCCGGGAGCACATCGAAAAGTGCTTTCATGTGTTCGCCACAGGCAAAGACCTTATCGATTTCAGCGGCTGTAATGGAAGCCGCGAGGCCGCGATGCAGGGTATCCGCCTCGGCCCCGAGTTCCCGCATATCGCCCAGAACGGCTACTCTGCGACGGTATTGCCCGCGTGGCACCGCACCTACGTTGGCCAATGCCGCGGCCATCGAGGCTGGATTGGCATTATAACTTTCGTCGATGAGCAGCAGCTTGCCGGAGCCGTGAATGATTTCCGCGCGTGCACCGCGGCCCTCGGGGGCGGCGATTGTCGCCAGCGTGGCTATACAGGTTTCCACGTCGGTGCCGAGCACGTCTAGAGCCGCGAGAACCGCTAGCGAATTCATTGCATAGTGGCGACCGGGGGCACCCAGCCGGTAGCTGAGCGCACGGCCGTGCAACCGCGCGGTCACTACAGACGTGTCGCCGTCCGCCGCGAGCTCTGTGAGCTGCACATCTGCCTCGGCGTGCGCGCCAAACGCGACGATCCGCAGGGACCGCGCCTCGGCCCGCTGGCTCAACAGCTCAAAGAACTTGTTATCTCTGTTGAGGATCGCGATGCCGCCTGAGGGTAAACCAAGCAAGACTTCAGCCTTGGCTTCGGCGATCTCCTCTACGGAATTGAAGTGCGCGAGATGCACAGGCTCTACCGTCGTGATGATCGCGACATCTGGTGCCACCATGCGCGTCAATGGCGCGATCTCGCCGGCGTGGTTCATGCCGATCTCGAACACGCCAAAATGCGTTTCAGATGGCATGCGTGCCAAGGTCAGAGGTACGCCCCAATGATTGTTGTAAGACTTCTCGGATGCATGCGTCGCCCCGGCACGGGTGAGGCACTGGCGCAGCATCTCTTTCGTGCCTGTTTTGCCAACGCTTCCCGTGACTGCAACGACCTTGGCATCGGTCCGGAACCGGGCAATGCGCCCAACATCTTCGAGGGCACGTAAGGGATCAGCGACACGGATGAGTGCGCCATCGCCGGATTGCCGCTGATACGTATGGGCGACCAGGGCTGCGGTTGCACCTGTTTTAAAGGCCGCAGGCACGAACTCGTGCCCGTCGCGCTGATCTTTGAGCGCCACAAACAGATCACCTTCAGTGATCGATCGCGTGTCGATGGAAATGCCGAAAATAGATCCGTTCGTTGCATCATCGACCTTGCCGTCGCAGACGCTGGCGAGCGCTGGTATGGACCACAAGGCTGTCTGCGGGTTGTCTTCTGGATTGCTCATCGCCGGATTTTACCTCTTGTTATGTGGTGCCAAGAGCCTCTCGCGCCGTCGCCTGGTCCGAAAATGGCAACGTTTTGTCACCAACAATCTGACCCGTCTCGTGGCCCTTGCCAGCAATCAGCACCACATCGCCACTGCGCATCCGGTTGATGGCCGCACTGATTGCCTCGGCGCGGTCGCCAATTTCGAGGACTTCCGCGCTCCCCGCTGGAATACCGCCCAGGATCGCCGCGCGAATGGTCGACGGCACTTCATTGCGTGGATTGTCGTCGGTAACGATGACGATATCGGACGCCTCTGCAGCTATCCGGCCCATGATGGGCCGCTTGCCTGCGTCGCGGTTGCCGCCGCAGCCGACGACTGAGATCAAACGTCCGGTTGCGAACGGCCGGAGTGCCGCAAACGCAGCGCTTAGCGCTTCAGGCTTGTGCGCATAGTCGACAACGACCAGCCCGCCGCGCTTTTCGCCGACGACTTCCAGGCGGCCCGACACGCCCTCCAAGACCTCAAGCGCGCGGATCGCCAAGCTGGGGTCTTCGCCCAGCGCGATGGCGAACGCCGCCGCGACCAGCGCGTTGCCGGCCTGATAGGTACCGATCAGCGCCAGCGGTACTTTATACCGGTGCCCGGCATGCTCGATTTCGAGACGCTGCTTGAAGCCATCGCGCTGCACG
>JANNEU010000351.1:0-7106 GCA_031379035.1 Hyphomicrobiaceae bacterium | reverse complement strand
CGCACGCTCGGTGTCGTCGAGTTCGACGATGAATTTCTTAGCCGCCATGATCGATTTGCCTTGCCGGTTGGTCCCGACAAAGCAAGAATCAGTGTTCGCGGTGCCTGCACATGAGTCAAATTAGCCGGGGCAAGCCACTAGCGCCCCTCGCGCCACCACGCTAACGCCACCAGCGCCAGTAGTGCCGTCAATGCCGCAAGCCCGTTGAACATCGGCGTGACTTTGACGCCTTTGGTCACAAACGCTTCGCGATCTTTGAGGCCCATCCAGCCTGAGCCAGCGAGCACCCGCGCATTCGACAACATCGAGATACGTGGCAGATCGACGGCGGTTGCCGACGAGAGCAGGCTGTTGCCGCGCGTCCAGAACACGCCGCCACCGGTCGCGTCCGCAATCGGCTTCATCTTCTCATCCGTCGCAACAACCTCGCTCATTTCCTTGGGGTCATCGATACCGGCCAGCGCAACGGCCGTCAGCGGCCCCGCTGTCGACTGCGTCTGCAGCTTGTAGAGACCGGGCGTCTTCACCTCCAGCGTCGCGCGCCACAGGCCAGGGCGCGACTGCTCAAGCTTCACTTGCGAACTCTGCCCACCCGGCTCTGACACGGCGATGGGCTGCACAGTCTCTTCCATCGTGCGGCGTTCGATGGTCAGCGAAAGGCCCTTCGCAGAAGCGATCAAACGCTCCTCCTCCAGATCAGGCTCTTTCATCAGCCAGTGCGCGAGCCGGCGCAGCAGATCCGTATGCGGCCCGCCGCCATCAAACCCGCGCGCCCACAACCAAGCATGATCCGACGCCAGCAGTGCCACGCGTCCCTTGCCCTTGCGGTCCAGCACCAGCAGCGGCTTCGATTCAATCCCGTTCAGCAGATTGCGCCCGCGCGCGGTCTGCACATCCACCTGCCGGAACCACTGGCCCCAGGTGGGTTGCGTGATGTCGCCAGTGGCGCTTTGAGAACCGGTCAGATCGCGCGTCACCGGATGCTTGCGGCCGTCGGGGCTGAGTTGCGCCCTGAACGGCTTTTCCATCAACCGCCCCGTGGGCTGCGCCGGCAACACCGGTGCCAGCAGCGTGTTGGCGATCGACTGCGGCGTCGCGTAATCATCCCCGGCAGCGACCAACAGCGCGCCGCCGTTCTCCACGTACTTGGCAATGTTGTCGTAGTAGAGTTGCTGCAGAATGTTATCGCGGTTCTGATAGCGATCAAAGATGATCAGATCGAAATCCTTGATGCGATCAGAGAACAACTCGCGTGTTGGGAACGCGATCAGCGACAGCTGGTTGATCGGCGTGCCATCCTGCTTGAGCGGCGGGCGCAGAATGGTGAAATGCACGAGATCGACGGCAGCGTCGGACTTCAAGAGATTGCGCCAGGTCCGCTCGCCGGCATGCGGCTCGCCAGACACCAGCAGCACGCGCAGGTTCTCACGCACGCCCTCGGCGACGACAACGACGCGGTTGTTGGCAGCCGTCAGCTCGCCCGCCACCGGCTCCACTTCGATCTCGACGATGTTTTCCCCAGCGTGCGGAAACGGCATCGGAATAACGACCGTGCGCCCAAGCTCAGCGCGGCGCGTTTCGTCCGGCTTGCCCTCGCGGCGGATTTTCAGCGTGACCGGACCAGCCGCCACAGTCGGCGGACGCCCGGTCTCGATCACCCGCGCCTCAATCTCCCGCGTCGAACCCACCAAACCATACTTCGGCGCCTTCACAATCTCGACGCGGCGGTCGAACTCGCCCGGCTTGCCGGTCAGCAACGTGTGCACTGGCGCATCGAAGCCGAGACCGGCAGCAGCAGCCGGTGCGTCGTGCACCTGCCCGTCGGTGACCATGATCACGCCAGCCAGCCGATCCGTCGGCACATTGGCCAGTGCGCGATTGAGGCCCGCAAACAGATTGGTGCCCGCCGGCCCGCCATCGGTCGGCTTGCCCGCAGAGACGTAGCGCACATCGAGATTGGGAATGCCGGCGAGTTTCTGCTCCAGATCGCGGCGGATGCTGGCGGCATGTTCGGGCCGGTCAGCTAGCGTTTGCGACGTGCTCTCGTCCATCACCACAACGGCGATGTTGGCGAGGCTTTGCCGCTCCTCTTCGCGCAACGTCGGGTTCGCCAACGCCAGCAGCAGCGACCCAAGCGCCAGCGTGCGCAACGCCGATCCGCGCGTCCGCTGATAGAGCAAGAAACCCGCCAGCGCGGCCGCAATGATCACCGCCAACCAGTAGGCAAACGTGGGCAGCAGCGGCGCAGCGTCGATGGTCCAGTTGCTCATGGTGAGAGGCCTCGGCTAGTAGCGGCGGCGCACACATCACTCGCTTCGTTTCCCCGGCCACAGCGCGTTGCAGCGCGAAGAGCCGGGGTCTTCGCCTGTCGCAGTTGAAACGCTGAACGCATGGTCCAACGGGTGAAGGTCCCGGACATTTGGCCAGCGCGAAGGGCGCTTACCAAATTCCGGGAAACCGAAATGGGAGACATTTGCTCGTATCCCATCCTCAATTCCCCAACCGTTCGAGCAGAGCAGGGACGTGGACTTGGTCGGCTTTGTAGTTGCCGGTCAGCGCGTACATGGCGATGTTGACGCCGGTGCGGAAAGCCATCTGGCGCTGCTGCTCACCGCCGGGAATGACGGGATAAAGCGGCTGGCTGCGCTCATCGAGCGCCCAGGCCGACGCGAAATCGTTCGACGTGACGAGGATGGACGAAACGCCATCAACACGCCGCGCTTGCCGGCCTTTGTCGGTGTCAGACGGCGCTTCAGCTTCCACCCACAGCTGGCCGTTGTCGTAGCGGCCCGGGAAGGTGCGGATCAGATAAAAAGACTTGGTCAGCACGTGCGTCTCTGGCACCGGCTCAAGCCGTGGCAGATCGAGGTTGCCGAGCAGGCGTTGCAGCGGCGTGCCGCCCTGTGATTGCGGACCAAAACCCGGCGGCAGCGCGACGCCCGCATCGCGCGTGTCGAAGATGATCATACCGCCGTTCTTCATGTAGGCGTCCATCTTCGCCAGCGTCTTCTCAGGCAGCGTCTGCGCAGTCGGCAGCACCGGCCAATAAAGAACCGGGAAGAACGCAATCTCATCCCGTGCGATGTCGATAGCGACGGGTTCGCCGGGATCAACGGCGGTTTTCGCTGACAAGAAAGTCGCAAGACCTTTGAGGCCTTGTTGGCTGGTCTGATCGGTCTGCGCATCACCCGACAGCACGTAGCCGAACGTGGCTTTGCCAGTCGCGGCGATGGCGCGGCCCTCCGGCGTCTGCGGGATCGGCGGCGCTGGCCGTGGCGGCGGCAAGCCGAGCATCCCGCCGCCGCGGCCTTGCGGGACCGGTTGCGGCACGAATTGTGCGCGATGGAAATGCGACGAGGCGTTGCCCTCGGTGGCCATGCTTACCCAACCGACCGACACCGGCGCGGCATCAGTTGGCGGCGCGCCAAACATCAGCGCCGCCAGTGCAACCGCTGCAGCGCCGGCCGCACGCCGACCAGGAAGCGCCAGCGCCCCAGCGAGCCACAAGGTGGCCAGGATGTCGATGAACAGCAAGCCAAGCCCCAGGGTGAGAAGATGCGGTTTCAACGGACGCGCGGCACTGCCTTCGAGCGCGCGCCGCTCGAAGCGCGACGGCAACGACGGGATCGCCGCTAGCACAGACTTCGACGACATCAGATTGAGCGCCCGCGGGCTGGCCGGCGGGCCATAGAGGCCCGGTGGATGCTCGGCGGTGGCCTTCGCTTCCGCCAGCTGCTTCGACGTAATCGCTTGCGCCGTCGGTGGCGGCGATCTGAGCAAACCAAAACCGTCGAGCACTTGTGTGGGGGCGAGAACTTCGGCCGTTTCCGCCGCGACTTGATCGGCCGCCGTCACAATGGGCTCGTCGAGCGCCGTCACATCACCCACGCCGCCGGGGCGGCCCAACGTCGCGATGCGCCGGAGCATTTCGACAAATAGTCCCGACAGCGGCAGGTTGGACCAGTCGGAGTTGGCGGTGACGTGGAACAGCACCACTTGCCCCTCGCCACGCTTAGCGCTGGTGACCAAGGGCGTGCCATCGCGCAAACGGGCGAGCACCTTCACGTCGGCACCAAGCTTGGCTGGATCAGCCAGCACCTGCCTGTTCACAAGAACGTCCGATGGCGCGATGAGACCCGCAAACAAACTGTCATCGGTAAACGGTGCCAGCGGTTGCGGTGTCGACCACGAGAGCGCACCACCCAACGAACGACCGCCCACGCGCAGCGGGGCTGGGATCAGATCATCACCGCCGTTTTCAAGTCGCGGCCCTGCGAAGCGCACCAACACACCGCCTTTGCGCACCCACGTGCCGACTTTCGCGAACACATCTTTGGGCAGCGTTCCAATATCGGCCAAGGTCAGCACGGAGATATTGCGTTTTATAAGCGCATTGATGGCGGTCGAGGCGTTGGCGTCTTCGTCGCGCGCGATCTCGGCGAAGGGTTTCAGCGCGCGTTCGATGTAGTAGAGCGGCCCCAGCAACGGCTGCGCCTGCTCGCGGCTGGCACCGGAAAGAATGCCGACGCGATGCCATTGCGCCCGCGCATCCAACAGATGCACCGCGCCCGCAGACCGTTCGCCAGCAATCTCAATACGCGCGACTTGGTTGCGGAGTTCCAGCGGCAGATCAAACCGCACATCGGAACGAGCACTGCCGGCCGACAGCGTAAATGGCGTCTCGGACAAGCGTTGCCCGCGCGCATTCACAGCTTGAATGCTGCCACGCCGCTCGACACCGCCGGCGCGCAGCACATGCGCTTCAAGCCGGCCACCCTGGCCAAGGCTGGCGGCGACGCCGAGCGCTTCCTGCGATGCCCCCGTTTCGATCAGCCATGTGTTGCCACCCTTCGCCATCTCAATGAGGCGATCCGCAAAGTTTGCCGCCTTCGCGTCATGGTCGATTCCGTCCGTAAGCCACAGCACCGACGCGTCCGGCTGGCTCGCTAACGTTTCGGCCAAAGCAATCGCCGCACGCGCACGATCCGGCGCGAACGGTTGCGGCTCGATAGCCGCCGCCGTCGACCGCGCCTGACCGGGCGCTTCAATGCGATAGGCCGGTGCCTTGGTGATGAATGCCGTTGGCACCACGACGACCGCGCGGCCCTGGCTCTCTGCCTCAGTAATCCGCCGCTCAATCTCCGCACGGCGGTCAGACCAGCGCGCCGCCGACGCCCAGCCGTTGTCAACGACCAGCACCACAGGGCCCTTGCCTGCAAGCGCCGACTTCGGTGTCGGATTGAGGATCGGCTCGGCAAGCGCAAAGATGAGCGCGGCAGCGGCAAGCAGCCGGAGCGCCGTCAGCCACCACGGCGTCCGGTCTGATTGTTTCTCGGTATTGGGCAGCCCAACCAGAATACGCGTCGCTGGAAACGCCACGCGCTTCGGTGCCGGCGGCACCGCGCGCAACAGCCACCAGATCGCCGGCAAGGCCAACAGACCTGCCAGCAGCGCCGGGCTGAGAAATGCCAAACCGCCGAAGCTCATGGGGTGGCTCCGTGGGGAGGGCAGAGGCGCCCGGCTCGCTCAAATGTCATCCTCGGGCTTGTCCCGAGGACCCATGGCGCAGCAGACGCTAACGGTGAGAATTGCAAACGATGCTGCCACTCGCGCATTCCTGCAACGGCAGTACATGTGGAGAGTTGGGTCCTCGGGACAAGCCCGAGGATGACACCTGTGGGTGTGACAGTGACCGCTTTCATACCGCCTCCGCTGGCTTTGGCGCAGGTGCCGTTGATTGGCCGGCGAGGCGAAGAATGAGAGCCAGCACCGGCTCCGTCGCTGACTTGTCCGTATGATGCACCGCAAACGACCACCCTAGCCCGCGGCACAGCGACGACAGCTCGTCACGATGCGCAGCAAGTCGCGCCTGATAAGCCTCGCGCAGACTTTCGGCGCGATCAGCAATCCAGCGCTCGGAGCCTTCGACGCCGACAAATTCGGTACGCCCCGAATACGGCAGTGTTTCCTCGGCCGGATCGAGCACCTGGATCAGATGTCCTGTGGTGCCATTCGCCGCCATCGAGCGCATGCGCGGCGCGATCTGCTCTATGGGATCGAGAAAATCAGAGATCCATACGGTCGAAGCAAACTTGCCGACGCGCTCATCCGGCGGCGTGCTCGCAATCAGCGTCTTGTCCTTCAGTCGCGCCGACAGCATCTCTGCAATCTTCGTCGTTGCCTTGCGGAACTGCGACGGTTGCGTCACGCCCATCACAGCGATGCGTTCGCCGGCGCGGATCAGCAATTCACCAATCGCAAACATCAACACCAGTGACCGCTCGCGCTTGGATACCGTGGCCAGATGGCTCTTGAACGCCATTGACGGCGAGAGATCCGGCCACAACCACACCGTATGCGCCGTCTCCCACTCACGCTCGCGAATGTAGAGATGATCCGAACTCGCAGAACGCCGCCAGTCGATCAGATGAGTAGGATCGCCCACGGCCAGCTGCCGGAATTGCCAGAAATTCTCGCCCGGCCCCGAGCGCCGCCGGCCGTGCACACCATGCGCGACGGTCGACGCGATCCGCTGCGCCTCTATGCTGAGCTCCGGCACACGGTCCGCCAAGCCGTGCGCTTCTGCCTCATGCCCGAGCAGCGCAAGCCGGTCGGACGCGCTGACATCCGCTGCAGGTGACTTTGAGCGAAGCAGCGCCACCTAGGAAACGCCTCCCGCCGCGAGCAAAACCGACGGTTCCAAACCACCGAACACCACCCCCGTCATGGCCGCGAAGGCGGCCACCCAAGCAAGTCGGGGGTTGGACTGATCTGGCGCGAAGCGCATCAATGCCGACATTTTGTGTGCCCAGTCGTTCGCTTCAAATTTGGCCTGCTTGGGTGGCCGCTTTCGCGGCCATGATGAAATTTGGAAGTGTCCAAGTTTTGAAAGAGGTGATCATTCCTCGAGCAAACCTCGAATTCCGCGTTACTCCAGCGTTTGCGTCAGACGGCCGATCACCGCTGCCAGCGTCTGCCCCTCGGCGCGCGCTGCAAACGACAGTGCCATACGGTGCTTGAGCACCGGATCAGCCAGCGCCATCACATCGTCAATTGACGGCGCCAAGCGGCCTTCCAGCAGCGCCTTGGCGCGAATGGCCAGCATC
>JANNEU010000328.1:0-17135 GCA_031379035.1 Hyphomicrobiaceae bacterium | reverse complement strand
CACCACGATCTTCATGATCGGCTTGGCGTTCGGCAAGTCAGTCACCTGGGGCGGCCAGAGCCGCGATGCTTACGGCATCTCGCTGCGCACCGCCGTCGAGAACCTATGGCCGCAGACGCTGTTCGGCTTCGTGCTGTGCGGCCTGCTGTATTTGATCTCGCCAACGGTACTCTACTGGAGCCTGCCGCTCACGGCGGGGTATCTCGTGGCCATCCCCTTCGCCATGATCACGGCATCGCCAGCGCTCGGCCGCCTCTTCCAGAAGATCGGCCTCTGCGGCATCCCCGAAGATTTCAACGCACCAAAGGAAGTGAAGACGGTGTTGGCTGGGTGAGGCGCGCGAGGTCGGAACGCAGCGTCCTTTTTCGCTTTCCCGGAATTTGGCGCGCGCTTCAGCGCGTCAAATATCCGGGATCTTTCCCAGTTTGGAATTTAGCGTGGTGCCACTATCGCTAAAGGTAAAGGCCTCGGCTCTGCGCGCTGAACCGCGCTCCGGCCGGGGAAACGGGCCAGGGTGCGACGTCAGCCCTGAGCGATATGCGCAATCAGCGCTCCTTGCGTGACTTGCGCGCCTTCGGCGGCACCGAGCTTATCGATTGTTCCATCAACCGCCGCCGCGATGATATGCTCCATCTTCATGGCTTCCACCACGGCGATTTTGTCGCCTTTGGCGACTGTGGTGCCGAGGCTTACAAACACCTTCGACACCCGGCCATTGATCGGCGCGCGAATGGCGCCTGTGGCAGCACCGGCCTCGAGCTCTGAGGCGTCGTAGGTGGGGCAACGCAGTGTGTACTGCGAGCCTTGTCCCTGCACGTGCAGCACGCCCGTTTCAGGGCTGTACTCGGCATAGCTGAACGCCAGCGTGTCATCGGCTTTGGTCACATGAACGGGCTCAACCCAACCGGTCGCATCCCACACCACGTCAAGAACGGTCGGTTTTTCGTCGACAAGAAGCGCAATCGATTGGCGGCGCTCGGAGCCCAATTGAAACGCATCGCCTGATGACCAGGGCTTATTGGACGCATGCGCCGCGTTGGGTGTTGCAAGCGCACGCTGATGGTCAAGCCACGTTGATATCGAAAGTGCGAGGAAGGGCGCGGCGTCAGGCCGTTTTGCCAGCCGGTCGATCTCGCGACCAATGAGGCCGGTGTCCATGTTCGCTGCGCCGACAGCGCGGTCGGTCAACAGGCGCGCCAGAAATGTCTGGTTCGTCCGCGGCCCGGCGATGCGGGTTTCGAGCGTCGCAGCGGCCAAGTCTGCGAGGGCGTCGCGCCGGTGACCACGATGGATGATCAGCTTTGCAATCATCGAGTCGTAATAGGGCGAGACCTCGCTGCCGCTTTCCACGCCCGTTTCCGTGCGAAGCCCGGCGACGACCGCTGGCTCGAAATGCTCAATCCTCCCCACACTCGGCATGAACCCATTGCTCGGGTCCTCTGCACACAACCGCACCTCGATCGCATGCCCGCTCATCTTGATGTCGGCTTGCTTCAACGGCAGCATCTCTCCCGCGGCCACCCGGAACTGCCATTCAACCAGATCAAGCCCGGTGATCTCCTCCGTCACCGGATGCTCCACCTGCAGCCGCGTGTTCATCTCGATGAAGTACCACTTCGCCGTCTCGTCCAGCGCGCCGCCTTCGACGAGAAACTCCACCGTGCCCGCACCTGTATAGCCGACGTGACCCGCCAGCTTCACCGCTGCGTCACACATCTTCGCACGCAACGCCGCACTCATCCCCGGCGCCGGCGCTTCCTCGATCACTTTCTGATTGCGCCGCTGCAAGGTGCAGTCCCGTTCGAACAGATGCACGACATTGCCGTGGCTGTCGCCGAACACCTGCACCTCGATATGGCGCGGCCGCACCACCACCTTCTCGACCAGCACACGCGGATTGCCGAACGACGATTGCGCCTCCCGCTGCGCACTTTCCAGCAACTCCGGCAGCTGCGCCTCGTTCTCGACCAAACGCATGCCGCGCCCACCGCCGCCGGCCACCGCCTTGATCATCACCGGATAGCCAATCTTGGCAGCTTCCTTGGCGAGCGACTTCGCGTCCTGCTTGTCGCCCTGATAGCCAGGCACCACCGGCACACCCGCCTTGATGGCGATATCCTTCGCTGCCGCCTTGCCGCCAAGCGCACGCATGGCCTCCGCCGTCGGGCCGATGAAAACAATCCCGGCCTTCGCGCAAGCCTCTGGCAAATCCGGATTCTCTGAGAGAAATCCATAACCAGGATGGATGGCGTCCGCACCCGTGGCTTTCGCCGCCGCAATGATCTTGTCGATGCGGAGATAGCTATCCGTCGCCGGCGACGCACCGATGTGGACGGCCTCGTCGCAGGCCCTCACATGCAACGCCTTGGCATCAGCATCGGAGTAGACCGCCACAGTCGCGATACCCATACGCTCGGCCGTCCGCGCAATACGGCAGGCAATCTCGCCACGGTTGGCGATCAGTATTTTCTTGAGCATGGCGGGGGACCTGGGCGGATGGACTGCAGGTCTTTGTACGGCACCAGCCGTAGGGCGCAATAGGGCGCTCTTCTGCGCCCGTATTGCGCCGACCACCGGCGAGGTCGTCGGGTAGATCGGCGCAATACGGCTGAAACGCCAATTGCGCCCTACGGATTTGCCTATGCCGCCTCTACCTCCTTCGCGCGCTCACCCACCGCCGCCAGCGCCCGCTGCACCACTGCGATCCCGGCCCCCTCGCGCACCGCCTCGACCGACAGGATCCGCCGGAACGTCCGCGCGCCCGGCTCGCCGTGGAACAATCCCAGCACATGCCGGACGATGTTGTTGAGGCGTCCTCCGCGCGCCAGATGCGCCTCGATGTATGGAAACATGGCCTCCAGCGCGGCATGCCGCGTCAGCGTGTTGGGTGCAGCGCCGAACACGCGTTCGTCGACCGCGGCGAGCAGCCATGGCGTCTGATAGGCCGCACGGCCGAGCATGACGCCATCCAACAGTCCCTTATGCTGCAGGGCCCCGTC
This sequence comes from Hyphomicrobiaceae bacterium, assembly GCA_031379035.1. GTDB lineage: Bacteria > Pseudomonadota > Alphaproteobacteria > Rhizobiales > Hyphomicrobiaceae > JABFRJ01. The sequence goes on along the minus strand of JANNEU010000328.1, from coordinate 14,136 downwards.
CAATGTTTCTATGCCACCATTCAGGACGATCGTCAGCTCCGGCCGCGCCACTTTGAGACGCTGCACACGGTCGTAGTCGAGCGGCGGGATATCGCGGTTCTCTTTCGGCGACAGCCCTTTCAGCCATGCCTTGCGGGCGTGCACGATAAAGGTCGTGCAGCCCGCCGCAGCGACGGTGTCGATAAAGGTCTGGAAGTCGCGCTCGCTGTCCTGATCGTCGATGCCAATGCGGCACTTGACGGTCACCGGCACTGAAACGGCTCGACGCATCGCCGCGATGCAATCCGCCACAAGCTGCGGCTCCGCCATCAGGCACGCCCCAAAGCGCCCTTCCTGCACACGGTCCGACGGGCAGCCGACGTTGAGATTGATCTCGTCGTAGCCGAACTGCTCACCGATGCGCGCAGCCTCTGCGAGCTTAAGCGCATCCGATCCACCCAGTTGCAGTGCGACAGGATGTTCCTCCGCCGAAAACCCCAGCAACAGCTCCCGCTTGCCGTGCAGAATAGCCTCCGCCGTCACCATCTCGGTGTACAGCAGTGCCTGCCGCGTCAGCACCCGATGAAAAAACCGGCAATGCCGATCCGTCCAATCCATCATCGGCGCGACTGAGAAGTAATGAGACTGATCTAGCATGCTTCACGTATCGAGTTGCGCCATGGTGCGTTGGCGCAATGTATCGCCTATTTCCCGCCGGGTGAACAGCAAGGCCATACAAGTCAAAGCAAAATCCGCGCAATATCGGGCGAGCCGATGGGGGCACCTCAATCTGCTACCGTCAAATCGGCCCTGGCACCACACAAACCCTTGCCGCAGCGATCACAACGAGCCGCGCACGCCGCAGAGCAACAAGGCCGCCGAACCAGACCACTGCTTACTCGTCAACCGGCGGCGCATGCGGCCGCCGACGCGTTTGCTCGGACCGCACGCGGGTGGCGTTTTGGTGGGCGAGTTCATCGACCTGCCGCAGCGCGGCATCGAAGGCATCGCGGATCGTCAACGGCAGATCCTCGTTGGCATGCGCGCCCGCGCGTTCGTGATTGATAATGATCGGTTTGCCGCCGCGGACAGAAATTTCAATTTTGACTTGAAAAATTTTTGCTTTGGCAGGGTTCCGATGGGGTGCTTCGAGAACCACACGGCAGCTATTCATACGATCAAAATGCTTTTCGAGTTTTGCGAACTTCTCTCGGACCCGTGTTTCGATTGCGTCGCTCTTGTCGAGGCCATGGAAATGAATCTCGAGGGGGACGGTCATGCGTCTCATCCTTGGTCAGCGGCCGCACCATGCGCGGCACACCGAATAGATCACGGTGCGCGGCGCTTGGGAACCTCAGACATGTGCGCATGCGCATGAAATGGATGCCGTACCCGCCCTGGCAAAGGCGCAATCAGCGTGATAGCGGCATGGAGACGTGGCACCCGCCGCAGCCGCCATCACACCAGGACATCCAGCCATGACCCAAGCGCCTGCTGCCTCGAACGCGACGCGCCGCATGTCCGGCGGCATGGCACTGGCCGAGATGTTGAAGGTCGCGGAAGTCGGCCCCATGTTCGGCATGGGCGGGTTCCAGCTGCTGCCGTTCTACGAAGCGTGCCGCGTGTTGGGGCTCAAGCATTTCCTCATCAATGACGAGCGCTGTGGCGCGTTCGCAGCCGATGCCTACGGCAAGATCACCAATCGGCCAGCCGTGGCCGACGGCACGCTCGGACCTGGCGCGACCAACCTCGTCACTGGCCTCGTCGAAAGCTTGAACGCCGGCATCCCCATGATCGTGATCGTCGGCGATGCCAACCGCGAGCATGCTTGGAAGAACATGACGCAGGAAGCCCGGCAGCTCGAGGTGTTGCGGCCGGTCGTGAAAGAAGTGATCCGCGTCGAGGTGATCAAGCGCATCCCCGAGCATGTGCGTCGCGCATTCGCGGTAGCAACGAGTGGCCGCCCAGGCCCCGTACTGATCGATGTGCCGGAAGACATCGCCCACGGCGAATTTGATTTCGACGTCACCGACTTCTGGGTCGATCCCGGCACGCGGCAAGCACAGGCGCGGCGTTCGCGGCCGGATGCATCGGATGTCGAACGCGCTGTCGAAATTCTGCGCCGCGCCAAGCGGCCGATCCTGTTGGCAGGCGGCGGCGTGCACATCTCGCAGGCCTACGACGCGGTCCTCGCACTAGCGACTGAGCACGGTATCCCGGTCGCACATACGATGAGCGGCAAAGGTGCCATTGCGTGCACAAGCCCGCTGTCGGCGGGCCTGTTCGGCCGCTACGACCGCATCGCCAATGACCTGATCGCCAAGTCCGACTGCTTGTTGGTGGTCGGCTGCAAGCTTGGCGAGATCGCCACCAAGCGCTTCTCTCTCATCCCGCCAAAGACACCGCTGATCCACATCGAGATTGATCCGACAGAAATCGGCCGAACAACGAAAGCCGATGTGGCTTTAGTCGGCGACGCGCGCCTAGCAGTAACCGACCTGCACACAGCTCTCGGCAAAGCGAAGCCCGGCGCACGCAAGGACTATCTTGCGGAAATCCCCAAAGCGATGGCGGCATGGAAGGACGGCGCGCGCGATCGCATGGAATCAAAGGAGAGCCCCATCAACGTCGGCCGCTTGATGGGCGAGCTCAACAAGGCCATGCCCGCCGCCGGCGTCGTCGTGGCCGACGGCGGGTTCGCAGCCCATTGGGGTGGCTTGATGTTCGACACCAAGCAGGCCGGGCGGCACTTCCTGCCGGATCGCGGCTTCGCGTCCATCGGTTACGGGGTGCCTGGTGGCATCGGCGCGCAATTGGCGGTCGGCCCTAAACGCCGCGTCGTCTCGCTGACCGGCGACGGCGGGTTCAACATGAGCCTCGGTGAACTTGAGACCGCGCGACGGCTTGGCGCGAACTTCGTCGCCGTCGTCTTCAACAACGCCGCATCGGGGTACGTGAAGGCGCTGCAGCATGCGGTCTATGGCCCGGGCAGCTATCAATCCTCTGAGCTCATCGAAATGGATTACGCAACCATAGCCAAGGGCTTCGGCTGTCACGGCATCCGCGTGGATGATCCCGAAAAGCTGGCGGCGGCCCTGCAAGAGGGACTAGCAAACACGTCAACGCCAACAGTCATCGACGCCATCGTCACTCGCGACCCGGCTAAAATGCTGCCGGCGGCCGACAATCGGACATTGAAAGTCAACAAGGGCGATAGGCCGGTGTGAAGCGTGAATATTCTCGCGACCTGACATCTGGCTGCAATAGGCGTGGGCCCTTGGCTCGGCTATTGTACGAATGTAACCGAAGAGGAGTCTTGACGATGTTTTACAAAACCATGGGCTTTGCCAGCATGGCCACCATAGCCGCCAGCGTGTTTCTTTTTGCACCCGCTCAAGCTGCTGGGAAGTCCTGCGTCCTCGCAGGCGGCGAAGCGACGATGATGACGCGCGATCTCGCCGAGTTCATGGCGAAAGCGGCGCTCGGCAATTCAATAAAGGCGAAGGATCTCAAGCCCACGGGCGCAGTCAAGCTCAGCTGCAAAGATCCCGCGCCACTGACATATTGCTTGGCCGAGCAGCGCGCCTGCAAGTAGGTCGACGAAAGCACTGAGCGCGATGTTGGCCATCCTGCCGCTTGCCGGCGGGGTGGCCATTTCACTTTCGAGCGTTACTGCTGTGAGTGCGGTTGCCATCGAAACAACAACGGCGCGGGCTCAGCAAGAGCAACGCGCCGTTGGTCGTTTCGAGAGCGGAAGTGCAAGGAATGCTTATAGATCCGCAGCAGAACTCAGCTCAGTTGAGCAGGTCCTTGAGCTTCTTGGCTGGTGTGAACTTAGGCACGTTAGCAGCCGGAATCTGGATCGTCTTGCCCGTCAGCGGATTGCGGCCTTCACGGGCCTTGCGCTTGGTCACCTTGAAAGTGCCGAAGTCCGGCAAGCGCAGGTCGGTGCCCGCTTTCATGGATTGGCCAATCTGATGGATCATCGCATCAATGGCTTCTTTAGCCTTGTCTTTGGTCATGTCGCACTTCTCGGCAACAGCATCGATCAAATCTTGTTTGCTCACGGAAACGCTCCTGGATTTCGAGGTTAGGGGATCAGACTAGCGACACGGGTCATAACGTACCGCGAGCGCTGAACACTGGCCGCAGAGTGATTGGGCCGAGTTGGGATGTGTAGAAACCGGAAAGAGATGGAAACCGCCCGGCGGACGAGGCGAAAAACGCCCAAAACACGGGCGCGTCAAGCCCAAAAACCTGTGTAAAGCGCCCAAATATCGCATCTGGGTGTCACTTCGTGTTACCTGACGCAAAGGTCGCACTCTGGGAGAAGAAACAGTTCGGCTCCCGCATGAGATATGCGGGAGCCGCTTCACAATTACCGGTCACTTCGTGTCAGTGAGCGACGACCCGGCTACCGCCTTTGTCATCTTTTGCGGCCACGGCGGTCTGATCTTCAACCCAGGTTATCGCGTCCGGCATGCGCACGAGCGCTACCCGCAATGCATCCTCAACGCGCGCCACCGGCCTGATATCAAGCTTGGCCTTCACCTCGTCGGGGATGTCAGCCAAGTCCTTCACGTTTTCGTCCGGGATGATCACTGTCTTGATGCCGGCACGGAGTGCCGCCAATAGTTTTTCTTTGAGACCACCGATCGGCAGCACGCGGCCACGCAGCGTAATCTCGCCCGTCATTGCCACATCCTTGCGGACGGCAATGCCGGTCAGGATCGATATGATCGCTGTTGCCATCGCAACGCCTGCCGAGGGACCATCCTTAGGCGTCGCGCCTTCCGGCACATGCACGTGGATGTCTTTGGTTTCAAAAATCGGTGGTGGAATCCCGAACTCTTGCGAGCGCGAGCGCACATAGGCCTGCGCCGCCTGTATCGACTCTTTCATGACATCGCGCAGGTTCCCCGTGACACTCATCTTGCCCTTACCAGGCATCAGAACGCCTTCGATGGTGAGGATTTCACCCCCGACTTCGGTCCACGCAAGACCAGTGACAACACCGACCTGATCTTCAGCTTCAGCTTCGCCGTATCGATACTTCGGCACGCCGAGGTAGCTTTCAACATTCGCGGCTGTGACCTTCACTGACTTCTTTGTCGAAGTCATCAGTTCCTTGACGGCCTTACGTGCGAGCTTTGCGAGCTCACGCTCAAGACTGCGGACGCCAGCTTCCCGCGTGTAGCGGCGAATGAGCGTTTCAAGAGCACCATGGTCCACCGACCACTCGCTCGCCTCAAGACCGTGCGCGTTGTACTGCTCAGGGATCAGGTGGCGCTTAGCAATTTCGACTTTTTCGTCTTCTGTGTAGCCGGCAAGACGAATGATTTCCATTCGGTCCAAGAGGGCCGGTGGAATATTCAGTGTATTGGCCGTTGTGACGAACATTACGCTCGACAAGTCATAGTCGACTTCGAGGTAATGATCGTTGAACGTGCTGTTCTGTTCCGGATCGAGCACTTCGAGCAATGCCGCCGCAGGATCGCCGCGGAAGTCCTGACCCATCTTGTCGATCTCATCGAGCAGGAACAGCGGGTTCGTCCGCTTTGCCTTCTTCATCGACTGGATGACCTTGCCGGGCATGGATCCAATGTAAGTGCGGCGATGGCCACGGATCTCGGCTTCGTCGCGGACGCCACCAAGGCTCATGCGCACAAACTCACGGCCGGTCGCGTTCGCGATCGATTTGCCAAGCGACGTCTTACCGACGCCGGGCGGTCCGACGAGGCAAAGGATTGGACCCTTCAGTTTGTTGGTGCGCGTCTGGACCGCGAGATATTCAAGAATGCGCTCTTTGACCTTTTCCAAGCCGTAGTGCTCGGTGTCGAGAACGAGTTGCGCCTCGGCCAGATCCTTCTTGACCTTGCCCTTGACGCCCCACGGGATCGACAGCAGCCACTCAAGGTAGTTACGAACCACTGTGGCTTCCGCCGACATGGGGCTCATCTGCTTGAGCTTCTTGAGCTCGGCCAGCGCTTTGTCTTTGGCTTCCTTGGAGAGCTTCGTGTTCTCAATCTTCTCTTCGAACTCAACGATATCGTCGCGCTCGTCGCCGTCGCCCAGTTCCTTCTGGATCGCCTTCATCTGTTCGTTGAGATAGTACTCGCGCTGCGTCTTCTCCATCTGCCGCTTGACGCGGCTACGGATCTTCTTCTCAACCTGCAGCACCGAAATTTCGCTTTCCATGAGCGTGTAGACGCGCTCAAGCCGCTCGGAAACTGTCGCCAGTTCCAAGATGTCTTGCTTCTCTGAAATCTTGATCGCCAGATGCGAAGCAATGGTATCGGCAAGCTTGGAATAGTCATCAATTTGGCTTACTGTGCCGAGTACTTCAGGCGAGATTTTCTTGTTCAGTTTGACGTAATTTTCAAATTGGCTCACGGCAGAGCGCGCCATCGCTTCGATTTCGTTCTTCGCACCATGATCGTCGGCCACGCGCACCACTTCGGCCTCATAGAAGTCGGGCCGGGCCGTGTACTTGATGATCTTCGCACGCGCGCCGCCTTCGACGAGAACCTTCACCGTTCCGTCCGGCAGCTTCAAGAGCTGCAGCACCGACGCCAGCGTCCCGATTTGAAAAATCCCGTCCTGGGCAGGATCGTCATCGCCGGCATTTTTCTGCGCAGCGAGCAGAATTTGCTTATCCGCGCGCATGACTTCTTCGAGCGCGTTGATAGATTTCTCGCGGCCAACGAACAGCGGTACAATCATGTGCGGGAACACGACGATATCCCGCAGTGGCAACACTGGGTAAACGTCTTTGCCGCCCTTATCTTTGCCCTTGGTATCGTCGCTCATTGGCCATCTCCGTTGTACCGTCGGCATCCATCAGGGACTACCGCCGTTCGCCAGTTTCCCGGCATGGAACCAGCCGGATAGGTCGTATCCGCGGGTCGTTACTGGCGCTAGCGTCTTGGCAGCCCGATGCCCCTTTTGTAAGGCAGCAACCGGATCATCCGCGCAAATCACCTAGCCCACCGGATATTTGGGGGGCGTCGCCTGCGCGTTCAAGGACATCGTTGCGTTGTGGTTTCAAAAGATGTGGGAAGTTCACAATTGCTCCACAGAAGAGCAAAAAATTCAGAGGGAGCGAACCACCACCGACTTTTGATAGTTTGCCCTCGCCCATCAGGAGAAAGCCGATCACAAAACAGTTAGCGGCCGAGCACCCGGGTTGGCCGGGGCTCGGCACAGACCGCTATCAAGCACTCGAGCCTTTTTCCTCGGCGCGGTCGGAATAAATGCGGAGCGGCTTCGCGCCACCTTCCACGACCTCAGGCCCGATAACCACTTCTTCCACGCCCTTAAGGCCAGGAAGCTCGAACATCGTGTCGAGCAGAATGCCCTCCATGATCGATCGTAGTCCGCGAGCACCCGTCTTGCGCTCAATAGCACGGCGAGAAACGGCCTTGAGTGCATCCTGCGTGATGGTCAACTTCACGTCTTCCATTTCAAAGAGGCGTTGGTACTGCTTAACCAACGCATTCTTCGGCGTAGTCAGGATCTGCATGAGCGCCGGCTCGTCGAGATCTTCGAGCGTGGCAATCACCGGCAAACGCCCGATGAACTCAGGGATCAAGCCGAACTTCAGCAAGTCTTCTGGCTCAACGGCGCGCAAGATATCGCCAGTCCGGCGCTCGTCTGGCCCAGTCACCTTCGCACCAAAGCCAATCGAACTGCCACGCCCACGCCGCGAAATGATCTTCTCAAGGCCAGCAAACGCGCCACCGCAGATGAAGAGGATGTTCGAGGTGTCAACCTGCAGGAATTCCTGCTGCGGGTGCTTCCGGCCACCCTGCGGTGGCACCGACGCAACCGTACCTTCCATATTTTTCAGGAGCGCCTGCTGCACACCTTCTCCAGACACATCGCGTGTAATGGACGGATTGTCAGACGTGCGGCTGATCTTGTCGATTTCGTCGATGTAGACGATGCCACGCTGAGCCCGCTCAACGTTGTAGTCAGCCGATTGTAGCAACTTGAGAATGATGTTCTCCACATCCTCGCCCACATAGCCCGCCTCGGTAAGCGTTGTCGCGTCAGCCATCGTGAACGGCACATCGAGGATGCGGGCCAGCGTCTGCGCAAGCAGCGTCTTGCCACAACCTGTTGGTCCAACAAGCAGGATGTTGGATTTAGCCAATTCAACGTCGTTGTTCTTGGCTGCGTGATTGAGCCGCTTGTAGTGGTTATGGACGGCCACTGAGAGCACACGCTTGGCGTGGAACTGGCCAATCACGTAACTGTCGAGCACCGAGCAGATCTCGGTCGGCGAAGGGACGCCGTCGCGCGACTTAACGAGCGTGTTCTTGTTCTCTTCGCGGATAATATCCATGCACAGCTCGACGCACTCGTCGCAGATGAACACGGTCGGACCAGCGATGAGCTTGCGGACCTCATGCTGACTCTTGCCGCAGAAAGAGCAATAGAGGGTGTTTTTCTCAGCCATCCGATCCTCGTCCCCGGCAGCCCCCGGGTTATGATTTCGGCGCCGTGTTCTGCGGGGGCAAGCCCACGAACATCCAGCAACCGGCGCGTGGCAGGCGCGACGCAAGTCACTTATAACTCAAGCCGAACAGGCGATCACCACAACCGGTGATTGCCAAAATGGCTCTCATCGCAGAAGCTCCAAGCGCACCAACTGTGGCCCGGACATTGGTCCTAACTGTGGCATTGAACTCTTTGCAGTGTTGCGGGAACGGCCCGACTCCACCACTCAATCTCGATCACAGCATGCTACGGTCGCCAAGATCAAGAACCCATTACTGCCTATCAACCTTGCTTCTCGATCAGACGCGAAGGCGCGGCGCGGTTCGCCACCAACTGTTCAGATTCCCGACAAAATGCCGCACTTTTTGGCGTGTTCGGCAGTCAAAAATCTCGGGTCTTGGCATTCCGAGACCAGCAAAACTGAAATGCGTCTCATACCAAGCGAAGTCGCGAGATCAATCCAAGATCACAAAGTGAACAAATCAGAACGCAACGGAACTTCAAGATCCATTAACCGCTTTTGCCGGTAGTCGTCTCCGCATCATCACGAGAATTGATCACCTTGTCGATTAGCCCAAACTGCTGGGCTTCGTCGGCCGTCATGAAGTGGTCACGGTCAAGCGTGCGCTCGATCATCTCGTAGGGCTTGCCCGTGTGATGGACGTAGACCTCGTTGAGGCGGCGCTTCATTTTCACGATATCCATGGCGTGGCGCTCAATATCGCTCGCCTGGCCGGAAAAACCGCCTGAAGGCTGATGCACCATAATGCGAGCGTTCGGCAGCGCAAAGCGCTTGCCGGGAGCACCCGCCGCCAGCAACAGCGACCCCATCGATGCAGCCTGCCCGATGCACATTGTCGAAACCGGCGATTTGATGAACTGCATCGTATCGTAGATCGCCATCCCGGATGTCACCACGCCACCAGGCGAGTTGATATACATGGAGATTTCCTTGGCCGGGTTCTGGGCTTCAAGAAACAGAAGCTGCATGCAAACCGACGACGCCATGTTGTCTTCAACCGGTCCGATGACGAACACGATACGTTCCTGCAGCATGCGCGACGGCAGATCGTAGGTGCGTTCGCCACGGTTCGTCTGCTCGATGACGGCTGGCCAGAAAGTGCTGCTGATCACGCTCATGGTATCCTCATGGGGGAATTCTAGGGCCGGCGGCGGCAGGTGCGCCCGGCGCAAATGTCTCGTCCGACGCAATACGTGGGATGCACTCTGTGGAACGACAAGGCCCTTGAACGCAAGGCCTCTCAAAGGATCTATCCTGAAGCAAAAAAGGCTGGTCTTCATGACCAGCCCTTGACTGTTTGCGCCCTAAGCTGCCGCTTCTTCTTCGTTCGCTGCCTTCAGCAGGTCCTCACGCGTGACCTTCTTTTCCGTCACCGTGGCTTGGGTGAGGATGTAATCGACCACTTTTTCCTCAAAAATAGGCGCACGGAGTTCTGTCAAAGCTGCCGGGTTCTTTTCGTAGTATTCGTAGACAAACTTTTCCTGGCCGGGATACGCGCGTGCCCGCTCAATCAGCGCCATCCGCAGCTCATCCTGCGTCACTGTCATCTTCTGCTTGTCGCCAATCTCACCAATAACGAGACCGAGGCGCACCCGCCGCTCGGCGATCTTGGTGTATTCGGCGCGAGCACTCTCTTCAGTCTTGCCCTCGTCGGCGAACGTCTTCTTTGACTGTTCGAGGCCTTGCGTCACCTGCGCCCAGATGTTGTCAAATTCGGTCGTCACTAGGGCTTCCGGCAGCTCGAAGGTATGCCCCTTATCGAGCATATCAAGCAGCTGGCGCTTGATGCGCACGCGGCTAAGCTGATCGTGCTGCTGTTTGATCTGGACCCCGATCAGTTCGCGCAGCTTATCAATGCTTTCAACGCCAAGTGTCTTGGCGAACTCGTCATTGGCTTCTGGCTTTTTCGGCGCACCAACCGCCTTGACCATGGTCGCAAATTTGGCGGTTTTGCCCGCCAGATTTTCAGCCGGGTAGCCTTCCGGGAAGTTGGCATCAATCGTCAGCGAATCGCCGGATTTAGAGCCTTTCAGGCCTTCTTCGAAGCCGGGGATGAATCCGCCAGCACCGATGACGACCTTCATGTCTTCGCCTTTGCCGCCCTCGAATTCCACACCATCGATAGACCCTACGAAGTCGATCGTGCAACGGTCGCCTTCTCCAGCAACGCGACCTTCTTCATCTTCATAAGAAGTCGACCGGTCGATCAGCTCGTTGACGCCCTTGTCGAGTTCAGACGCCTCCACTTCAGCGACGTCGCGCTCCAGCGATAATGCTGTCAGGTCGCTGAGCGTAATCTGCGGCAGCACTTCGAATGACATCGTGTAAGCGAGGTCGGACTTACCATCGATCACCTGTTCGATGGCGGCGCGATCCTCAGTCAGATCGACTTTCGGCTGCATCGCTGGCCGCTCGTTGCGATCAACCAGGGCCTGACGGCTGGTTTCGTTCAGTGCTTCTTCCAGCACTTCGCTCATGATGGACCGGCCATATAGCTTCTTGATGTGCGCGGTCGGCACCTTGCCCTTGCGGAAGCCCTTGAGCTGCACCTGCCCCTTGAAGTTCTCAACGCGGGTCGCGAAGCGTTGCTCCAGCTCATCCTTGCCGACGACCACCTTCAGCTCGCGCTTGAGGCCTTGGGATGATGTTTCAGTAACTTGCATGACCGGAGCAACCTAACGAAGCTGAGACTGATGGGTGCGCTGTGGCTGGCAGCGTCCCGAGGGACCGCCGCCTGGAGCCTGATAAATGCTGGTGCGGGCGAAGGGACTTGAACCCCCACGACTTGCGTCGCTGGAACCTAAATCCAGTGCGTCTACCAATTCCGCCACGCCCGCTTACGACGTGATTTCAACACCTTAGGCAGATATCAAGGGCGACAACCGGAACGGCTGCGCCACGTAGTCATAAGCCCTGGTGTCATGCCCATCCGGCAGCGCAGCAATGCGCGCAAGCACAGATGACGGCTGGGTATATCTGCGAGGGGGGCTAAAGATCAACCGGGAAATAAGCGAACGAGGTGCGGCGTGAAATAAATGCCAAAAGCACATCAGCGTCGCCAGCCGCGTTCGGCGTGTGCAATCCGCAAATCGTCAACCGGCACCGCATCACAAAGAAATGCGCGGCCACAGTCAGCAGATGGCAATTTCGTTCTTTCATTGTTCGCGATCGTTATTTATTTTTACAAAAGAAAAATGGAGACGCGCACTTGGCTTGCGCTCCTGGGCATCAATGCCGGAGCATCAATAATGCCGCAGCATCAATAATGCCGCCGCATCAATCAAGAACGGCATGCGTCAGCGGCCAAAAGTTGTGGGAGCGGCTGTCGTAGGCTTTGGTCGGCCTGACCGCGCGTGATTCAGGTGGTGCATGACAACAGACGCGTGATGCAAGAAGCGGGATTGAAGCTGGCAGCACCGGGCCAGGAGGAACCATGGCCGAACCTGATAGCGCGTTGAGTCTTACCATCCTGCGGGAACTGCGGTCCGATTTCCGCAAGCAACAAGACCTTTTGTCGGGCCTCACCGCCAGTCAACGACGCATCGTCGAGACCATGGAGCGGCGGTTTGAGCATGTAGATCAACAACTCAAGGCAACTGCCGAAGCCACAGACCGCCGCTTCGAACATGCAGATCAACAGTTAAAGCCGTTCAATGAATCGATAAACCGCCGCTTCTCTAACATGGAGCATCAAATGAGAGATATCGCGCCCGATCTAGAGTTGATGCTGAAGAGCGAACTGATGGGCCGCCTGACGAATTTCGAGATGCGGATCGAAGAACGGATCGCTGAACTCGAAACGCCTAAATAATCCTGACTCAAGCGTTCGTGCCTTGGATCGCGACAATTACAGCCGCGGTAACCTCGGTCGTCCGCGCTTTCCCGCCGAGATCAGGCGTGTGGAACTTGGCGTCCGCCGTGACGCGCTCGATGGCCGCCATCAGGCGCCTGGCCGCCGCCGGCTCGCCCAGATGCTCGAGCAGCATGACCCCCGACCAGAACGTGCCAATCGGATTGGCAATGCCCTTGCCCATGATGTCGAAGGCCGAGCCATGGATCGGCTCGAACATGGAGGGAAACACGCGCTCGGGGTTGAGATTGGCGGTGGGCGCAATGCCGAGCGAGCCAGCCAGCGCCGCCGCCAGATCGGACAGAACGTCCGCATGCAAATTGGACGCGACAACAGTATCAATGCTGGCGGGCTTCATCACCATCCGCATGGTCATCGCATCGACCAGCATCTTGTCCCAGGTGACGTCTTTGAACTCAGCCGCCACCTCGGTCGCGATCTCGTCCCACATCACCATGGCGTGGCGCTGGGCGTTGGACTTTGTCACCACTGTCAGCAGTTTGCGTGGCCGTGAATCCGCCAGCTTGAACGCAAACCGCATAATTCGTTCGACGCCAGCACGCGTCATGATCGACACGTCCGTCGCGACCTCCAGCGGCAATCCCTTGTGCACGCGCCCACCGACGCCAGCATACTCGCCTTCCGAGTTCTCGCGTACGATCACCCAGTCGAGTTCCGGCCCCGTCACGCCGCGCAGCGGACTGGTGATACCCTTCAAAATGCGCGTTGGCCGCACGTTGGCGTACTGATCAAACGGCTGGCAGATAGCGAGCCGCAAGCCCCACAATGTGATGTGGTCGGGAATATCCGGATGCCCCGCCGAGCCGAACAGGATGGCATCGTGGTTCTTGATCTGCGCGCGGCCGTCCTCCGGCATCATCACGCCATGGCGTTTGTAATACTCGCCGCCCCAATCAAAATGATCGACCTTGAAAGCGAAAGTGCCTTCACGCCTGGCCAGCGCGTGCAAAACCTCCACACCCGCCGCAATCACTTCAGTGCCGATGCCATCCCCAGGGATGGCTGCAAGAGTGTAGGTTTTCATGGAGTGGGTGCCGAGAGTGAATGAGTGCGCCAGCGTCAAGCCTTACGTGGATGCCGAAAGCTTTTCAATTACCGCCCGCGTCACATAGTGTGTCCTTTGCCCCATTCCGGTTTCCCGGAATTTTGCGCGCGGGTCCGCGCGAAAAATATCCGGGATCTTCACCTGTTGAAGATCAGGTGCAATGCCGAGGCCAAGTGCTTACGGTTGCTAGAGTGCTTCCGGGAAAAGCATGCCCTCGGACTTGATCCGACGGTGTGAAGCGGTTTTCCCTAGAGAAGCACGACCAAACAATAAGCTACGGTCGTTCCTCGATTCCAATAAGAGCGGAACGATCCTAGGGTGAAGGCCTCGGATCCGCTGCTGCGCTGGCCTGCATGTGCGGTTCAGGGAAACAAAAATCTCGAGGCAACATAATGTCGCGCAGGGGTAAACCCTCGCCACTAGCCCTTGCCCCTACTGACCAATCAGGGCAAGCGTTTTCTGGGCAATCTGAAATGACACCGACAAAGCCCCAGCCCCCAGGATTGCGAGGCCAAGCCCGACAACACCCATGTGGTTCGGCTTCTCGATTTCGAACCGCTCGATGGCGTTGGACGTGTAACGGATCGGCACGGTACTTCCGATCGGCCACATGCGATTTTCGCTGCCATAGCTCGACTTGATGTCGCGCTCGCGCGCACCGCCCAGGGATACCCGCAAGACCGGGTAGTGGAAAGTATCGCCGTCGCCGTCGATCGT
>JANNEU010000241.1:0-9817 GCA_031379035.1 Hyphomicrobiaceae bacterium | reverse complement strand
GTAGAGCCGTCACTTACTTGAAGCGCGCAACCAGCCAACGGAGACCGCAAGCGGCAATACGCCTTGCCGTCGCCGGTGAGATACTCCTGCACGTCGCCTCAAGCGAGCATGGCTCGCGCGATGATGTTGCGTTGGACTTCCGACGAACCTTCATAGATGCGCATGATACGGGCATCGCGCATGTAGCGTTCGAGTGGGAAAGAGCGTGTAAATCCATAACCGCCATGGATCTGCAAAGCCGCATCAGTCACGCGCGCCACCATTTCAGAGGCATGCAGCTTAGCCATGGATGCTTGCAGGCTGAAGCGGCCGCCAGCTGCGCGCTCCATTGTGGCGACCAAGCTCAATGCGCGGGCAGCGGCGATATCCGTTGCCATGTCGGCCAACTGCCACTGGAGGCCTTGGAACTCGGCAATTGGAGCGCCGCCGACCTCGCGCTTTTTCATCCAGTCGCGAGCCGCATGAAACGCCGCCTCGGCAATGCCGACCGAGCACGCGGCGATGTCGAGACGGCCGGCGTCAAGCGTCTTGAGAGCGGTGCGGAATCCGCTGCCTTCGGGGCCAAGGCGGCTGGCCGCCACCACATGACAGTCAAGACGCATCTCGAAGATGTGGCCGCCGCGAAGGCCCATCGTGCGCTCCGCCGTGCCGATCTCGATGCCCGGCGTCGCGCGTTCGACGACAAATGCCGAGATCCCTTTGGCGCCTGCGTTCACACCGGTCTTGGCGTAAACGACGAGGAAGTCGGCGGCACCGGCGTTAGAAATGAAATGCTTCGCGCCCGTCAGTTGGTAGCCGCCGTCGATCTTGATTGCACGGGTGGTCATGTCGGCTGGGTTCGAACCGGCACCCGGTTCGGTCAGCGCGAAGGCGCCGAGGCGTTCCCCTCGGGCCGCAGGCGGCAGCCATTGGGCGTGCTGCTCAGGCGAGCCGCCGTGCAGGATGGAATCCGTCGCGAGATAATGCGCGGTCACCATCGAGCCCGTGGACGCACAAGCGCCCGACATGGCCGCGATGCAGTCAAACAGCGTGAATGGATCGACGCCCGCTCCGCCATAGGCCGCGGGCAGGTTCATGCCCATCAGGCCGATCTCTGCCAGTGCCGGCAGGTGGCAGACGGCAAACGTCTCGTGCGTATCGATCTCGGCAGCTCGTGCAGCCAAAACGTTACGGCAGAACGCCTCGATAGCGTCGGTCGCAGCACTATCGATCAGATGTTCGGGGAAGCGCATCAAGGGGTCTCCCGGCGCGGCATCCAGGCGTTGGCGGGATCAGCGCGGACGGCCGCATTAGCGTCTAGCGTGGGGGCTGCCGGATTGCCGCTCGCAGGCCTGCCGTTGAAGTATGCGGGTTGCTTTGGCTGGCGATGACGGGCACCGTCAGCGCCGACAACCTCCTGCAACGGGGGCCGCTGTAGGGCCTGATCGGACACAAGTGCCCGCTCGATATCATCGACTTCGGCACACGGTACGCCGGCCGCGATCAATGCCTGCACCGTCACCGCGACGGTGCGCTGACGCGACCATGTTTCGATTGCGGCCCGCAGTGCAGCTTCGTTCGCAGCCCTCGACTGATCGGACGTGAACCGCGCATCGGTCGCGAGCCCAGGTTGGTCGATCGCCACAGCCAAGGTCTGAAACAGCTTGTCGTTCAGCACCGCGAGGGCAAAATCGCCGTCTTGCGCGGCAAATACGCCGAACGGTGCCGACGCGGGGTGCCGATTGCCGACCCGTTGCGGCGGCTTGCCGGTGGTGAGATAGCGCGCGGTCACCAATGGCTGCAAAGCGATCATGGCATCGAACATGGCGAGATCGATGTAGGTGCCCGTCTGCGCTTCCGGCTGTTGGCGTTCGCGACCGACCAGCGCTGCCAGAATAGACCACGAGGCAAACAACCCCGACACGATGTCGGCGATACTCTCGCCGATCAGCGTCGGCGGGCCGTCGGAGCGGCCCGTGGTTGCCATGATACCGGACATGGCCTGCATGATCACGTCGTAGGCGGGCCGGGCTGCGTTTGGCCCCGACTGGCCGAAACCAGAGATGGAAATGTAGACGAGGCGCGGATTGAGCGCGGAGAGCTGCGTCCAACCGATGCCGAGCCGGTCGGCGACGCCGGGTCGAAAGTTCTCGACCACGACATCGGCATCGCGGGCGAGCGCTTGGGCGGCAGCTTTGCCTTCGGCCGAACCAAGATCAAGCACGACCGAGCGTTTGCCACGGTTGACGGCATTGAAGACCGCACTGGAACCATCCGCGGTAAACGGGCCGATGTGGCGGTAGTCATCTCCGCCGGGCTGCTCAACCTTGAGCACATCGGCACCAACGTCAGCCAGCAGCGCCGTACAGTACGGTCCGGCAAGCACGCGCGAGAAATCCAGGATGCGGAACCCGGCAAGAGGCAGGACTGTCATGTTGACTCCAGAAACGGCAGACACCCGTACCCTGCCCTGAAGAGTGCATCAACAGCAAGCGCAGCCGCTGTATGTCGAAGCGGCCGCACGGCTGCGTGATCGTTCGAGACAAGAAATTTTGTCTCTCCACCCGCGCCTCCACCATGCAAGCGCGTCTATTGGCTGGTATGCGCGATGAGGATCGTCATGCCGATCCACCAGCCTCCGATGCAAAGGCGATTGCATGTTGGTGACTTCAAATCCTCGACGTGCAGGGTCAGCTATAACTCGACGACGACCAACTCTTCTCAGCGATGCAAGCGATTGGCTACTCATAGGAAAAGGCGGAAGGAACTCACCCAATGATCCGCACACCCGCCCAGTACTGCAATAGCTGTAGCGCGCCACGGATTTGAAGCAACAGCACCAAGTCCCCGTGTTTTCGGCCTTTTGACCCGCAACCAACTACACTCAACCAAGCATTTCTCAGCAAATCCAGCCCTCTACGTCGTTGGTTCAAATCGGAGCGGGTAATTCCTGCAACTAACCAACAGCCCGACACCGCCCGTGAAACAATGAACGGCACCGGAACCTGCTCAGATAGAGCCGTTGCCCCGGTTCGAGCCTCTGGGTGCTCGACCTGCCAGCTGAACGCGGCCATGGCAAAACGGCAAGATGGGACCCAAGCAAATCGGGGACCATCACTCGATCGCAACAACCTTTGTGCGCACCGCCAACAACGCAAGCGATGCTGCCGCGCAGAGTGCGGCGGACACGATCAGCACGTAGCCTCCGAGGTATTCGATGGCGAAGCTGAAGATCAGCGGCGAGCCGGCTTGGGCGATGCGCGCAGGGGCACCGATCAGGCCGAGGCGATAGCCGTAGTTCTGCTGTCCGTAGAGTGCGAGCGGAACGGTGCCACGTGCGATAGTCAGGATGCCGTTACCCGCGCCATGCAGGACCGCGAACGCGCTTGCAAACGCCCCGCCGCCGATTAGCACGATTGCCGCACCGATGGGATGTGCCAATGTCGCGATGCGCGCGGACAGCAGCGGATGGTAGCTCTTCAAAAATCCTGCTTCGATCATGCGAGTGGCGACCTGCGCCGGGCCGATTAACGCGCCAGCAGCAATAGCCTGTAAGGGCGTCGCTCCGGCGGCCTTCAGGATGCGTGGCAAGTGCGCGGCCATAGCGGTCGAGACGAACCAGCCGGCGGCGAACGCGAATGCCAACAGCCACATCGTACGATCCATCACGACATCGGCGGGCTTCTCAGTAGACGCGGAAGCGGTTGTGGCTTTTGGCGCAACCGGCAAGCCGAACCAATTGAGCGGCAGGCCAAGAACGATATGCGCCGTCGCCCACGCCAGACATGTCTCGCGCCATCCGAAGGTTTCAGCACCCCATGCGGTGAGCGGCCAGCCGATTGTGCTCGCGAAGCCGGCAATCAGGGTGATGCCGGTGATCGAACTGCACGCCGTCTCACCGTACAATCGGCCGAGTGTGGCGAAGGCCGTGTCGTATAGGCCGATGCCCATGCCCGCTCCCATCACGATCCAACCGACCGTCAGCATGACCGGGCCATGCGCCATGGCCAGCAGACACAGACCAGCTGCGAAAATCACATTCGATGCGGCCAACACCCCGCGCCCGCCGACAAGATCAATGGTGCGTCCGACGCGAGGTCCGAACAGACCGGAAATGGCGAGCGAGATCGAGAAGGCCGCGAAAATCCACACTGGCGAAACGCCCGTGTCCCTGGCCATGCGGTCAGCGATGATGGCGGGCAGATAGTAGCTCGATGCCCAGGCCAGGGTTTGGGTCGCGCCGAGCGCCGACACGACCAGCAGGCGATTGCGGTCCATCATGTCATCAGCAACATTTGGCTGACGCAGCTACCGCAATGGGCTGCTTTTCATTGATGGCATTCGAGGCCTGGCTGCCGCACCCAGATTTACCGGATGCCTTTTCATCGGCGTCCTGGGCACAGCAGGCGTCGACGCCCTTGGGTGCAGGCCCGCCACAACAGGATGTTGCTTTTGCGGCCAGAAAGCCAGCCGGCCCGCTGCACACGCCGGTTTCCTGCAGTACGAGTTCGACGCGCCGTGCCGCTGCGTGATCGCCAGCGATTTCGGCAACGATGGACCTCACCTGCTCGTACCCGGTCACCGCAAGGAATGTCGGTGCGCGGCCATAGGCTTTCATGCCGGCGAAATAGAAGCCCGGCTCGGGTTGCGCCAACTCGCGCGCGCCGTGCGGACGGACGGTGCCGCAGCTGTGCTCGTTCGGATCGATCAGCGGTGCCAGTTCCGACGGGCATTCGAGCGCTGGATCGAGCGCGATCCGCATCTCCCGCAGGAACGACAAATCTGGCCGGAACCCGGTTGCCACGATCAGCTCATCGACCAGGACATGGCGGCCACAGCAGCCCGAACCCGCGCTGACGCGCAACTTGTCGGATTGTTCCATCACATGCGTGACGCGGAACTCGGTTTCAACCGTGATGCTACCGTCACCAATGAGCCGGGCGAAGGTCGCTCCCAGTTCACCGCGTGCCGCCAGTTTATCATTGGCACCGCCGCCGAATGCCTTTTCAGGTTTATCGCCTCGCATGAGCCAGATCAGACGCGTCGTTGGCGCTCCCTCTCTCAAGCGTGCGAGGTCGATCAACGTGCCGATGGCCGAATGTCCAGCACCGAGCACGGCGACGGTCTTGCCGGCATATCGCTGCCGGTCTTTGCCAAACACATCCGGCATCGCGTAGGCGATCCTGCCGGAAATACCTGCTTCACCGATGGCGTCCAGACCATTCGCACCCGCAAGGTTCGGTGCGAACCACGTCCCGGACGCATCGATCACTGCGTCGGCGTGCACGGACTTCGGACCCGCGCCATTCTGGTATCTGATCTCGAACGGTGCCGCTTCGCGCCCCTTGGTCTTCACCTTGTCGAACCCGACGCGGCTGATGTGGGTAACCTGCGCCGACAGATGGATGTGATCTTTGAGCAGCGTGCGCGTGGCGAGGGGCGCGAGGCAGCCGTCAACGAATTCACCTCCCGTCGGATAGGTGTCCGGGTCCGGCGAGTTCCAACCTGCTGCCCGCAGCAATCGTTCCGCCGCCTTGTCGATATTGTATTCCCATGGCGAGAACATCCGCACATGCGCCCACTGGCGCACGGCGTGTGCAATGTCCGGCCCGCGTTCGAGCACGATCGGCGTCAAGCCGCGCTCCAAGGCGCGCGCTGCGGCTGCAAGCCCGACCGGACCGGCACCGATGATGGCGATAGACTTCTTGGTAGGTGTAGTCATAGTCGCTGTCCTTCCGGAAGTTTAGAATTAGCAGGCAAATGATCAAGCGACTTTGGGCTTTGCGATAGCAGGCACGCAGGTGGTTTCGACACAGCATTCCTCAACCAAGAAATCGAGGAGCGACCGCATCACGTCATAGTTGGCGCGGCAGATCAGGGTCGTCGATTGCCGCTCCTGGGCGATCAGACCGACGATCAGCATCGACTTCAAGTGATGCGACAGTGTGGACGGCGCGATATCGAGTTTGCTCTGCAGCTTGCCGACGGGAAGCCCGTTATCGCCCGCCCGCACCAGCGCGCGGAAGATCTTGAGCCTTGTCGGGTTGCCGAGCGCTTCGAGGCGGGCTGCTGCGTCATCAAGCTTCATGACGACAAGATGCACCAGCCGCGATGGGCTGTCAATTGTATTTCCGGAATATTAGAAATACAGACTTACTCCGCTGGCGACGTCACTGAAGCGAGTGGGGCGCGCTGATTTGGCAGCAGGAACGAGATCACCCAGCACAGGGCGAGCATCACGGCCGAACCGATCAAGCAAGCGCTCATGCCTCCCGACTGATACAGTACGCCCGACAGCAGGATGCCGAGCAGGCGCCCCACGGCATTAGCTGCGTAGTAGAAACCGACGTCCTCGGCTGCTTTCTCAGAACCCGCATAGGCCAGAATCAAATATGAATGCAGCGAGGAGTTGACTGCAAACGGGATGCCGAACAGCGCTAGTCCGATGACCACGACGAGGTCCGGACGCCACAGTCCGGGAGTTTGCAAAAGCAGCGCGAGCACAACCGGCACGGCAACCAGCAGCCCTGCCCATAGTCGTGACGCTGGCACCTCACGGCTCAATCCGTCTGCGCTGCGAGACACCAGCGTCGGCGCGATGGCCTGAACGCCGCCGTAGCAAATGGTCCATGCCGCCAGGAATCCACCGACTTCGATGAAGCGCCAGCCATTGGCATAAAGAAACACCGGCAGGCCGACGACGAACCAGACATCGCGAGCGCCGAACATGAAGATGCGGGCGGCAGCGAGCAGGTTCACACCGCGCGATTTGCCGAACAGCTCGCGCACCGTCTTCGACGACTTGGCTTTGCCAAGCTCGCGCGGCAGCATTGCCACTCCCGCGACGAAGATAAGCGCGATCAGACCAGCCATCAGCCAGAGTGCGGATCGAAACCCAACGAGATCGAGCAACAATCCGCCGACAAAGAAGCCGATCCCCTTCATCGCGTTTTTCGAGCCGGTGAACCACGCCACCCACTTGAACAATTGGCCCGAGCCCTCCGACGCTGTCGCCTTGATCGCGGATTTCGAGGCCGTCTTGGTGACGTCCTTGGCGAGGCCCGAAATGCCCTGAGCGGCAACGACCCAGACGACGGATGCTGCGGCTGTCCACGCGGGATCAAGTGCAGACAGCATGACGAGGCCGGCGACTTGCAATGCTTGGCCCACGGCCAGCATGCGCGGGATGCCGTAACGAGATGCGAGCCAACCACCACCTAGATTTGCGACGATGCCAGCCACTTCGTAGAGCAGGAACAGGAACGACAGCGTGAACGGCGAATAACCCAGCTTGAAGAAATGCAGCAACACGAGCATCCGCAGCGCACCGTCAACCAGGGTGAAACCCCAGTAAGAGGCTGTGACGATCAAATAGTTCCGAACGGGCGCGGTCATCAGGCACCTGCCTCGATGACAATGTTGGCGAGATCGACCATCCGACAGGCGTAGCCCATCTCGTTGTCATACCACGCGTACACCTTGAGCAACGTGCCATCCGTCACCATCGTGCTCGGCGCATCGATGATGGAGCTGCGGGGATCGTTGCAATAATCGACAGACACCAGCGGACGGGTTTCGTAACCGAGTATTCCGGCCAATGGCCCCCGTGACGCTGCTGCGAACAGCTCATTGATTTCTGCTTCTGTCGTGGCGCGCTTCAGTTCGAACACGCAGTCGGTGAGGCTTGCATTCAGCACGGGCACGCGGACAGCGTGACCATTCAGCTTGCCCTTCAATTCTGGATAGATCAGCGCAATGGCCGTGGCGCTGCCGGTTGTCGTCGGGGCGAGAGATGTCATTGCCGAGCGCGCCCGACGCAGATCCTTGTGCGGCGCATCGACGACGACATTGGTGTTGGTCGGATCGTGCAGCGTCGTGATCTGGCCGTGACGAATGCCGATCGCCTCATGCACAACCTTGACTATTGGAGCGAGACAGTTGGTCGTGCAGGATGCGGCTGTAACGAGCCGATGTTTGGCCGGATCGTAGAGCTTGTCGTTGACGCCGACCACGATGTTGAGTGCGCGCTCGTCTTTCACGGGAGCTGCAACGATGACCTTCTTTACGCCCCGATCGAAGTAGGCCTGCAATTCCTCCGGCTTTAGGAACTTGCCCGTGCATTCGAGCACGACGTCGCAGCCGAGGTCGCCCCATGCGACGTCGCCCGGCTTTGGTGCTGATGAGAAACCGATGCGCTTTGGGCCAATCGTAACCGCGGCATCGCCGTCGGCGGCAATGGTCTCACGCCAACGCCCATGAATGCTGTCGAACTCCAGCAGGTGCGCTGTGGCTGCAGCTCCGCCCTTGATCTCGTTGACGTGCACGATGTCCAGCCGGTTGCCGGCGCGGGGATCATCCGAAGTGCGATGTACGCCACCCATAGCCGCGCGGAGTGACAGCCGCCCCATGCGACCCATGCCGTTGATGCCAACTTTCATCGATCAAGTCCTCACGAGATAAGGTCGCGTGCTGTCGGAGAGTTCGTCGAGCCGAGCCTTCAGCGCCATTCGGTCGAGTGACGCAAACGGTAGGCTGGCAAATATCTCAAGCCGGCGGCGGATCATGCCGTACGTTTCGTTGAGCAAAGTCGCCCGCTCAGCTTCGGAGCCGGTAAACTTGGACGGATCGGGGAACGGCCAAGCGGCGGTCACGGGCCGGTCGCCAAAATCCGGGCAGACCTGGCCGTCGACCGTGTCGCAAAGGGTGATAACGAAGTCCATGCGCGGCGCATCCGGTCGCATGAATTCGTTCCACGATTTGCTGCGGAGTTTCGTCACGTTGTGACCCAGTGTCCGCAGTCGCTCGATCACTTCCGGCAGCGGCCGAGGTGCTGGCACTGAGCCGGCTGAATAGGCATTGAATTTACCCTTCCCGCTCTTCTCAAGGATCGCTTCGGCCATGATCGAGCGGGCGGAATTGTGGGTGCAAAGAAAGAGGACGTTGAACGCGGCACTCATCGGCTTCTCCTCCAGTGTGTCGTGCGGCAGCAATCGGTTGATGTCGAAACAGAGCTGCGGCTGCCCTGCGCAGCAGGTCTCGGTCAGAAAGGTGAACAGCTCGCGGAGTCCGTTGATGCGGACTGCATAGAAGAGTTGCCGTCCCTTTCGCGTCGCAGCGATGAGCCCAGCCTGCTCCAGTGCGGCAAGATGAAATGAGAGCGTCGACGACGGCAGTCCCAGCCGTAACGCCAGATCGCCAGCTGCAATGCCCTCCCGCCCCGCGTCGGCCAGAACACGCACGGCGTCCAAGCGCGTCTCCTGCGCGAGGGCCGAGAAGCCAGCTGATGCTTTTTTAGAATCCATTTTTCCAGTATAGTCGAAATGATTTTATGAGCAAGGGAAATCGCAGACGAGATGTACCCCGTTACGGAAGCACAGTCCTGATTGTGATCCGTGACCGCACGCGTCCGGTAAGTTTCTGCGTGTCAACGCCGAAGCAATTTTGCATCGGCGGGTCGGAGTAATAATGCATCACTGTAGAACGCAAGAAGGCCCCCGCGCGCGGGCGCGCATCGGCGCGCGTTTCAGGAGCGGTGTTTGAAGCGCCAGCTGTCGTTGCCGGTCTCGACGATGTCGCAGTGATGCGTGAGCCGCCCAAGTTCTTTGGCTCGCAGGACCGTTATCATCTTCGGATCGGCGAAGCCGGACGGCCAGCTCGGCCACGTCCGGGTTGAGAAGAGCAGTGGCAACACCGCACTTGATCAAGCAGCGTGAGAGGCTGTCCGCCGCGCCGCGCCCGTTAGAGCACCACCAGTTGGCATGGCTGATGCAGCGCGCCGGCTTGTCGTCCCGTATAAGTTTGAGTGATGCTGATCACGGGCAAACTAGATCGACACCAT
>JANNEU010000220.1:0-15380 GCA_031379035.1 Hyphomicrobiaceae bacterium | reverse complement strand
ACCGCCCACTGTGTTGCCAGCCCCGACCGCCATCTGGGCCGCCTACAAGCAATTCCAAGCGCCGATCATCGAGAACTCACTCTATACACTGTGGAACACACTCGCAGGCTTCGGCATCGCGACCGTGTTTGGCCTTCTGCTCGGCATCGCGGTGGGTTGGCACAAGGCGATTTATGCTGCGATCTATCCGGTGCTGATCGGCTTCAACTCGGTGCCGAAAGTGGCCGTCGTGCCGGTGCTGATCTTGTGGTTCGGCGTTGGCGCGGTACCGGCGATCATCACAGCATTCCTGATCTCGTTCTTTCCCATCGTCGTCAACGTGGCGACGGGATTGGCCACCACGGAGCCGGAACTGGAAGACGTGCTCCGCGCGCTCGGCGCGTCCAAACTCGACATCATGCGCAAGGTCGGTATCCCGCGGTCACTGCCATATTTCTTTGGCTCACTGAAGATTGCCATCACCCTGGCCTTCGTCGGCGCCGTGGTGTCGGAAACCGTCGGTGCCAACCGCGGCATCGGCTTTCTCATGCTCTCGGCTCAGGCCAATTTCCAAGTGCCGCTGGTGTTCGCGGGCCTGATGGCGCTCGCCGTGCTCGGCATCGTGCTCTACGCCATCACCGCAGCCATCGAAATGCGCTTCACCGGCTGGGCCTTCCGC
The DNA here is from genome assembly GCA_031379035.1 of Hyphomicrobiaceae bacterium. Lineage (GTDB taxonomy): Bacteria > Pseudomonadota > Alphaproteobacteria > Rhizobiales > Hyphomicrobiaceae > JABFRJ01. Next base: position 14,722 of record JANNEU010000220.1, on the reverse strand, counting down.
GGCCAGAATAGATAAGCACGTAGCCGTCGTAGGTTGGGAGAGCTGCGTCTCAGCAGCGTAACCCAACATCCCCGGGAAGTGTTGGGTTACGGCGCAAAGGGCACCTATCCCAACCTATGCGCTGGCGCGTCTCACACGGCTGAACTAGCTTGCGTCCAAATGGCTAGGCAGGCAACGACATGAAATCATCCACACGAAAATCCGTCGGCATCATCGGCGCGGGCGCGGCGGGGCTGTGCGCTGCCAAGCACATGATCGAAGCCGGCTACGATGCGACGCTGTACGAGATCGGCAGTCATGTTGGTGGCATGTGGGTGTACGACAACGACAACGGTCTTTCGTCCGCATACAAGACGCTGCACATCAACACCGCGCGCGATCTGACAGCCTTCAAAGACTTTCCGTTCGACAAAAAGGTTCAGCCGTTTCCAGATCACCGCGACATGGCGGCGTATCTCGCGGCCTACGCGAAGAACTTCGACATTGTGCGGCGGATCAGGTTCAAGACGCGCATCACGTCCGTGCGTGCTGCCGCAGACTACGCGCCCGAGCGTCCGCGTTGGGCAATCACCACTGATACCGGGACGACGGACACCTTCGATGCCGTCATCGTCGCCACGGGTCACCTGAGCAAACCCGACGAAGTGCCGATGTTCCGCGACGGCTTCCAGGGCGAATACCTGCACAGCCACCACTACAAAGACCCCGCGAAATACGCATCAAAACGCGTCTGTGTCGTCGGCGTCGGCAACAGCTCGTGCGATATCGCATCCGATCTCTGCACCACGGCTGAACGCACCGTGCTTGTCGGTCGCTCAACGCCGCTGATCATCCCAAAGCTCATCTTCGGACGGCCCTTCTGGGAGATCGTGAAGCCGTTCTACAAGCCCTGGGTGCCGCAGGCGGTGCGCGTGCGTGCGGTCAAGTTCTTCACCTGGGTGGTGCATGGCGACATGGCCAGTCTCGGCTTCGCGCCATCAACCAAGAAGGTACACGCCACCTCAAACGCCACTATCGTCAACCACATCAAATACCATCGCGTGGCCGTGAAGCAGGGCATCACAGCCGTCGATGGCCCGCGCGTGACATTCAGCGACGGGACGAGCGAGGACTTCGACACGCTGATCGCAGCGACCGGCTACTCCCTCGACCTCCCCTTCATTCCGCCGGAGGTCGCCAAGGCGGACAACAACAGCCTCGATCTCTACATGCGCATTGTACCGCCGGACTGGCGTGGCTTCTACTTCCTCGGATTTTTCAATTCGGACTCGGCGTTGAATTGGATTGTCGAGGGACAGATACGTTGGTTGCGTGAAATTGAGTTGGGCCGCGCAGCGCTACCCGAAAAGGCCGGCATGCTAGAGGAGATCGCCGCACGCAAAGCGTGGGTCAAGCGGCTGTTCAAAGACAGCCCACGCCACGGCATCGAGGTTGAGCACATGCCCTATTTTGCTGACTTGCGCCGCACCATGAAAGAAGCGCAGCGCCGCGCCAACAAACCCGTCCGCGATGTCGGCATCGGCACTGAGCGGCCGAGTGCGCTGGTTGAGGGGCCGGTAGCGGCTTAATCCTTCACGTCTTGCACTTCAGGACCTGCCGGACGCCGACGCCATCGGCGAGCTTGTCGAAGCCGGCATTGAGACGATCAAAACCGAGCACGTCGCTGCGGAGTTTGGCGATGGGCAGCGCACCCTCAAGGATCAGGTCGACCAGCTTTGGGATGTCGCGCGACGGCACAGCCGAGCCCATGTAGCTGCCCTTGATGACGCGTTCGTCAGCAACGAGCGCTGCCTGGGGAAGTTGAAACAACTGCGTTGCGCCGGGCAGGCCGCCGCAAACGGTGAGGCTGCCACGGCGCCCGAGCGAGTAACTCAACATCATCGCAGGAATGGAACCGGCAAGTTCGAACGCCACGTCGACGCCGCCACGCGTGAGGTCCTTGACCTTCTGCGCGCACTCCGGATCGTCGCCGCGGAAAGTATGGGTGGCCCCGAGCTTGGCCGCCAGCGCCAGCTTCGCATCACTCAGATCGATGGCGATGATGGTCGTTGCACCCGCCTCGACAGCTGCGAGCAGCGCCGACAAACCAACGCCGCCAAGTCCGATGATCGCGCAGGCCTTGCCACGCACGTCGCCGGCGGTGTTGTAGACCGCGCCCGCGCCAGTGATCACCGCGCAGCCGAGAATTGCTGCGTCCAGTAAGGGCAGCGCCTTTGGTAGCGGCATCAGCGAGCGCTCAGAGACAACTGCGAATTCAGCGAAACAAGAGATGCCGCTGTAATGATGCAGCGGTTTGCCCTTGAGGCTCAACCGGCGTGCGCCGCTCTGCAGCGTTCCCTTGGCGCGCGCTTCCCACGACGACTGGCACAGGTTGGGGCGGCCGGCGGTGCAGAGTTCGCAGGTTCCGCAGCTGGCGACAAACAGCATCACGACGTGGTCATCCACGCCCACCCGCGTCACGCCTGCACCCACTTCGCGGACTATGCCGGCGGCCTCATGCCCGACAACCGTGGGCACCGCGCGCGGCCGGTTGCCTTCAATTGCTGACAGATCGGAATGGCACAGCCCCGCACCGGCGATCTCGACGAGGACCTCGCCGGGTCCGGGCCCTTCCAGATCGACAATCTCGATGACGAGGGGCTTGGTCTCGGCGTAGGGCCGTGGCAGACCCTGAGCGAACATCACAGCGGCGGTCATCTTCATGGCGGCACTCTCCTGGTGGCCACTATGCTGCGCGCGGTCGACACCAGCAATATGCTCCCCGCGCATAGCCATAAGCCGTCCTTACGGAGACAACGCCCCAACGGCTCGCTACAGAGAGCTCAGGAATTTCCGGAGAGACTATCATGTCCAAGCTCAGCGCAGCCACCCGCGACAAGCTCAAAGCCGTCAGCACGGCCACCATCTGCACAGCGCTGTTCAAGCGCGGCTTTCGCAATCAGATGATCCAAGGCGTGCAGCCGCTCGACCCCAAGAAGCCCAACATGGTCGGCGAGGCCTTTACACTGCGCTACATGCCCGCTCGCGAGGATTTGAATGCGATCACCGTGTTCCAGGACCGTGCCCACCCGCAACGCAAAGCTGTTGAGGATTGTCCGCCCGGCTGCGTATTCGTCATCGACAGCCGCAAGGATGCGCGAGCGGCGTCAGCCGGCGGCATTCTGGTGACGCGGTTGATGAAGCGCGGTGTGGCCGGCGTGGTGACAGACGGCGGTTTCCGTGACAGTGCCGAAATCGCCGCGCTCGATATCCCGTCGTATCATGCCCGCCCGTCAGCACCGACCAACTTGACCATCCATCAGGCCATCGACATCAACGTGCCGATCGGTTGCGGCGATGCGCCAGTTTTTCCGGGCGATGTTGTGGTTGGCGATGCCGACGGTGTCGTCGTCATCCCGGCCCATCTCGCCGACGAGATCGCGGCCGAAGCCATCGAGATGACCGCTTTTGAGGACTTCGTGACCGCCATGGTTCACGAAGGCCGCTCGATCCTCGGCCTCTACCCCGCCACCGAAGAGAAAACCAAGACCGACTTCGTGGCCTGGCGGGTGAAGCACAAGCGGTAAAATCGGCTCATTTCCATACAAACAAATATTGGACTTGGGGCCGTTTCGCGCTAGCCTTTGGGGCTGCGGAGAAACACTATGCCCGTGTGTCGGCCCGAACCTGATCCCCTGACGCTGGCCGTCATCGAGGCCGGGCTGCGCCAGGTTTGCAACGAAATGGACATCACCTTCTCGCGCGCGGCGTTTTCGCCGGTGATTGCGGAAGCCGATGATCGCGCAGACGGGATCTATGCCGCTGACGACGGCCGGCTGATCAGCCAGGGTGAACTGGGATTGCCCGTCTTCGTCGGCACCATGCAGCAGTCAACGCGCGATATCATCCGTCTCATCGGCGAGGGCCGCGCTGGAAAACCCGAGCCCGGCGATATCTATATCGTCAATGACCCTTATCTCGGTGGCACCCATCTGATGGATGTGCGCTTTGCGCTGCCGTTCTACTACCAAGGCGAACACGTTTGCTGGCTTCAGAACACTGGCCATTGGCCGGATGTGGGCGGCATGGTGCCCGGTGGGTTTTCAGCCCATGCCACCGAGGTCGAGCAGGAGGGGCTGCGCCTGCCGCCGGTGAAGCTGTTCAAGCGCGGCACGCTGGATGCAGAAATCCTGGCGATCATCCAGTCCAACATCCGTGTGGCTGACCAGCGCATCGGCGATATTCAGGCGCAGGCGGCGGCGCTGAAGGTCGGCGAGCGCCAACTGACAGAGTTGATTGATCGACATACATTGCCGGTCATGCGGGCGGCCTGGGCCGCGCTCGAAGCCCGCGCCGACACGCGCATGCGCGCCCACATCGCTGGCATTCCTGATGGCCGCTATGAGAGCGAAGCGTTTGTTGACAGCGACGGCATCGTCAACACGCCGCTGCGGATTGCGCTGGCCATAACCAAATCAGGCGGCACACTGCATTTCGATTTCAGCGGATCGTCGCCGCCGTGCAAAGGCCCCATGAATTCGGTGTCCGCGACAACAGTCTCTTCAGTCTATCTCGCCGTCCGCCACATCTTCCCTGATACACCGCTCAACGCAGGTGCGTTCAAGCCGCTGTCGATCACCGGCATAGACGGCACATTCCTCGATGCAAAATATCCGCGCCCCGTCTCCGGTTGCGCTGCCGAAGTTTCACAACGCATCGCCGAAGCTGTGTTTCTGGCACTTGCCCGCGCGATCCCACACAAAGTCACTGCGGCCCCTGCGGGCACCAGCGGCAACTTCTGTCTCGGCGGCGTCGATCCACGCAGCGGCAGTGCCTATGTAATGTACCAGATCACTGGCGGCGGCTACGGCGGCAACGCCGATCACGATGGGCTGAGCAACGGCTGCAGTACTATCGGTATTTCCAAGACCGCGCCGGTCGAAGTGATGGAGCAGAAGTTCCCGATCCTGTTCCGGCATGTGTCGCTGCATCATGCGTCGGGCGGCGCGGGCGAACAGCGTGGCGGCTTTGGCGTGCACTACGAGATCGAACTGTTGCGCGGCGAGGCGCGTGCGTCATTCGTGATGGATCATGGCCGCTTCGGGCCGCCGGGTATTGAGGGTGGGGCAGCGGGGGCGGTCAATGTGGTGCGCATTCATCGTGGCGACGCAACGTTCACCCCGGTGCATCTCTCGAAAGATCAGGGCATTGAGATCCGCGCCGGCGACCGCGTCGAGGTCATGACACCCGGCGGCGGCGGCTTTGGCGATCCGCGCCGGCGCGATCCGGCAAAGATCAGTCGCGATGTCTCTCGCGGCTACTACACCGAAGCGGAAGCCCGCGACCGCTGGCCCCATTGGCAACCGGGAGGCGCAAGATGAGTGCCTATCACCGGCCGCGCACCTTACGCGAAGCCGTCACCTTGCTCCGAGGTCCAGAAGCGCTGACGGTGCTCGCAGGTGGCACCGACATCTACCCGGCACGCACGTCCCGCACCGCCTGGGGCGCACGCGATACGCGAGGTATTGTCGACATCTCCGGCATCGCGGCACTGCGCGGGATCGAAGATCGCGGTGATCACTGGTGGATCGGTGCCACGGCGACGTGGTCTGACATTATCAAGGCGGATTTGCCGCCGGTATTTAGCGGACTGAAAGCTGCGGCGCGCGAGGTCGGTGGCGTCCAGATCCAGAACCGCGGCACGATCGGCGGAAATATCTGCAATGCCTCGCCAGCAGCGGACGGCCTACCGCCGCTGCTGACCTTGGACGCGGACGTGGAGTGCGTCGGTGGGGTTGAGTTCCGCGTTCCGCTCGCCAAGTTCCTGACCGCTTATCGGCAGACTGCGCTTGCTGAAGGCGAACTCGTTACCGGCATCCGTATTCCGAAGCAAACCGGCCAAGGTCACTTCGTGAAACTCGGCGCGCGCAAATATCTGGTCATTTCCATCGCCATGGTTGCCGGTGTGTTTGATATCGGCAGCGATGGTGAGGTGCGCAGCGCGCGGATCGCCGTCGGCGCCTGCTCGGCCACCGCTCAACGCCTTCCGGAACTTGAGATGACGCTGGCCGGACGGCATCTCGATCCCGCGCTGATGGCCGCACATCACCTGGCGCATCTGGCACCCATCGACGACGTGCGCGCCTCCGCCGCCTACCGCCAAGCAGCGGCGCTGCAGTTGGTCCGCGACCTGATCGTCCAGGCGGCGGCGACATCGCGGAGGGCCGCATAATGGATCATGCCGCACCCAAGGAAACAGATCACATCGCGTTCGAGTTGAACGGCGAGCCGGTGTCGTTGAGTGCGGGCCCCTTCACATCCCTGTCCGACGCCATACGCGATAACGGAGACCCTGGCACCAAGATCGGCTGTGACGCCGGCGATTGCGGTGCCTGCACGGTGCTGCTGGATGGAGAACCAGTGTGCGCCTGTCTGGTGCCGTTGGCGCAGGTCCGCGGCCGGCGAGTCGCAACAATCGAAAGCGTCCACCACGATCCACTGGTTCAGCGTCTGGTCCATGCTTTTTCCCGCCACGGCGCGGCGCAATGCGGCATCTGCACACCCGGCATGGTACTGGCAGCGCGCGCATTGCTCGAACGCGTGCCGGGCCCAACGCGAGCCGAAGCAGAGGTCGCCATTGGTGGCGTGCTGTGCCGCTGCACCGGCTACATCAAGATCGTCGATGCCATCTGCGATGCACCGCACGATTTATGGCTCGGTCAAGCCATCGGCGGTGTCGGCGCACGGGTCCGGCACGTGGACGCACGGCAAAAGACGCGCGGCACCGCCGAGTTCGGTGCCGATTTCGCGCCGGAAGGTTCGCTCTGGCTGCGTGTGATCCGATCACCGCATGCCAGCGCCATCTTCGAGTTGGGCGATCTTGACGCTTTCAAACTCCGGCTTGGCCTCGACGCCGTGCTGACCGCGCGCGATGTACCCGGCCGCAACAGCTTCGGCATTTTCCCCAACACCAAGGATCAACCCGTCTTTGCTGAACGTCATGTGCGCTATCGCGGCGAGGCGGTGGCAGCGCTGGTCGGCCGCCGCGACATGATCGAGACAATTGACGTTGCGGAATTCCCAGTTGTTTGGACCGAGACCAGTGGCCTGCACGGCATTGATGCCGCGCTGACGCCGCACGCGCGGGCAATCCACGCCACACATCCCGACAACGTGCTGACGCGCGGCAACCTCAAGTTTGGCGACGTTGTCGCCGGTCGTGCGAGCGCTGCCGCCACCGCCCAAGGCGCGTTTGAAACGTCGTTCGTCGAGCACGCCTACATCGAACCCGAAGCCGGTTATGCGGTGCGTGACGGCGATACGATCACCATCGCTGCATCGACGCAGGCGCCCTACATGGACCGCGAGGAAACGGCGGGCGTGCTGGGCATCCCCGAGGATAACGTGATCATTGCGCCGACGGCCTGCGGCGGCGGGTTCGGCGGCAAGCTCGATGTCTCGGTGCAGCCGTTCCTCGCCATTGCTGCTTGGACGCTGAATAAGCCTGTGCGCATGATCTATTCGCGCATCGAGAGCATGGCCTCGACGACCAAGCGGCACCCGGCCAGGATCACCGCGAAGGCATCCGCCGACGCGCGAGGGCACCTCACCGCCTACGAGATGACCGGCGACTTCAATACCGGCGCGTACGCCTCATGGGGACCGACAGTCGCCAATCGCGTGCCGATCCACGCGCACGGCCCCTACAAGGTGCCGAACGTGTGGAACCGCACGCGCGCCATCTACACCAACGACACCCCGGCTGGTGCCTTCCGCGGCTTCGGCGTGCCGCAGTCGGCCATCGCCAACGAAACGCTGATGGACGATCTCGCAGGCCAGCTTGGCCTGGATCGCTGGCAGATCCGACGCATCAATGCGCTCAAGACCGGCGACGCCACCGCGTCCGGCCAGGTGCTGCACGCCTCCGCCGGCCTCGCCCAATGCCTCGACGCGCTGAAACCCGCCTGGGACAAAGCGCTGGAAGATGCCGCAATCCACAACGCGACGAACGTACGCTACAAGCGCGGCACCGGCATTGCGTGCATGTGGTATGGCTGCGGCAACACCGCGCTGCCGAACCCCAGCGCGATGCGCATTACACTCCAGCGCGATGCCGCCGTTGGTGCTGTATTCCACGTGCACAGTGGCGCGGTCGACATCGGGCAGGGCGTTTCGACGGTTCTGTTGCAAATCGTGCGCGAGGCGCTTGCTGTCGATGGCGCATTCATCTGGTTGACGCCCGATATCGGCAACACTGCGAAAACACTCGACGCTGGCAAAACGTCCGCCTCGCGGCAAACCTTCGTCTCTGGCAATGCGGCACGGCTGGCAGCGCTTGATCTGCGCGCCAAACTCTTGCGGCTTGCCAATGCGGGTGACGGCGCAGCCATGCGGCTAGAAGGTGATGTGCTCGTCATCGGCCCCGAGCAGCGGCGCATCGCGCTGGCCGAGCTTCCCGCTGATCTTGAAAGCTTCGGCACGTATGATCCGCCCACGATCCCACTCGACGCAGATGGCCAGGGCGTACCCTACGCGACCTATGGCTTTGCCGCGCAGATCGCCGAAGTCATGGTCGACACCGCGCTTGGAACAACCAAGGTGCTGCATATCCACGCCGCACACGACGTTGGCCGGGCGATCAATCCGACGCTGGTCGAGGGACAGATCCACGGTGGCATCGCGCAGGGCCTTGGTCTCGCGCTGATGGAAGAATTCATTCCGGGCCGCACCGAGAACCTGCATGACTATTTGATCCCAACAGTGGGCGACATCCCGCCGATCACGATCCACATCATCGAAGACCCCGATCCGGAAGGCCCGTTCGGCGCGAAGGGTGTTGGCGAACCCGCGCTTGTTGCGACTGCGCCAGCCATTCTTGGCGCGATCCGCCATGCGACCGGGGTGACGATGCGCAAAGTCCCGGTGCTGCCGCATCGGCTGTGGGAAGCGTTGCAGGAGGGAAAAACATGACCCTATTGCGCAATCAGACTCTCGACGATGCGCTTCAAGAGGCGCGCCAGACCTACGTGGCGAAGCGGCCCAAGTCGCAGGCGACGCACGAGCAAGCGCGCCGGTACATGCCCGGCGGGAATACGCGCACGGTGCTGTTCCACGGGCCATTTCCGCTTCGGATCGCGCACGGTGCCGACGCCACTCTGACCGACGTCGATGGCCATCGCTATGTGAACCTGCTCGGCGAATACACGGCCGGTTTGTTTGGTCATTCACACCCCGTCATTCGCCAGGCGATTGATCGCGCGCTTGATGGCGGCGTCAACTTCGGCGGCCACAACACCTTCGAGCCCGAGCTGGCCCGACTGGTGTGTGCGCGCTTCGCATCCATTGAGCGGGTGCGTTTCACCAATTCAGGCACCGAAGCGAATTTGATGGCCATCGCCACGGCGCGGCATCATACCGGCCGTGGTACAGTGATGGTCATGCGCGGCGGGTATCACGGCGGCCTGCTCTATTTCGGCGGCGGTGGTATTCCGATCAACGCGCCCTACCCGTTCGTGCTCGGCACATATAACGACATCAACACGACGCGCGCAGAAATCCAGGTGAACGCCGGCGACCTCGCGTGTATCTTAGTTGAGCCGATGATGGGCTCCAGCGGTTGCATTCCTGCCGATGCAGCGTTTCTTGAGATGCTGCGCGAAGAGGCGACACGGGCCGGCGCGGTTTTAATTTTTGATGAGGTGATGACGTCGCGGTTCGGACGTGGCGGCGCACAATCGCTGCTTGGCATCCGGCCCGACATGACCACGCTTGGCAAATGGATCGGCGGCGGCATGTCGTTCGGCGCGTTCGGTGGACGGGCTGAAATCATGGACATGTACGATCCCACGCACCCAGGCTTCATGCCGCACGCGGGCACATTCAACAACAACGTACTGACCATGTCGGCAGGGATTGCAGCGTTGAGCGATGTGTTTCCACCCGATGTTGCCGCCGCTCTCCATGCGAGAGGTGACACCTTGCGCGAACGGCTCAACGCTGTGTTTGCCACCCATGGGGTTGATCTGCAGATGACCGGCCAGGGCTCACTGATGAGCCTGCATGCCACCGCCGAGCCGGTCCGCCGCCCGGAGGATACCGCTGCCGGCGATGATCGCGCCAAAGAACTCATCTTCCTCGATCTGCTGGAGCGCGAGATCTACATGGCCCGTCGCGGGTTTGTCGCGTTATCGCTGGTTGTGACAGCGGCCCACACAGAGAGCTTTATTGGTGCTGTCGATGACATCGTGCGCCATCGCCGTGGCGTGCTACCTGACAGGTCTGCAGCATGACAGACAAACTCTCTCCTGAAGCACGGTCTGCGCAATTCGGTGCTGCCGAAGGCGACGGTATCGTGCGTTGCGATGCTTGCCCCGTGTTGTGCCGCATCCGGCCAGGACGGCCGGGCGCATGCTCGCGCTATGCCAATGATGGTGGGCGGTTGGTGCGGACCGATCCGCTGGTGCTGATGGCGCGTGCGGTTGCAACGGATGCGCCGCGCGTTCCGTTTGTGAACGCCCAGTGGGATGGCGCACCACTGGTGCCGGATCGCACGTTCGTCACCGGTATCGGCTCGGGCACAACGTACCCCGACTACAAGCCGGCACCGCTGATTGTCGAAAGCCAGCATGCCGGCGTCGATACCGTCACGGTCGTAACGGAAGGCATCTTCAGCTATTGCGGCGTCAAGGTGAAGATCGATACCGACCGCCATCTCGGCGCGGAAACCGCAACAATCCGCGTCAACGGCGAACCCGTGGGCCACGTGACGACCGCGGAATACGGCTCGCAGATGTTGTCCATTGGCGGCGTGCGCCATCTGACCGGCGGCAGCAAGAAGGAAGGCACCGCGACGTGCGAGACGTTGCTCGCGTTGTGCAATCGCGAGGCGGTGACGCTGACCATCGATGGCGGGCACACGGTCATCGTGCAGTCCGGCCGCGCGCCGATTGTGGACGGCAGCGCCGAAGTCCGCATGCGCGTCGGCTGCGGGTCGGCGACCATCGGCATGTTCGCGCATCAGTTCAAAAACCTGGCCGACGAGGTGATCGTAGTGGACGATCACATCACGGGCGTGCTGACGGAGCATCAGGCCGGCCGCGTGCTCGACATGCGGCCGGCCGGCATCCGCGTGCGTGGCCGCAAGTCGACGCCGGGGCGTTACTTTAAGGTCGCGGAGCCAGGTCTGGGTTGGGGTGGGACCGACATCACCGATCCACTGAGCATCGTTCAGTCAATTGATCCCAAGACAGCGTGGCCAGGCCAGCGGCTGCTGTTCACATCGACGACGGGCGAGGATGCGCTCTACTGCATTCTCGACGAGAACTTGAAGCCGATCCCGGAATCTTTGCCAAACGCCGTTCAATCGGTTATTGATCGGATCAAGGCCAATTGCGAACCGGCACTCTGCTCGGTGCTGTTCATGGCCGGCGCAGGTGGCAGCCTGCGGGCTGGTGTCACAGAAAACCCTATTCTGTTGACCCGGTCGGTCAATTGCGGCGAAACTAGGGTAACGATGGGGGGCGCTCCGGTCCATGTCTGGGCCGGCGGTGGCATTACGATTATGGCTGACGTGGCACGGTTACCGGACAACGCGTTCGGCTCCGTGCCGACGCCAGCCTTGGTTGCGCCTATCGAATTTACACTTCCGAAACAGGCCTACTTAACGCTAGGCGGACATCGGAACGACATTGTGACGGTACATGAGGTACTTTCAGCTGTTGGGGGCACGGCCCGCATCGAGACTTGGCAGGAGACGAACCCATGGCCGCTGATCGCCGACCCCCGGTAACGAAGGGCCCGAAGGCTGTTGCTGCCCGCAAAACACCAGCGACAGTCGCGGCTGTTGCTGCAGCTGCGGCTGCCTCCAAAACGCAGAAGATTGCGTCGACCTACGTGCTTGAGGAGCAGGTCGGTTTCCATCTACGCCGCGCCCATCAGCGCGCTACCATGATCTTTAACGAGGTGATGGGCAAGTTCGATATGACGCCGACGCAGTTCGCGGCGCTGGCCAAGATCGATGATGAAGGTGCGATCTCGCAGAACCATCTCGGCCGGCTGACGGCGATGGACCCCTCGACTATTCTTGGTGTGGTCGGGCGTCTGCAGCGGCAGGGCCTGGTGCATCTCAGGAGCACGCCGGGTGATGCACGGCTGACCTTGATCGAGCTGACGCTCGACGGGCAGAAGCGCGTGGCCGAGATGAAGGCTGTCGCGATCGAAGTGTCCAAGCGCACGCTGGCCCCGTTGAAACCGGCGGACGCTAAGACTCTCAACGAGTTGCTTGCGCGAATCGGGTAAAGGTCACGCCAGTGGAAATCTGGCGAGCACGCACGCGATGTGGGACAAACCCTCCATCAACCGGTTACCCGGCGAACGGCTGCATCTGCGGCACGGGCCCATTACGATCGTGCTGAAGGTGTGGGCCAGTGACGATGTTGTGCGGCAGGCGCACCGGCTGGTAACGCGGCACTTCCCGAAGATCCTCCCCGAGCTGGCCGATGAGCTAGCGGAGTTGCGTCAGCCCATCAAGAAGGCCGCCAAGTTCCAGGGCAAGGTCGCGCAACGCATGGCAGATGCTGCACTGCCGTTTGCCGACGTCTACGTGACGCCAATGGCGGCCGTTGCCGGCTCGGTGGCGGAAGAAGTACTGCGCATCATCCAGGCGGCAGGGCCGATTGAAAAAGCCTTCGTCAACGACGGCGGCGATATCGCGTTTCATCTGGAGCCGGGGCAGTCGCTGAAGTTCGGAGTCGCGGGCGATTTCTCCGAGGGGCCGGCGCCGGCGATCAATGGGACCATTACGCTGGCAGCTGAGATGGGGATCGCGGGCATTGCCACGTCGGGTGCGAACGGCCGTTCGTTCTCGCTCGGCATCGCCGACAGTGTGACGGTGCTGGCCAAGTCAGCGGCGGTGGCTGATGTGGCGGCGACGCTGATTGCGAATGCAGTCAACATCGACAGCAAGGCTGTGACGCGCAAAGCAGCGTCGAAGCTTGATCCGGACACGGATCTCGGCGATCTGCTGGTGACCACGAAGGTCGGCAAGCTCTCCCCCGAAGAACGCAGCGCCGCCCTCAACGCCGGTGCCGTGCAAGCCGAAGCCTATCTCGCCAAAGGTCTTATCGCCGGCGCCGTGCTGATGCTGCAGGGGGACGTGCGGACAGTGGGTGGACCAGTGGTGGCCCTCGCCTAGAGTGCTTCCGGGAAAAGTGTGCAGCGGTTTTCCCGAAAGAAGCACGACCAAACAGAGAGCTAGGGTCGTTCCTCGATTCCACCAAGAGCGGAACGACCCTAGCGTGCTTCCGGGAAAAGCATGCCCACGGACTTGATCCGGGGGTATGCAGCGATTTTCCCCAAAGAAGCACGACCAAACAAAGAGCTAGGGTCGGTCCTCGATTCCATCAAAAGCGGAACGACCCTAGCCCGCAAGTGGCACGTCTGCCCTATGGCGGTGCGACATGCGCGGGACACGTCAGCAAATGCGTAGGTTGGGATAGCGCGCCCACCGATGTTGCGGGTTGGCTCGATGTCTGATCCGCCCGCAACCCAACACTTGGCCACTGCCAAGCGCTATCGCCGCGCCATAGTCTCCGGCGCTTCGTATGTCGTCACGCTGTTCACCTATCAGCGGAACAAGACGCGCATCCAGCTCAGCAAGACAACCTTCAGGAAGAATCTGTCGCCGCACGGGCTTGTCGCCCGACCAAGCGATTGGCCACGTTCGACGTTCGGCATGTGGTTGGAACGACGAACCTATGGACCTTGGTGGGGCACCGCTGAGATGCCGCCACTTCTGGGTTGGGCCGGGCACGCGTAAATGTTGGATTACGTGCGATGACCACTTGAGCCGTTGGCACGCGCGACGCCCGCCAAAGACGGCATCGCCATCGAGCCCGGCGTCCAACACGGCTGGGACCGCTGGCTCGTCCCCGGCGACAAATTCATCGGCATCAGCACATCGGTGCGTCAGGTCCGGCGGAGAAACGCTACGAACACTTCGGCATCACGGCCGCCAAGTTGTCGTCGCCCCCTTCCCCTACCCTGCATACCCCAACGGCAACCGTGTCGTCTCTTTCACGCGGTCCATGACGAAGAACGACGACACGTCGAACAGCGGGACTTTGGCGATGAGGGTTTTGTAGAGGCGGTCATAAGCTTTGACGTCAGGGAGGACGGCGTGGAGCAGGTAGTCGACGTCGCCGGTGGTGCGATAGGCACCGATGATCTCGGGGATGCCGTGGATGGCGGCTTCGAACTTGGCCAGCCAGTCGGTGTCGTGCTGGTTGGTGCGCACGGAAATGAACACCGTCAGCCCGACATTGAGCTTGTCGGCGTCCAGAAGCGTCACCCGGCCACGGATCACGCCTGCGTCCTCCAGCGCCTTGATGCGCCGCCAGCAGGCATTGCGAGACAGACCCACCCGCTCGCCGAGCACATCCAGCGAGAGCGAGGAATCATCCTGGACGAGATCCAGCAGCCGCTTGTCGATATCGTCCATGATTTCGACAAACCTGTCAGTTGCGGGATAACGTCCATACATATGAGCATATTCAGGTGATAAACGGGAATTATTTCGATCCAGGTCGGGTTACTATTCGGTGTTCGTGTCCCTGAACCCGACCCCGAGGCCCCATGTCGAAACCGATTGCTCGCCTGTTTCTGGAGCACCCCCACTCCTTGAACGAGACCTACGGCCAGCATTTTGGCGTCGCCATGGGGTTCGGCCTCCGGCTACTGGTGGCCG
>JANNEU010000211.1:0-6400 GCA_031379035.1 Hyphomicrobiaceae bacterium | reverse complement strand
GAACAAAGACATCTTCCACATGGGCACCGGCAGCCACCACATCGTCGGGCTGAAGACGGCCACCAATGGTGCCGGCAATCACGTGCTCGGCATCACCGCTAGCAAAGAAGAATATCAGGCCTATGTCGATCTGCTGATCGACAACGCGCGGCTGGGCTTCACCTATAAAGTCTACTTTGGTGATATCTATCAGATCGACAAGCGGCTGATGCCGGCGCTGGATTCCGCCACCCTGTTCCACATCGGCGAATATCGGACATCGGACAACGACAGCTACGGCGCGCTGACGGATACGGAAATGACGCTGGTGCTCGGCGACGCCTTGAAGCCTGGCGGCGAGATCCTGTTTTACACGGGCAGCTTCGCCTACGATAAAGGCAAGGAAGCTGGTGCCGCCCTTGTGGCCCACCGCGGCTTCAAAGACGCCGGCATGTACAAAACCCTGCATATCTTCCGCAAGCCGGGGTGAGCGATGTCACGCTCACGCACTCCCCTCTCGCCCCCGTTACCACTGCCGGAGCGCACTCCAGCGCGCCGAGCCGGGATGTGCCCGCTTGGTTGCGCGGGTCTGCTGACATTGATACTTGGCCTGCTGTTCCTGATTGCGCACAGCGGTACGACCCTGTTTGCACAGTCCTGCACCTTCGCCTCACAGTGTTCCGGCGGTGGGCGCAGCGTAGCGTTGTGCATAGGCGACATGCTGGTGATAAAGAGTGCACGCTGCATGGGCGGCATCTGCCAGGAGCGCGAGGAGCGGCGGCAGAGCTGCGGACCGGGTGCGAGCCAGGCGATCAGCTGTTCAGGCCACATCGCTGTGCGCAGCGGCGGTGGGTGTGACCCGTTAGGGCAGAGCTGCTCGACGCAAACTGATCGCGATGTGTGCGTCAAAAGCTGCGTATGCGTGAAAAACCGGCTGATCATCGCAACCGGACAATGCGTCCCAGGTGCCGGCTGCGGCCGCGCGGTTATTCAATGCCAAAACGGCTGCACTTGCAGCGGGGAGCCCCGGTGCTTGTAGCCGACCGTGCGGCAGCACAGGCAGACGAGTGGCCCCTCCTCGTCCCGCTCACGCTGATGGCAGCGTTGTGGACCCTTGTGCCAGCCCTGCTTCATACCGCGCCGCCACTCGATGTTGTCGAAAGCGCGCTGTGGGGCCGCGAGTGGGTAGTTGGCACCTACAAACATCCCGGCATGCCGGCATGGGTGCTTGAAATCAGCCGTTGGTTTGACGGGGGCCGCATCGGCTGGCCGGCCTATCTGGCTGGACAACTGTTCAATGTCGCAACACTGACGCTTACCTATCTGTTGGCACGCGATCTGGCGGGTGTACGCATTGCGACCGCGGCCGTGCTGGCCTTGCTTGGCGTGGAATATTTGTCGTGGCGCTCGTTCGAATTCAATCACACCCAGGCGCAGATGCCGTTCTGGATCGGCGCGGCGTGGTGCGCGTGGCGCGCGGTTCAGCGCGGCACCCTCGGCTGGTGGCTTGGTCTCGGCGTGATGGCCGCCGCCGGACTCTACGGCAAGCTGTCGAATGCCATGCTGCTGATCGTCATTGCTGGCTGGATCGTGTCGACACCGCGCGGTCGCGGGTCGTTGAAAACAATTGGCCCCTACGCGGGCGCGGCCCTGTTCGCGCTGCTTTGTGTGCCCCTCGTCCGCTGGCTCGTGACCTCGGGCTTCGCGCCGCTATCGTATGCCGAGGCCCGCGGCCGCGAACAATCGCTGCTGGCAACCCTGCTGTTTCCAGCCAACGCGGCACTGCAAGCAGCGCCCATCGCGCTGACGCTGGCGCTGGCTGGCTTTTTTGCGCGCAGCACGTCTTCACCCGCCGCGATTGCCAGCATCTCCCCTGATCCAGCGCGCTTCCTTTGGGTGGTGACGCTTGCGCCGCCGTTACTCTCAGTCGTGCTGGCGTTGGCAGGCGGTTCGGGGCTCAGAGCATCATGGCTGGCACCTGCGCTGCCATTGCTGGCGGTGTTGCTTGTCGCGCGCTGGCCGGGCGTGCTCGATGATGTCGTCGTCGGCCGGCTGCATAAAATCGCAATCGCGATCGCCGTGTTGATCCCGCTGGGCTATGGCCTGGGTGTCGCCGGCCAACGCTACGCCGGAACAGTCCCAGCATTGCGGGTGAATTGGCCGCAGGCCAACATCGCCCGCACGTTATCTGCCGCCTGGGCGCAGGAGACCGGTAAGCCGCTCCGCATTGTGACGGGCCGAGCGTGGCCTGCGGGATTGGTGGCGCTGCACCATCCAGACAAGCCATCAATACTGACCGAAGGCGAACTGGCCTTCTCGCCCTGGATCACGCCGGAACGTTTGGCCCGCGAGGGCACGCTGGTTGTGTGGGCCGAGAGTTCAAGCGCTGGCATCACACCTGCGATGCAGACGTTGATTGCTGGCCGCACGGTCCGCGAGCAGCGCATCGCGCCGTCGATGGGCACGCCGGGCCCATGGACTGTAATAAAATACGTGATCATTCCGCCGCGTTGATGTGGTTTCCGACCAACGCAACGCACGTGGCCTGGCGGATAACGGCATGGCACACGCGCCTTTTTCACCCTAAGACTGCGCCATCTCCGCCGCGAGCATCGCCCGCAGCTCCGTCTTTAAGATCTTGCCATAGTTGTTTTTAGGCAAGCTGCCCACGATACGGTAACCCTTGGGGCGTTTGAAACGGGCGATGTTGGCGAGGCAAAGCGCGTCGAGAGCTTGCGCGTCGGGCGAAGGACTGCCGGGTTTGGCGACGACGTAGGCGATGACTTCTTCACCCCAGTCGGCGTGCGGGCGCGAGATAACGGCGCATTCAAGTACCGACGGATGGGTCAGCAGAACCTCTTCGATCTCGCGCGGGTAGATGTTGGAGCCGCCAGAGATGATCATATCCTTCGAGCGGTCTTTGAGAGTGAGAAAGCCGTCCGCATCGACTGAACCTAGATCGCCGGTCCACAGCCACCCGTCGCGTAGTGATTTGGCGTTGGCCTCCGGGTTGTTGAGGTAACCGCGCATGACGCAATCGCTTTTCGAGATGATCTCACCGATCTCGCCGGTTGGGACATCGCGGCCACTCTCGTCAACGATGCGAAAGGCACAGCCGGAGCGGGCGATGCCGGCGGAGCCAAGGCGCGCCTCGTAATTGAGATGCGCGATGGCGGCATGCATGCGTTTGGTGAGGCCGGAGATGGTCATCGGTGCTTCGCCCTGGCCATAAAGTTGGAAGAATTTTGGACCAAACAATGCAATGGCGCGTTTCAAGTCGGAGACGTACATCGGCGCGCCGCCGTAGATCAGTGTTTTAAGGCCGCGTGTGTCGCAAGTGCCGGCGAGCGGATGATTGATCAAGCGCGAGACCATGGTAGGGGCGGCAAACATCGAGACATTCTGATGTTTCCCAAACAAGGCCAGCACTTCGGCAGGTTCGAAGCTTGGGAGCACGATCTGGTGCGAGCCACGCAGAATATGCGGCAAGGCATAGAGCCCTGCACCATGACTGAGCGGGGCGGCACTGACGAAGCAATCCGTGTCGTCGACGAAATCGATATCGGCATAGTAGGCGTGGCAGGCGAACAGGAGATTGCGGTGGGTCAACACCGCCCCTTTTGGCCGCCCTGTGGTACCGCTGGTGTAAAACAACCAGGCGTCGGCGTGCGGGTCGATTGGTGCCCCCGAGAGGCGATCCGTGGACGTCATGCGCTGCCAATCGGCACTGCCGTCGACGATCAGCGGCGGCAACGGCAGGCCAAGCGCTGACAGCGCGTTTGCATGTTTGGCACCAGCAAAGACGAGTTTGGTTTCGGAATTGTCGAGGATCCAAGCGACTTCCTTGGGGTGCAGCTTAGAATTGATGGGCACTGCGGCGAACCCGGCGCGCCAGATACCAAACAGCGCAGGCAGAAAGCTCAAGCCGTTGTCCATCAGGATCGCAACGCGGGCGGTTGCCGGGAGGCTGTGACGGTGGCGTAAGGCACCAGCAATGCGGGCCACCTGATCCTCAAAACCGGCGTAACTCAGTTGGCCCTCTGGTGCCGTGATGGCCGGCGCAAGGGGCAGATAACGGGCGACGGCTGAGAGGGTGTAGGAAAGGTTCATGGCTTGGCTCGGTCAGATGGCGGTGCAGGGGCACCATGCAGGACCGAAACTTGCCACTCTGCCCCACTGCGGGCAAGGAATGGCTTCGCACCGACTTCGAGCCCGAGACAACCCCATGCGTACGACTTATGAGACTTTGCTGGTCGCCATCGATGTCGATGCTATTGGCGTCATCACTATGAACCGGCCCGCCGCTTTGAACGCCATGAACACACAGATGATGCGGGATCTGCGCGATTGTTTCACGGACTTTTACGTGCGCGATACGGCGGCGCGGTGTCTGGTGCTGATAGGATCGGGCGAGCGCGGGTTCTGCACGGGTGCCGACCTGAAAGAGCGGCGCGGCATGACGGATCTGGCGTGGCGCGAGCAGCACGCGGTGATCGAGCAGGCGGTGAAGGCGATGATCGATTGCCCGATCCCGATCATTGCGGCAGTGAATGGGGCGGCATACGCGGGCGGGCTGGAATTGGCGCTGGCGTGCGATTTTGTCTATGCGGCGGAGCACGCGAAGTTTGCGCTGACAGAAGTGACGCTGGGCATCATGCCGGGTGCCATGGGGACGCAGAACCTGCCGCGCGCGGTGGGCGTGCGGCGCGCGAAGGAGATCATTTTGACGGGGACACCGTTCTCAGCATCAGATGCACTAGCGTGGGGTGTCGCGAACAAGGTTGTGCCCGCAGCGCAGCTGATGAACGAGGTCATGGCGGTGGCGCGCAAGATCGCCGGCAATGCACCGATTTCGGTCAAGCAAGCCAAGAAGGCGATCGACAAGGCGACAGAGTTGGACCGGCATTCGGGTTATGCGTTCGAACTGGAGGCTTACAACCGGACTGTGCCCACCGAAGACCGTCAGGAAGGCATCACGGCCTTCAACGAGAAGCGCAAGCCGAACTATAAAGGGCGGTGAGATTTGACCCTTGTCGGCGTGGAGCACCGATGCCTGCCCACCCACAAATGTCATCCTCGGGCTTGTCCCGAGGACCCAGCCCTCCACAAACGCGATGTTGCACTGGCACAGCGACTTCGCCACGAAACTCTTTCATCTCGACAGCTGGCCAATGGGTCCTCGGGCCAAGCCCGAGGATGACAAGTTGTGGGGGTGAGGTAAGATTTGCAAAAGCCGTGTGTTGCGCAAATCCAAAGCAGGCAATCAGCAAATTTCGCCCGCAGCCAGTTGAGCCAACATGTCTCCACGCGACATCACACTCGCACTGTTCATCGCGGTCCTATGGGGCGTGAACTTCATCGTCATGAAGCACGCGGTGAGCGAAGTGCCGCCGCTGATGCTGACGGCGCTGCGGTTTGCGCTGGCGGCTGTGCCGGCGGTGTTTTTTATCGCGCGGCCAAAGGTGTCGTGGGCAACGTTGGTAGGCTACGGTGCAGCGTTCGGCGTTGTGAAGTTCGGCCTGCTGTTCACTGCCTTTCACCTGGGCGGCGCGGCGGGGCTGGCGTCGGTGCTGCTGCAAACGCAGGTATTCTTTACGATCCTGCTGGCGCAGGCGGTGCTCGGCGAACGCGTGACAGCGCGGCAGCGATTGGGTGTCGCTGTAGCGCTGGCGGGTGTCGTCGTGATCGTCATGGGCGGCGTTGCAGACGCGGCAGTTGCACCCGTGGCCCTGATTGTCCTCGCGGCGATTGCCTGGGGCGTTGCCAACCTGATCCAGAAGCATGCCAGCCAGCAGGGAACTGACAAAATCGACATGCTTGCGTTCAAGGTGTGGACATCAATCGTGGTGCCGCTGCCGATGCTGGCGCTGTCTTATGCGACCGAAGGGGCGGCTGCATGGCAGAGCGCCTGGGCGAACGTGACGTGGCTTGGCGTTGGCTGTGTGTTGTATCTTGCCTACCCGGTCAGCATTCTTGGCGGCGTCATTTGGGGCAACCTGCTGGCGCGGTATCCGGCGGCGACGGTGACGCCTTTCGCCTTGCTGGTGCCGGTGATTGGCATGGCTGCGGGCGCGGTCGTTTATGGCGAGCGGCTGACACTTGCCAATTTCGCCGGCAGCGGGTTGATCCTGGCCGGGCTTGCCGTCATCATTCTGGCTGGCCGCGCGGCCATGCCGCGACCGACTTGAACTCCCAAAAAATCTGACCGAGATTCCCATGACGACCGACACGCCGCTCAGCATGCCTCTCGACCGCCAGTGGGAGGAGATCCGCGATGGGGTGCGCGCAGTGTGTGCCGCGTTTCCTAATGAGTATTGGGTGAAGCTTGATCACGAGAGCGCGTATCCGACGGCGTTTGTCGAGGCGCTGACAAAGGCTGGCTATCTGGGCGCGCTGGTGCCGGAGGTTTACGGCGGCGCGG
>JANNEU010000201.1:0-33594 GCA_031379035.1 Hyphomicrobiaceae bacterium | reverse complement strand
TTCCGCCCACCCCACTCTCGCCCACCACCCCTAACCGATCCACACTCGCGTCCTGCACCAGATACGCGCACAGCTGCCCGAAGGTCATCCCCATGTGCGCCGCCGCCTCAGGCAACAGAGACGTGGGTGTCATACCGGGTTGCGTGTTGGTCTCCAGGAAGATCAGCTCGCCCTTGGCTTCGTCCCAGCGAAAATCTGACCGCGAAGCGCCGCGGCAACCAAGCACCCGGTGCGCCGTCTCTGTATGGCGCTGCACATCGCGCCGCACAGCTTCTGGCATAGCGGCCGGCAGAATGTGCTTCGACCCGCCCGGCGCATACTTGGCTTCGTAGTCGTAAAACTGCAGATGATCCGCGACCACAATGTCGATCACATCCGAGACGCGGTCACCGATCACGCAGCAGGTCAGCTCCCGCCCGGCGATGAACCGCTCGACCAGCACGTGACCATCTTTGGTCACCGGCACCTGCCGGATTGTCTCCGGCGGACGATTGGCACCCGCCCGCACAATGACCACACCCACACTCGAACCTTCCACAATGGGCTTCGCCACATAGGGCGGTTCGAACACGTGAGCGGCCATGGCCTCATCATGCGTTACCAGCCGCCCCTCGGCGATGGGCACGCCAGCTTTAGCGACAATGAGCCGTGTTTGCTCTTTGTGCATCGCCACCGAAGACGCCATCACGCCTGAATGCGTGTAGGGAATGCCCAGCACCTCCAGGATGCCCTGCACGCAACCATCTTCGCCCCAACGGCCGTGCAGTGCGTTGAATACGACGTCCGGTTTCAGCTCAATCAAAGTCTTCGCCAGCCCTCGGTCCGCATCCACCCGCGTGACCCTGAAGCCTTCGCCTTCCAGCGCCTTGGCACACTCATTGCCTGACGACAGCGAGACTTCCCGCTCCGCCGACCAGCCGCCCATCAGCATAGCGACATGCGTTGATTTCGGATTACGGGCGGGAGTAGTCATGCGCGTCGGTCCTGATGTTGCGTCATTGGTGGTGCCCTATCCGACCCGCCCCGCCCGCACAAGCGCCAGTCAAAACGACTGCCTACTGCCCATTGCCCACTGCCTTCTTCACCAGCTGCGCCCGCGTCGCAGGCACCTCAACGATCTCGGCCGGCCCGATCCGCACTTTGGCGCGGGGCGCCACGGTATGCGCCCAGCCGTAGGCAAACATCGTGATCAGCGCGCTGGCGGCGAAGAAGTAGATGCCCGGCTGCACCTGGGCCTCCGAATACCCCGACGAGTTGACGTAAAAGATGATCAGCGCCAGCACCATCACGTCCGTCATCGAGTAACGGCCGAGCCACTCCATCGCCGCAATAGAGCGGACACGGAACTCGTGCGGCATGTCCGGCGATGTCACTAAAGTCAGCAGATACAGCAGCTTCAGGAACGGAAACACCACTGAGAAGGTCATGATCACCGCGCAGAGGAAAAACTCCTCATTGGTATACAGCGCGTAGATGATGCTGAGGATCGAGTGCTCGTTCTTCCACACGAACACGGTGGTGAACTTGATTGCCGGCAGGATAATACCAAGCGCGAAAAACACCGTCGCCACAATGATCAGAAAGCTCAACACGAAGTTGCGGAACGGTGCCGAGCGCGGCGGCGAAATCGTCTGCGGCGCGAGCCTCTCTTTGGTCATCGATCCTGGCGCATCCACATGCAGCCACGAGTAGCCAAGGATCATGAACACGATAGCGGCCGTGAAGTAATAGACGCCGTTGAGGCTGGAAGCGTCGTAGACGCCCTGGGTTTTGATGAAGAAGATCATCAGCGACAGCACCAGCACGTCGTGCATGGACCACTTGCCGAGCCATTCCAGCGCGCGCAGCTGCCGCGACATGCGCCCCAGCTCTTTCTGCGGTAACGTTGACAGCAGCAGCAGATAAAGCAGCTTCAGCACCGGCAGAATGATCGAGAACACCAGCACCGTCAGGCCCAGAAACAGCTGACCACTGCCCAGCAATGAGCTCACCGTCGACAGCAGCGAATGTTCGGTCGTGAAGAACAAGAACTTGGTGAGCTTGATGATGGGTGTGCTGACACCCAGCGCCAAGCATACGCTCGCGCCCACGATCGCAATTGCCAGTAAAAATCGTCGGCCGCCAAGGGTCATCGCCCGTGCCACGCCTTTGCCAACGTGTCTCGCCGCATTCTAGCCCGCCCCCAAACCCGCCGTGCGTGCCGCCACCCACCCCAGTCCTTGAGGGACAAAGACGGGAACCACGGCAACACTGTGGCTAGATGACACGCACCAGCGCAAATAGCCGGCAACGGGATAACGCAACGGTAAATCGGACCGGCAAGACCAATTAGGTCAGCATCCTGCAAGACATTTCGCTTCAGGCTTGCTGAGCGTTGCCGCCGCTTTGCGGCGCTGGTCCGGTTCTACCGGTTGCCCGGCGGCGAGCGGTACAGGTTCCGGCTCATAATCACCGGCATCCTCGTCGGACAATGCGCGCTTCGCCCGCTCGGCGGCAGCCGACGCGCGTTCGCTCAGTGGCTCCGCTGAATTCGGATCGGCCTTTGCGTTGGACGGCCGCGTCCCCTGCGGTCCAGGTGCCGCAGCAGGATTGGATGCAATCGCTGGTGTCGGAGCAACAGCCACCGGCCGCCGTTCGGCGACGCCCGGATCTTCGATCCGATCCGCAACCTGTGGCCGCAGCACCTTACCAGCGGCAGAGACTGGGCTCGCCGACACCAGGACAGCACCGATCACGGCAAGCCGCAGGGCGTGCCGGGCAAAGCAGACGTGCAGAGGGTCACGCATGCGAAAACTCCACCTCAATTCCTACCGGCCAGTTGGCCGGGGTATCAACGTCAGCCCGGGTAAAAACCACCAGCGCCAACAGCTCCTATTTGAGTGAATCTATGCACACAATGCCCTAAGAACTCGGTAAGGATTCGACACCGATTTGCATTAAATTGCAGCAAATGGCAGATGCAATCCGTGTGAAATAGCGCAGTCACGAGGCCCCACATGCTCGCTTCAGCATCCCGCAGTACCATCGGCACCCTAGTCGCCACAGCCGCCCTTATGGCTCTCCCAGTGCCAGCCGCCGCCAAGACCTGCAAAGAGCCGCTGACGGTCACCTCGCGCTCCACCATTAAGGTCGATGAAGCCGCCCGCACCAAGCGCGCCACCGCCAATGCCGAGACGAAGTGGAGCAAAGAAGCCCGCGCCTTGCACGGTCTCCGATACTATTTCCCCTCCCGCGCCGACGCCAAATCCGTCGAATGCCGCCAGACTCCCAAATCCACTGCCTGCACCATGACCGCAACCCCCTGCAGCCTGATTTGAGTCGTAGGACGGACACGGGCGAAATTGAGCGCCCGTCATCCGCCAATACGCGCGAAGGAACTCCCCATGGCCCTCAAAGCCGCCATCGTCCCCGTCACGCCGTTCCAGCAGAACTGCACCCTGTTGTTCGATGAAACGACAAAATCCGGCGTTGTCGTCGATCCCGGCGGCGACGTGGCTGCCATTGAAGACGCCATCAAGCAGATCGGCATGAAGGTCGAAGGCATTCTGCTCACCCACGGCCATCTCGATCACGCCGGCGGTGCCAACGAACTGCGCGACAAACTCGGTGTGAAAATCACCGGGCCCCACCTCGCCGACAAGTTCCTGTTGGACGGCATCGCCGCGCAAGCCAAGCAATACGGCTTTACCGACATGCAGAACGCGACGCCGGACCGCTGGCTGACCGAAGGCGAGACCGTCACCGTCGCTGGCGTTGTGTTCAACGTGCTGCATTGCCCTGGCCATTCGCCGGGTTCAGTCGTGTTCGTTAACGTGGAGGCCGGCATCGCGCTGGTGGGCGACGTGCTGTTCCAGGGCTCCATCGGTCGCACCGATTTCCCCTACGGCAACACCGAGCAGCTGGTCTCAGCCGTGCGCACAAAACTGTTCCCGCTCGGCGACGACATCGTCTTCATCTGCGGTCACGGCCCCGCGAGTACGTTTGGCGACGAGCGGCGGACCAACCCGTTTGTGGGAGAGGGGGCGTGATGAAAGTGGAGGCTCAGCCAAACCTTACGCCACCACTCGCCTCACAAGCTTCGTCCCTCCAACGCGTGCATAAAACATCCGCCCGTAGACATCGCCCTTCAGGTCCGCCCGATAATCCAGATAATCCAAAATCGGGTCCCAGGGGCATTCTTCATCGACCAACGCCACAAACCCGTTTTTCAGCACCGCCTGCATTTCCAGCCGGTTCTTCCGGTTCTGGAATTCCGCCAAGACCAGCTGCGTCTTCGACAAATCGAGGTGGCTCAAAATTGCCGCCTCGGCACCCTCCACGTCGAGCTTGACGATATCCGCGCTCGGCAACGTCTCGGGTGCCACGACCGCCACGTCGAACGCGCCCGTCACAGCACCCGCGCGAAACGTATCGGTCGCATAGCTGACAAGCCCCGCTTCGCCATCGCCATCATAGCGCGCAAAGAAAGGAGCCTTGGCACCGACGCCTGGGTACACGGCCGCATTGGTCGCCGTGATATTGGCGCGACCAGCGATGTTGCGGGCGAGAAACGCGAACGTGCCGGGGTTCGGCTCAAAGCTATGGATGGTGCTCCCCGGCCAGCGCAGGTCCGCCCAGCGCGCAAACGAACCCACATTGGCCCCGATATCGAGAATGCTGAGCCCGGTACCATCAAAATGGCTCTCGTACTCGCCCTCGAACACGTACCGCACCGCCGACTCCATCGCTGGCGGACAATCCAACGTCAGCGGCACATGAGCAGTAAAACGCATATCAGGCATCAGCGTCGCCTTGGTTTGAGAGCGTCAACAGCAAGACGGAACAGACGCCCTTCAGCGTCGTCCTTCGCCCTCGCCGGGTTTCGGGAAAGTGACACGAATGTAACCGCGACGGGCTGCGTTGAGCAAGTCGACAACCCGAGCGGTCCATAACCCAACTGGACGTCAATGTGCGAACAGCACTGGCAGTTCTGCCTTCGCCAGAATATGGCTCGTCGCGCCGCCGAAGATCATCTGTCTGAGCCGGCTCTGCGTGTAAGCACCCTTGACCAGTAGATCAGCGCCAAAGGCCTTGGCTTCGAGCAAGATCGCCTCGCCCGGATTGCGGCCCTTCGGATCAACGGTCTTTTCCGTAGCCGTGATGCCGTGCGCCGCCAGATGCCCGACCGCTTCACGGGCACTGGGTCCCGCCACCGAGTTGCCCTCGATAAACACCAATTGCACGCGCTTGGCTTTGACCAGCACCGGCATCGCCAGCGCGATGGCCCGCGCCGTCTCGGTCGACCGGTTCCAGTGGATGAGAATGCTATCGCCCATCGTCACGGGCGGAGCGGGCGGTGCCATGAGCACAGGCCGGCCGCTATCGAACAACGCGGCCTCGAAGGTTGTTACGCGCCCGCCGCGTGCGCCCGGGCGCGGCAGAACCGTAAGATCATAAAGCCGGCCAAGACTGCCCAGCTCGCCATCATCGATCGCCGCGCCACCGCGCCAACGGAACAGCTTTGAGCCCATCGCGCCGGCCTCAAAAAGAGAGCGCGCTTCTCGAATGTATTTTGTTTCATCCCAATCGGTGGGCGGCAAAGTAACGGCCACAATCGGGTCCGGTGCCACCACTTCGGCAAATGCCGGCCGGAGTGCCACCCCATCGACATTTGCGCCAAAACGCTCAGCCAGCAACCGCGCGCAGGTAACGGCAGCGATACTCGGCATACTGGGGTCAGTTGGAACCAGGATCGTCTTCATCGCGCAGCCTCAAAAATGGAGGTTAACGATTTGGAACATAACTGATTTTATCTCGCCTGTCAGGGGAAGATTGCTGACGTCCGGCGTCAGAACCGCCGCAAATACTGCGCCGTTCCATAGGCCGACGGAATATCGCCGCGTGCACGCATGTGGCCACCAGAAATCGTAAACTCATCGCTGAGGCCCTCATAACGCACGAAGAATCCTGTGCGCTGCAGCGCTGCTTCCGAATGTCCGGTCAAGCTTGCCTCCGGTCCCAGCGACCAACTCGGATTGACCCGCCAACCCATTCTGAGTTGCGCCGAATACGTGCGGTGAACCTGCGCCGCAGTCAGATCAAGCGACGTCCACAGGTTCGGTGACCAATTGTGCCAAACTTCCAATGCAGCCTTGACGCCCTTGCCCGCACCTTGGACCTGCGTCGCCTCGTCATGAGGCGTGATTTGATGGTTAGACCAGGTCATCCCACCAAACAGCTTGATCGTCGTGGCTCCCCGCGAAACTTGCCAACCAGCAAGGGCTTCGACAAACGTCGCCCGGCCTGCAAACGACACCCATGTCGATTGCTCAAGGCCGTTGTCGTAACGCCTCCCGCCATAGCCATAAAAGCTCTGACCGCCGACGATGCGCAGGCGCGGCCCATCCTGCCGCAGGTTACCGAACGGCGACCAAGTCACACCAGAGTAAAGCGACGCAACGCGCCGGTACCCGTCAAAGCCGGCCCAGCCCTCAGCCGAGGGCTCCACATCGACGGCAGTCTTTTGGTGCCAGGAGCCAGGCTCAAGAGGTTGTGTAACCTCAGCGTCGGCGTCAGCATCGCCGATCCACGGCCGCAAAAACCGAAACAAACCTGACAGCGATGTCTCGGCAGTCGCCGTGGCAGCACGAGTTGATGTTTGCGCATGTGCGAAATGAGGCGTGCCAAAAGCCCACGCCACAATCGCAGTCCAGATCGCCACACGCACGATCTTACCACGCAAATGTCCGACGGCTGCACAAGCCATCGACGCCCCCGCACTTACGCAACGCAACCAAGAGGCGTCCAACCCGCAAGTCCTGAACGCCACTCCACACGCTTAAATTGTGCGCGAGGAGGTAGTGCTGGTCAACGAAACAACCGGAATTTACATAACCCAGGCGTGCTTAAATTGACGGAATTACTAATGGTTGCAGAGCGAGTTGTTTTTCGCGTGACAAATCTATTGCCCGGCCGTGCAGGCCGTCCGCTTCAGAACGCAGGCACCGGTCTTGCTCGAGCACACGCCGATGGCTTCTTGCTCGGCCGAAGCGCGCGTTGAGCCCCACCCCGTACCGAAGCCACGCTCCCGTCCGATGGCCAGCGCAACACACCCGTGCTGAACCCAAACTGGCGACGTGCAGTCGGGTGCTGCCGATTGGCACGATGCCAAGGCAGCACGCTCGGCATCCGCTCGGCTGGGATGATTAAGCGCAACCGTGTACATCGCCCGCGATTGCGAGTACGCGAGCGCACCGTACCCATCAGCTGCTGACGCAGATCCTGCGACCAGGAGCAGCACGCCGGCACCAACGAGCTTTAATTGTAGTCCACGCATGTCACATCTCCCCACGTACGCGCCGCCCGGCGCCGCTAATTGACACTCATTGCAGCGGCACGCCGACCGACACTTTGCCTTGATAAGCGTGATAATTCTTGTCGCCGATGCCGTCGTAGCCGACCGCGCCTTTCACCGAGACGCCCGACGTGCCCGTGTAAGACGCACCGGCTTCGACCTTGCCGCGGATTGCCGTCGTGCCGACATCCATGCCGCCAATCGACAATGTGGTGTCCTTCTTGAAATCCCAGAGCAGCTTGGCGGAGGCAAAGGGCTCGAACACACCGCCACTTTCGGTCATGATTTTGTAGCCGAACTCAGGGCCGACCGTCATCCGGCCAAGCGCCAGCTTCTGGTCGCCGATTGCCGCGCCGGACAGGCTGGTGAACGCCTTCTGCTGTTCCTGATAGTAACTCACATCCAAAGTCGGCGAGATGCGCAGCGCACCCTGATACCAGTTGCCGGTGAGCTTGGCGGACGCCAGCGCCCGCGTCGTCTCGAAGCTGTCGTTGAAAGTGCCGAGCGGATTGACGTGGTTGCTCGACTTGCCCCACGCCGTGCGCGCATCGAACACGACGTTTTTAGTCAGGCGTGCGCTCACGTATGGGCCTGCCATCCAGCCCGTGCCATCGGCACTGGTGCCAAGCACAGTGGATGTCTCTTTCGCGCGGTCGAACTGGACCATGGCACCAATGAGCACTGCCTTGTGCACCACATAGTCGGCACCAAGGTAGACGAGATCCATGTTGCCGCGCCGTTTGCCGCCGCCTGTGTTGTCTTCGAACAGCGTGGTGTGCGCTTCCAGCCAGATATCGAACAACGCCGGGCGATTGACCCCCGCTGGCGCAGCTCCGTAGGGCGAGCCACTCAGATTCATGCGGCCGGGACTGCCCGGACTGTAGGCATCGTTGGCCGACTTGCGCATCTGGCTTAGGCTGGTCGCAAACGACATGCGGCCATTGCCGTTTTCGACGTTGCCACTCAAGCTGGCCGGACCCTGTTGTGCTGCATCAGCAGACGCACCGAGGCCCTGGCTGGCGAAGCGCGCCGCACCTTTCGGGCCGGCACCATCGCCCGGTCCGCTGATGGGCGCACGCGCCCGGGCTGGCGGTGGCACGGCCGCTTGGTCGTCGTCGCCGCCGTCCGACAGCGATCCGCTCAAACGTCCATGCTGGCGCGAACTATCCGGCCCGCTCGACAAAATCGCATTGGCCCGGCTCGACATGAAGTTGCGAATGGTCGCTTCTGTCTTAGCTTTCGTCGCATCTGTCGTCAGCGCCTGCGTGAACGTACAGGTGCTACTCGTCCCGTTTGCGACGCTGACATTCGCCGCAGTTCCACTCGCGCTGCCGTTCGAGCATTGGACGGATTGCAACTCAAAGCCCGCTGGCGTGCCTGCCTGTGAGACCTGATAGGTTCCTGGTGTGACATTCATCATCGACTTGGACGCCGTGCCAGCATACGTCGTCAGCGTGAATGAAGACGCGCCCGGCATCGTCGATGTAAAGTTGAACGTGCCGTCATTGCCAACAGTAACGACCTTCACTGTGATTGACCCAGCCACCGCAGACGCTGTTCCGACAGTGACACTCACTGTTGCTGGTGCCGATGTGCCGCCGGACCCTGTGGCGGTATACGTGAAGCTGTCAGCGCCACTGTAGCCAGCATTGGGCACATAAGTAGCGACGTAGCCGCTGGTCGAGACTGAACCACGGCTGGGACCGCTGGCAACCGCGATAGATGTGGCATTGGTGACCCTCGACGACAGGTCGATTGAGGTTCCGGTACTGTTGTGCGGTACGATCAGGGTCGCCGCCGCGGCAGTCGGCGCTGTCGGTGTCGCCACTGTTATGCTGACGGTGGCCGCAGCCGAAGTGCCGCCGGGACCGGTCGCGGTATAAGTGAAGCTGTCGGCCCCGGAATACCCATTTGTTGGCGTGTAGGTGACGACGTAACCGCTCGTCGAAACCGTGCCACGACTTGGCCCGCTGGCGACTGCCATGGAGTTTGCAACACCGCTGATCTTGGACGCCAGATTGATAGCCGTGCCACTGCTGTTATGAGGCACGGTGATGGCCAACGGCGCAACCATTGGTGCAGCGGGTGCCGTCACGGTCACACTGACCGTAGCCGGCGCCGAAGTGCCGCCCGGACCAGTGGCTGAGTAGGTAAAGCTGTCAGTGCCGATATAACCCGCGTTCGGGACATAGGTCACGACATTGCCGCTGGTCGAGACGGTTCCGTGGCTCGGGCTGGTGGCGATGGCCATCGACGTCGCAATGCCGGTGATTCTGGACGTCAGATCGAGTGCAGTGCCGCTGCTGTTATAGGGCACCGCCATCGTTGCATTTGCGGCAGTCGGCGCTGGCGGATTGGCGACGTTGACGCTCACCGTTGCGGCGCTTGAGGTGCCGTTGGCATTCGACGCGGTGAACGTAAAACTGTCAGGTCCGTAAAATCCCGGCGTTGGCACATATGTGAAAACACTGCCGCTCACCGTGACCGAGCCATGTCGGGGCGCTGCCGCGAGCCCCATCGACGTCCAGACACCCGTTACGTTCGACGCCAAGTCGATCGGCGTACCGGCGCTGTTATAGGGGACGTTGAGTGCCGCGCCGGTGATCATCGGCGTGCCTTGATAGTGGGCGACGAGCGTGTTCGAAAGGCTGTCCGAGAAGCCACCCGCGCACGCCCCGCCCGTTGTGCAGATATCCCATTGGGTTGCCACGGTAAATTTGTTGGCCGCGACATCTGTCGACCGTGTCGCGTAGGTCACCGTACACGTCGTCGACGAGCCAGCCGTAATCAATACGGGATTGGCGCAACTGGGGCCGCTGACGGACGCCGGCAGGGTTGCCATTGCGGTCACGTCGCCAGCGCTCGTATTCCCGAGCACATAGGTCAGAGTGACGGCCTGACCACTTGTCGTGAAGGCCGTGTGGTTGGTGCCAAGACTGAACTGAGCGATAGCCGGGCTAGCGCTAGTGATGGCCACTAGCGCGCCGATCCCGAGCCAGCTGGCAAGTGCGCGCCGGATGCGTGGCCGGATCGCCGGCGCGGCAGCGGCGATCGCTCCACCTCGGCTGCCGTCGTTGCGGCGGACATAAAATAACTTTGACAGGGCGGCAGCAATGCCGACCCAAACTTGGCCAAAACGCATACAAGACCCCAACGCACTCTTACAAACCCGGTCCCCACACCTCCCGCGGAACCGAGGCGCGCCGGCATCAGAGACCAGTGGTCCCCGGCACCGGGTGAACGCGCGTGCACTGAAAATCGGCCCAAATCGTTAAAGTTTGGCTAAAATTGTCCTCTCGCCGTCAACGAAACGTAAAGTCATCTGCGTTGAAGCCCGGTGATGCCCCCAGTGATGCTCCCAGTGATGCTCCCAGTGATGCCCGGCGTCCGCTCGCCGGCAAATTTTGTCCCCGGACCGACTTTCGCCTTGCGCCAGCCCCAACTGTCAGGCCAACTTCTCCCAACCGCTGCCGTTGCTGCAAACTAGGTATTGCCAGCTACGAGCCAAATGCGGACGGGGAGGGATATGTCTGCGACGGGTCAGGAGATCGGCGTTCACGCCGAGGTGCGAGGTTCCGCTGTCCGGACCGAGGCGGAGCCATTGCTGCGGGTACGCAATGTTACGGTGCGCTTTGGCGGCATCGTTGCTTTGAATGGTGTCTCGTTCGACCTCACAGAGGGCCAGATCGTCGGGCTGATCGGCCCGAATGGTGCCGGCAAGACGACACTGTTCAACTGTCTATCCCGCCTCTACCAGCCGACCGAGGGCGACATCCTGTTTCAGGGCCGGTCGATCCTGACCGCGCCCGCACACGCCATCGCCGGCCTCGGCATGGGCCGCACCTTCCAGAACGTGGCACTATTCGACCGCATGAGCGTTCTCGACAACGTCAAGGTGGGCTGCATGAGCGCCAGCCACGCCGGCTTCGTGCGCAGCGCTTTCCAGATTGGGACCGCCACAGAGGAAGCGCGCATCACCGCACGTGCACATGAATTGATCGCGTTCATGGATCTTGTGCCATTTACGAGGCTTCCAGCAGGCCCGTTACCATTTCCCATCCGCAAGCGCGTCGAGCTTGCCCGCGCACTCGCATCGCGGCCGAAGCTACTGCTGCTCGATGAGCCAGCCGCTGGCCTCAATCATGCCGAAGTTGAAACGCTGAAAGCGCAAATTCGCCGCGTCCGCGATCTCCAGCAGGTGACGGTCCTGCTGGTCGAGCACCACATGAGCCTCGTCATGTCGGTGTCAGACTCTGTCGTCGCCATCGACTTCGGCAAGAAGCTGGCGGAAGGCACGCCGGCTGAAGTGCAGCGCAACCCGGATGTCGTCCGCGCCTATCTCGGCACGGAGGCGCACTGATGACCAACATCTTGGAAGTCGAAGGCCTGAAAGCGTTTTACGGTGCCTCCGAAGCATTGCACGGGATCAGCTTCAAGCTGGCCCAGGGCGGCATCACCACAATTCTCGGTGCCAACGGCGCTGGTAAAACCACGACGTTGCGCGCCGTTGTCGGCATGGTGCGGCGCGAGGGCCGCGTGCTGTTCGATGGCAAGCCGATCGACAGACTTGCCACGGAAGATATCGCCCGTCTCGGTGTCGCCCACGTGCCTGAAGGCCGCGGCACATTCACCGGATTGACCGTCGACGAGAACCTGCGGGTCGCCGCCCACACGCGGCGGGATAAGGCTGCCGTGCGCGAAGACCTGGAGCGGGTGTTCGCCTACTTCCCGCGCCTCAAAGAGCGCGTGGCGCAACAGGCCGGCACGCTGTCCG
This sequence comes from Hyphomicrobiaceae bacterium, assembly GCA_031379035.1. Lineage (GTDB taxonomy): Bacteria > Pseudomonadota > Alphaproteobacteria > Rhizobiales > Hyphomicrobiaceae > JABFRJ01. The sequence continues at coordinate 21,487 of JANNEU010000201.1, read as the reverse complement.
GTGGCGAGCAGCAGATGCTGGCGATTGCGCGTGCACTGATGCTGCGGCCGCGCTTGATGTTGCTGGACGAACCTTCGTTCGGACTCGCACCGCTGATCGTCCAGGAAATCTTACGCATCATGGGACGCATCAACGCGGAGGCTGGCGTGTCCATCCTGTTGGTCGAACAGAATGCGGCGTTAGCGCTCAATCTTGCCTCGGAAGCTTATGTTCTTGAAACCGGCAACGTTGTCATGAGCGGTCCCGCCATCGACATCAAAAACGACGCCGGTATTCGCAAATCCTATCTCGGTTCTTGAGGGCGCGCATGGAACAGTTCCTCCAACAGTTCGCATCGGGGATCGCCAGCGGCGCGATCTATGCCTGCGTGGCTCTCGCCTTGGTGATGATCTTCACCGCAACCGACCATCTCAACTTCGCCCAAGGCGAGATGGCGATGTTCTCGACCTATCTGTGCTGGCAGTTGATCCAGTTCGGCTTCGGTTTCTGGACCGCACTCGCGATCACGGTGGCGCTGTCGTTTGTTATTGGCGTGCTGATCGAGCGGTTTATTCTGCGTCCGTTGGCCGGTGCATCCGTGCTCTCGTCCGTCGTCGTGTTCATCGGGCTCCTGGCGATCTTCCATTCGCTGGCCGGCGCCATCTGGAGCCACACGATCAAAACCTTCCCCTCACCGTTTCCAGCAACAGCCATCGGCGGATCTGGGTTGATCGGTCCCCACCAGATCGGCATGGTCGGCGTGACGCTCGTTATGCTGACGGCGCTGTTCTGCTTCTTCCGCTTTACATCGCTCGGCCTCGCCATGCGGGCGGCGGCACAGAACCCGGTATCAGCCCGCCTCGTCGGCGTGCGCGTTGATTGGATGCTGGCGCTCGGCTGGGGCTTGGCCGCCGCCATTGGCGCGGTGGCCGGTGCCATGGTCGCACCCGTCGTCTACCTGGAGCCGAACATGATGGCGTCGATCCTGCTCTATGGCTTTGCCGGTGCGCTCGTCGGCGGCATTTCAAGTCCAGGCGGCGCCGTCTTCGGCGGCTTCCTCGTCGGTGTGCTTGAAAACCTGGTCGCCTACTTCGGCAATCTGACCGAGAAGACGTTCGGCTGGTACATTGTCGGCAATGGCGAGAAGCTAAGCGTTGCTTTGATCATCGTCATCACGATCCTCACCCTGAAGCCAGCCGGCCTCTTTGGCCGCGTCATCACCAAGCGGGTTTGAGTACGATGGCGAACAGCGACACCCTCTCAGCAAGTGCGGCAGCCGACGCAGCGCAACACCTGCTTGGCGGCACGGTACAAAAGGCCCCGACGGCCCCGGCCGCTGCGCCAACAGCGGCACCACGGAGCCGCGGCTGGCTGTGGTCCGGTCTGCTCGTGCTCGCCGCCGCCGCGCTCGTTTTCTTCGGCGGCAAAGGCGGCCTCATCTCGAACTTCACCTATCTCCAGCTCTCCCTCGTGCTGGTCTACGCCATTGCCGTCCTTGGGCTGAACCTGCTGACGGGATTCAACGGCCAGATCAGCCTCGGCCATGGGGCGTTCTTCGCCATCGGAGCCTACACCGCAGCGATCCTCATCGAGCGCTACGACGTGAACTATCTGCTGACGTTGCCGCTGGCGGCGCTGGTCTGCTTTATCGCTGGCTATCTGTTCGGCCTGCCAGCGCTCAGGCTGGAAGGCCACTATCTCGCGCTCGCCACCTTCGCGCTCGCCACCGCCGTGCCTCAGATGCTCAAATACCGCCACCTCGAAGGTTTGACGGGTGGCGTGCAGGGGATCAATCTGATCAAACCTGACCCGCCCTTCAAACTGCCGATATCCGCCGACCAATGGATGTATCTGATCGTGCTTGCGGTAGCCGTCTTGATGTTCTGGCTCGCCCGCAACTTGCTGGATAGCCGGCCAGGCCGGGCACTGATGGCCGTGCGTGACCAGCCGTTGGCGGCCACCGCCATGGGCATCGATATCGCCCGCACCAAGGCGATGACCTTCGGCATCAGCGCACTGTATGTCGGCGTGGCTGGCGCGCTGCATGCGATCATCTTCGAATTCGTCTCGCCGGACAGCTTCCGGTTTGATCTCTCGGTGGCGTTCCTGGTCGGTGCCGTCATCGGCGGCATTGCATCATTGCCAGGCGCTTTGATCGGCGGCATCTTCGTGCAGGTCATCGACAAGTACGCTGACGCGGCCACCAAGAAACTGACCGCACTCGTGCACCTGCCGCTCGAACTCGAACCGTGGACGATCTACGGCATTCTGCTGATTGCCCTGATGTATCTGATGCCCGGTGGTATTGCGGGCGGGCTAGCCCAACTTGCCGCGCGCTGGCGGCGCTGGCGCACCAGTTAAACATTTAAGGAGACGCTTCATGTCAGCCCCCTACACCCTGCACGGTATCTGGCTTTCAGGCCCAACTTACAAAGTGGGCCTGATGCTCGCGATGGCGGGCCAGAGCTTCGATTATGAGATGATCAACCTGCGCGAGGGGGCAGGCCAGAAACCAGAGTACAAAGCGAAGAGCCGGTGGGGCCAGGTGCCGTGCCTCACCGTCAATGCGAGCGGCAAACATCTGACGCAGTCGGCAGCAATTCTCGGCTACCTGGCGCAGGCAACCGGCAAGCTCGCCGGTGCCAACGATGACGACAAGCAACAGATCCGCGAATGGTTGCTCTGGAGCGCTGATCGCCTCGCGCCACCAGTTTATCGCAGCCGCGCGAACGCGCTCGGCTTCCGCAAGTTCGATCCAGCCACCATCGAAATGTACGCCGCCGATGGCAAGGCCGCTCTGAAAGCGCTCGACGATCATCTCGCCACGCACAGCTGGGTCGTTGGCAATACCGCTGCCTCGATCGCCGACATCGACGCCTACGGCGTTGTCGCGTATGCGCCCGACGGTGGCTTCTCACTCGGAGACTACCCAAACATCCAAGCCTGGATGAAGCGTTTCGAGGCACTGCCCGGTTACGGCAAACCGGATGTTGCTGTGCCGAAAGAAAGCCGCAAAGCCTGAGCTTGAACCTGAGCGTCAATCAGACAATTCCAAGTTAAACATCCCAGGAGGACCACCGTACCATGATGATCCATCGCCGCACATTACTCGGCATCAGCGCCAGCGCGCTGTCGCTGAGCCTCGGACTCTCATCCGCTTTCGCCCAGAAGAAATACGACGAGGGCGCCAGCGACACCGAGATCAAGATCGGCCAGACGATGCCCTACTCGGGCAACGCCTCGGCCTATGGCGTCATCGGCAAAACCTCCGAAGCCGTCTTCAAGATGATCAACGATCAGGGCGGCATCAACGGCCGCAAGATCAACTTCATCACCGTCGACGACGGCTACTCACCGCCCAAGGTGGTGGAAATGACGCGCAAACTCGTCGAGGAAGACAAGGTTCTCTTCACCTTCAACCAGCTCGGCACGCCGACCAACTCGGCCATCCACAAGTATATGAATACGAAGAAGGTGCCGCACCTGTTCGTCGCCACCGGTGCATCCAAGTGGGGCAACCCCAAGGAGTTCCCGTGGACCATGGGCTGGCAGCCTGACTATGTGACTGAAGGCGCGATCTACGCCAAACACATCCTGGCCACCGTCAAAGACGCCAAAATCGGTGTTCTCATGCAGAACGACGACTACGGCAAGGACTACTTCAACGGCTTCAAGGCTGGCCTGGGCAAAGACAACGAGAAGCTGATCGTCCAGCTCTCGACCTATGAGGTCACCGACCCCACCGTCGACAGCCAGATGATCCAGTTGAAGAACTCCGGCGCCAACGTGTTCTTCAACATCACCACACCGAAGTTCGCAGCCCAGGCCATCAAGAAGGCTGCCGAAATCGGCTGGAAGCCGGTCCACTATCTCAACAACGTGTCGTCCTCATTCGCGACCGTGTTCAAGCCTGCCGGTATCGACGCGTCGCAAGACATCATCCTGGCACTCTATCGCAAGGACGCGACCGATCCGCAGTGGGCAGGCAGCGACGACGTGAAAGCCTTCAAGGCGTTCATGGAAAAGTACATGCCGAACGCCAACTTGAAGGATGATGGCCACAACTACGGGTACTCGGTGGCGCACACGCTGATCCAGGTGCTCAAACAGTGCGGCGACGACCTCACCCGCGAGAACATCATGAAGCAAGCGGCAAGCCTCAAAGACTTCACGCCGCCGCTGCTGCTGCCAGGCATCAAGATCAACACCAGTGCCACCAAGTTCTACCCGATCACCTCAGTGCGCCTTGCACGCATCAAAGGCGAGAGCATGGAGCTGTTCGGAGACATTCTGTCGGGTGCGGCGAGCAACTGATCATTCCGCTCTAAATTCGGAACAATCCAACGATCACAAAGAGCACCTGCGCAGCTCATTTTAAGCCGCGCAGGTGCTCAACAAACCTAATGAGGAAATGCAACCCTGGACGCGAAGGAGACGCATCCGATGCCCCTGTCGAGACCCACCCGTCGTCACGCCATGGCCACGCTGCTTGGCGCGAGCCTCATTGCCAGCCCCGCCTTCGCCCAGAAAAAATACGACGAAGGCGCAACCGACACCGAAATCAAAATTGGCCAGACGATGCCCTACTCGGGCAACCTGTCGGCTTATGGCACCATCGGCCGCACCGAAGCCGCCATTTTCCAGATGATCAACGAGAAGGGCGGCATCAACGGCCGCAAGGTCACCTTCATTTCCTATGACGACGGCTATTCGCCGCCGAAGGCCGTCGAGATGACGCGCAAGCTTGTCGAGGAAGACAAGGTGCTGCTGACATTCCACCAGCTCGGCACGCCGACGAACTCCGCCATCCACAAGTACATGAACACCAAAAAGGTGCCGCACCTGTTCTTGGCCACCGGCGCGTCGAAGTGGGGCAACCCGAAAGAGTTCCCCTGGACCATGGGCTGGCAGCCCGACTACGCGACGGAAGGCGCCATCTACGCCAAGCATATCCTGGCGACTGTGAAGGAGCCGAAGATCGCCGTCCTGATGCAGAACGACGACTACGGCAAGGACTACTACAACGGCTTCAAGGCAGGGCTTGGCAAAGACAACGAGAAACTGATTGTGCAGTTCTCGACCTATGAGCCCGCCGACCCGACGGTCGAAAGCCAGTTGATCCAGTTGAAGAACTCAGGTGCCAACGTGTTCTTCAACATTGCCACGCCGAAGTTTGCAGCCCAGGCGATCAAAAAGGCCGCTGAGATCGGCTGGAAGCCGGCGCACTACATCAACAACGTGGCTGCGTCTGTGGGTTCGGTGATGAAACCGGCCGGTGTCGAAAACGCCAAGGGCATCATCACGGCATCCTATCTCAAGGACCCGACCGACCCGCAGTGGGCCAGTTCGCCCGACTTCGTCGAGTGGAAAGCCTTCATGACGAAGTACGTCCCCAACGGCGATCTCGCCGATAGCAGCAACGTCACCGCCTGGGCCACCGCGCACACGCTCATTCACGTGCTCAAGCAATGCGGCGATGACCTGACGCGCGAAAACGTCATGAAGCAGGCTGCGAACTTGAAAGGGTTTGTAGCGCCCATGCTGGTCCCGGGCATCAAACTCAATACAAGTGCGACGGACTTCTATCCAATCCAGGCCGTCCAGCTCGCACGATTTGACGGCGAAGCCTTCAAACGCTTCGGTGAAGTGTTGTCGAGCGAAAGCGAGTAAACGGTGGGGTTGGCGTAGGTTGGGTCAAGGCGTGAGCCGCGACCCAACCATTCCGCCTAGTTCGACACCGCAAGCAACGCCTTCGTCGCCGCCGTCACGTCCGGCTGCCGCATCAGGCTCTCGCCGACCAGAAACGTACCCACACCGACGGCCTTGAGGCGCGCCAGATCAGCTGGAGCGAAAATCCCGCTCTCGCCGACGACGATCCGGTTCTTGGGGACATGCGGCGCGAGCCGTTCGGTCGTCTCCAACGACACTTCAAACGTCTTGAGATTGCGGTTATTGATGCCGATCATCCGGCAATCGAGTTTCAGCGCGCGCTCAAGCTCCGGCGCATCGTGCACTTCGGCGATGGCATCCATCCCCCAAGCCTTGGCCGCCTCGGCCAGCGCGTACGCGGTGGCGTCGTCCACCTCGGCAAGAATAATCAAGATGCAATCAGCGCCCCACGCGCGCGCCTCGATCACCTGATAGGGATCAATCATAAAGTCTTTGCGCAAAACCGGCAGCGTACATGCCGCCCGTGCAACAATGAGATAGTCGGGCGAGCCCTGGAAGTAGTCGCGATCCGTCAATACCGAGAGACACACCGCACCACCTGCCGCGTAGGCGCGGGCCAAAGCTGATGGATCGAAATCGGCGCGGATCAAGCCTTTGGACGGCGAGGCCTTTTTGATCTCGGCGATCAGCGCCGGCTTGCCATTGATGAGGTTCATGGCGATCACACCAGCGAACGGACGCACGGCGGGGGCCGCCTTGGCGCGGCGCACAAGTTCCGTTTCAGGCACAGCCTTGCGCGCTGCGGCCACTTCGACGCGCTTTGTTGCGGTGATCTTTTCGAGGATGTCGGCCATAGGCGGCTTTCAGCGGGTCAATCGACGTAGTGAACTTTGTCGGAAGCAAGCAGCGATCGAATGTTGTCCGGGCACACCAGCCCCGCTTTGATCTTGGCCTGGATCTCGCCTTCCAGCCGGCGAATTTCGTCGAGTTGAGTGACGACCGCTAACAGCGACGCTTGCGGGATAACCACCACACCGTCTCTGTCACCAACGATGACGTCGCCCGGCGCAATCGCAACACCACCGGCGACAATTGGCAGCCCCACTTTGCCGGGGCCGCTTTTCACGCAGCTGTTGGGTGTGATGCCACGTGCATGCACTGGCAAACCCACGCCAACAATGCCGTCCAGATCACGCGCCATACCATCAACAACGATAGCGCGCACGCCAGCGTTTTTCGCCATCATCGCAATGTTGTCGCCAACGCACGCTGATCGTGTGAACGCTTCAGCGGCGACCACGATCACGTCCCCGGGCTTGACGAAGGCCAACGCGGCAAGGATTGCAAGATTGTCATCCGGGTAGGTTTCGACCGGAAACGCGATGCCAACGAACTGAGCCTGCGCTGGATCGACCGGCTTAATCGCGCAATCAAGCGCGCCACGGCCAAACATGGCATCAATGACGTGTCCAGATTGGGCACCGGCGAGTTTGTTGACCGTCTCAAGATCAGGTCGCGAAAACGTGCGGCGTACCGTCAGCAGCGGCGGGTCTTTCAGCATGTGAGGCCTTTCCCGCGCAGTGGCCAGGGGGCAGTCCCAGGGGCAAGTCCCATGGGACTGATCCCGTTCGCACCCACTCAGTCCTTCGCGCGTTCAACGTAGCTGCCATCAGCCGTCATGACGATGACGCGGATGCCACTTTCGACATGCGGCGGCACCATGATCTTGGCACCATTCGAGAGCTTCGCAGTCTTGTATGACGACGAGGCGGTCTGCCCCTTTACCACCGGCTCGGCCTCTACGATCTGCAGCGTCACCTTGGCGGGCAGTTCGATCGACACAGGGGTGCCCTCGAACAGGCTGACCGAGCACTTCATGTTTTCTTGCAACCAGATGGCGCTGTCACCGATCAGGTCCTTTGAAATGGAAATCTGCTCGAACGTCACCGGCTCCATGAAGTTGAAGCCCATGTCGTCCTCGTAAAGATATTCGTAGTCTTTCTCGTCAAGGAACGCGCGTTCGACGTTTTCCGTCGTACGGTAGCTCTTGACGATCTTCACGCCGTCCAAGATGCGCCGCATATCGATGTGGGTGGTCGGCGTGCCCTTGCCGGGGCGGACGCTCTCAGCCTTCATAACGGTGCACAAAGTGCCATCGATATCGAGCACGTTGCCCTTGCGCACTTCGCTGGCGATCACTTTGACCACGGTCGTTCTCCGTCACATTTCGTTGATTTTTCAACGGCCTATTGCCGCCCGCCCGTGGACGGCATCATCGATGCGCGAAACCTTGTGGCAGAGTTGGCCGTGTCATAGCCGGTTCAAGCCGCCGCGCCAAGGGCGGTGACAGGGCGGTGGACGCTGTTGTCAGGCGTTCCGCGCGGGCCCTATACCATCGGTAACCTTGGACCCTCATGAGAGGCGCATCTGTATGCTCCCCACAAATACCCGCATCAATGGCGACCGGCTCATGGCGCGGCTGATGGCGCTGGCAAAGATCGGCGATACCGGCGACGGGGGCGCGCGGCGGTTGGCACTCTCCGATGAAGATAAGCTCGGCCGCGATCAGTTGGTGGCGTGGCTGAAAGAGGTGGGCCTTGAGGTGCATGTCGACAAGATTGGCAACATCATAGGCGTACTGCACGGTGCGACCGATGCTGCACCGATCCTGATGGGCAGCCACATCGATACGGTTGGCTCCGGCGGGAAGTACGACGGCGCGCTCGGCGTGCTCGGTGCGCTGGAAGTCATTGAGACCATCAAAGAGAGTGGCGTGCGTCCGCCACGCGGGCTCGCGGTGATCGCCTTCACCAACGAGGAAGGCGCGCGTTTTCAGCCCGACATCCTCGGCTCGTGTGTGTGGACGGGCGACATGACACTGGAGGAGAGCTATCCGATCCGCGATGCAGACGGCAAAGCCGTCGGCGATGAGTTGCGCCGCATCGGTTATCTCGGCAGCGCCGAGCCCGGGTTCATCAAGCCGCACGCCTATCTCGAACTACACATCGAGCAAGGACCTGTACTGGATGCGGAAGGCGGCGGCATCGGCGCAGTGACCGGCGTCCAGGCCATCTCGTGGGCCGAGTACGTGATCACCGGCGAGCCGAACCATGCTGGCACCACGCCGATGAGTTATCGGAAAAATGCTGGATTAGCGGCAGCGCGGCTCACAGTTTTTGCGGATGAGTTGACGCGCGCAATCCCCGGCACCGTCGCCAACGTCGGCCGCGTCGTCTTCGAGCCCGGCAACGTCAACGTCGTCCCCGGCCGGGTGACGATGACGATGGATCTGCGCAATCCGGATGACGCGAAATTGACAGAGGCCGAACGGCGCATGGCGGCTTTCGTGCCGGAACTCGCGCGTGACGTTGGCGTGGCGATCACACGCCGGGAGCTGGCAAACTTTCCCGCGCAGCCGTTCAACGAAACGTTGATCGCATCGGTCGAACGCGCCGCCAAGAGTCTGGGGCATCCCGTGCGCCGCATGGTGTCAGGGGCCGGGCATGATGCGCAGATGATGGCCACCGTCGTGCCAACGGCGATGATCTTTGTCCCTTCAGTGAAGGGGATCTCGCACAATCCAGCAGAGCACACCGCGCCTGTCGATATTGTTGCGGGCGGCAATGTGCTGCTCGCGGCGGCATTGGAACTGGCGCACGACGTGTCGAGCGCAACATGAGCGGTCTTGTCGACTTTCTCATCAATCCCGGCCTCGATCGCTCGCTGGCCTACGGACCGGAGTTGCAGGCGATCCAAAGTCTTGCTTGCGCACGCCAAGCCATGCGAGCCATTTCCGCCTGGCCCGGCTATGCGCCGACGCCGCTGGTTGCGTTGCCATCGCTGGCCGCATCAATCGGAGTGGCGTCGCTGCACATCAAACATGAGGGTCATCGCTTCGAACTCCAAAGTTTCAAGGCGCTCGGCGGTGCCTACGTGGTCGAACTTTGGGCGGCGGCAGCCCACGATCCGGCGCAAGTAACTTTCACTTGCGCCACCGATGGCAATCACGGCCGCTCTGTCGCTTGGGGCGCGCGCCGCGTCGGCGCCAAATCTGTCATATTCGTGCACGAAACGGTCAGCGAGGGGCGAGCCGCGGCCATTGCATCTTTCGGCGCAGATGTGCGCCGCGTGGGCCGCACCTATGACGACGCCGTGCGCGCGGCAGACGAGGCGGCCCGCATCAACGGGTGGTTGCTCGTCTCCGATACGTCCTATCCGGGCTACGATCAGATCCCGCGCGACGTGATGCAGGGATACTCCGTCTTGCCCGCAGAAATCGAGGCGCAGGGGCTCGCACCCACACACGTCTTCGTACCGGGTGGCGTTGGCGGGTTGGCAGCGAGTGTGCTGGCCTTCGCATGGGAGCGGTATGGGCCAGACCGGCCACGGTTGATCGTCGTCGAGCCCGAAAGAGCTGCGTGTCTGCTCGCTAGCGCTCGCGCGCGCCGAGCCACCACCATCGGCGGCGATCTCAAAACGATCATGGCGGGGCTGTCATGTGGTGAGCCATCACTGTTGGCCTGGGATATCCTGCAACCTGGCGCGGACGCCTTCGCTGCTATCACTGACGATGCGGCGGCCGCCACGATGCGAAAGCTGGCAAGGCTTGGTATGGCAATCGGAGAGTCGGGGGCGGCCGGTTTGGCGGGGCTGCTGGCACTCGGCAAAGATCAACGTGCCGCGCTCGAAATGGACGCGTCATCGCGCGTCCTCATCTATGGCACCGAAGGGGCGACCGATCCAGACGTTTACCGGCACATTGTCGGCCGCGACCCGGCAGATGTTGAGCCAACGGTTCGTGGTTAGTCTTTTTCACCGCTGCGCTTCAACGCGAACGCCAATGGCAGCTCGGTCGTGTACTTGATCTGCTCCATGGCGAACGCAGACGAGACTTTTGAGATCTCGATGCGCGCAATAAGGCGCTTATAAAACGCATCATAAGCCGCAATGTCAGGCACGACGACGCGCATCAGGTAATCGACATCGCCGCTCATCCGATAGAACTCGACCACTTCGGGGAAATCCTGCACCGCCGCATGAAATTTCTCGAGCCAGGCGGTACTGTGATGATCAGTTTTAATTGAAACGAAGACGGTCACGGCGGTGTTGATCTTCACCGGATCCAGGATGGCCACACGGCGGCGGACGACGCCGGACTCATCGAGCTTTTGGATGCGCCGCCAGCAAGGCGTGGTTGAGAGCCCGACTTCCTTGCCAATTTCGGCAACGGGCTTGGTTGCATCTGTCTGCAATTGCCGCAGAATCTTGATATCCATCTCGTCAAGCGCCACGGATCTCTCCTGAAACGATGCGTCAGATCATTTATTTCTTTGCAAGCCCATCTTTTGGTATTGTTTGCCTCAAATGGCAATTGTAAACCGCTACAACGTCTGAGAATTTTTACGCTGCGAGGGAAGCCAATGGTCCGTGTCATTCAACTTACGCCGGATTTTGCAGTCGCTGGCCAATTGTCCGAGGCTGATTTTGTCGAGATCGCAGCGCAAGGGTTTAAGTCGATCCTGGCCAACCGCCCGGACGGCGAGGAACCAACGCAATTGTCAGCCAACCGTTCACGGGAGCTGGCGCTGGCTGCAGGTCTGGCATTCCAGTTCTTGCCATTGCGGATGGCAGATGTTCTTGAGCCCGCAACGGCCGACGCGACCCGCGCCGCGCTGAACGCCATGCCAGGACCCATGCTCGCGTTTTGTCGCTCTGGCACGCGCTCGGCCATCGCTTGGGCGTCAGCGGCCGCACAAGTGGCACCTGTTGAAGAGGTCATCGCGACGCTGGAACGAGCAGATTTTGCAATCGCCGGAATCGCGGATGAGCTGCGCGCACGAGCTGCCAGACATCTCTAAACTACAGTCGCCGGCGCACTTCGGCGCGCAAAGCCGGCAGTAGCTCCGTATCAAACCAGGGATGCCGTTTGAGCCAGGTGTTGTTGCGCCAAGACGGGTGCGGCATCGGAAAGATGCTGACCAGTGAGTGGGTCCGGGTCGCAGAGGGCGTCGCAAACGTCCGCCAGTCAGCAACCGTGTCAGTCAGCGTTGCGCGTTTGTGGTGCGCGACGTGCCAAGTCACGGCGGACATACCGACCAGCACAAAGAGTTCGAGCTGTGGCATCAACGCAAACAGCCGCGCATGCCAAGCCTCGGCGCACTCCCGGCGCGGTGGCCGGTCGCCACCTTTGGCATCAAGCCCAGGAAAACAGAAGCCCATGGGAACAATTGCGATCCGGCGCGCGTCATAGAACTCGTCGTCGGTGACACCCATCCACGTCCGCAATCGCGTCCCCGACGGATCAGTAAAAGGAATGCCGGACGCATGGACCCGAGTGCCAGGCGCTTGACCACAGATCACGATACGCGCTGTCGAACTGGCCCTAAGCACCGGGCGCGGTGCGTGTGGTAAAGCATCGCCACGCGGCCGTTCGATGCAGATGCGGCAGGCCCTTATGTCGTCCAGGATCTGCCTGAGATCTTCCGCAGAGTTGAACTCAAAACTCATAGACCGCGCCATCGTCGGCGAACGATACGCGTGGATCGGTGGCATCCGCGCGATGCCGCAGCATGTCATTCGACATGTGGGTCAACACGACGCGCTGCGCACCAAAACGATCCAGGTTCTGCTTAATCTGAGCCCAGCTGAGATGCATGAAGGGTGCGCCAGCAAACATATAGCACTCAAGAAGATACAGATCCGCATGACGGCCAATATCGATGAGCGCTTCCGTCCATTGGCTATCGCCCGAATAGGCGAAGGTTTTACCATTCCTCTCAAAGCGCAGACCAAAGCTTGGCGCGCCCGAGGGATGATCGACTTCGATCGCAGTAGTCCGCACCCCACCGATATCGATGGGTTTCGACGCTTCAATGACATGATAGCGGACCGACAGGCCCGTCAGCTTGGTTGCCATGCCCGGATAAAAAGCCTCCAAGGCGACCGTCACTCGTGCCTCAAGCCCCGGCGGTCCGTAGATATCCAGCGGCGACGTGCGACGCGTGACAAGCGCGGCGTGCATCAGACACCAGAGCAGCCCGCCAAAATGATCACCATGGAGATGGCTGATGACAACATGCGGAATGCGATCCAGCTCGATCCCAAGCCGCTCAAGGCCAAGCAGGGTCGTCGCACCGCAATCCACCAAAATAGGTTCGGTACCGGCCTCAAGCAAAAATGCTGCCTGCAACCGCCCCCCCGAACAAAAGGCGTCGCCGGAACCGATGATTGTGAGTTTCAAGAATGGCCCCCGCAGTTAAGCGCGTACGCAGTCATGTTAAGCTTGCGCACTCGGACGAGCACTGACCTCAGCGTACCATCGATCCAAGTGCTTGAGGCCTTCCGGTCGCGCAATGCGCGATGGCCGCATGAAGTCTATCGCACACAATGCCGTGATATCAGCGACGGAGTAAACATCTCCGGCCACGTAGCGCCGACCTGACAGTTCCTCATCAAGCACATGCAGCATCGCCGTTGCCTTCGGTTTACAAGCCTCTGCGAACTCTTTGATCTGCGGTTGCTCTAAGTGCGCCATCGCCGGATGACCATGACGAAACGCACCAGCCACATAAAAGAGCAAGCCGAGTTCCATATGCCTGTTCCACATCTCGACCGATGCCCGCGCCCGAGCACCGGTACCCATAAGGGCTGGCAGTGGGTTCACTTCTTCGAAGTAGCGGCAGATCGCCATCGTCTCGGAGATCGCGGTGCCGTCATCCAGCACCAGCACTGGCACACGTTGAAAGCGGTTGAGCTTGGTGAACTCAGGCGTCCGTAGCTCGCCCTTCATCAGGTCAATTTCCTGGAAGGTCATGGCCACACCCTTTTCAGCCAGGAACATGCGGACACGGCGTGGATTTGGCGCGGTTCGGGTCTCATAGATTTTCACGCGTCTCACTCCCTAGCGCTCACCAACGCACCCGCGCTCTATCCACCTCTCAGAAGTAGCGAACAGCACGCAGTTGCGCAAGCAATGGTGAACCTTTCAACCAAGTTGGCAATCGTAAACAAGCGTTGAGGAATTTTCGGCACACTGGGTAACGCTTCGTCTGCAACCGCAGATTTTCAAACCAGCAGGATCGCGCCGTGTTGGCTTCGACCGGAAACAGCCGCACAGCCCCAGCGGCGACGCCCACCTACAAGGCAACCGATGCTTTAACGAGCAACGCCAGCCAAGCGGCCGGAGTTCGGGTCATCAATCGAGGCACGACAGCGCGGCCGCCCCACGGCAGCCCAAGCTCGAAACCAGCGAAAGCCCAGGCGCAGCCGGAAGTCCGCGATGCGCGGACCCGCCTGTCTCAGTCAGCACACGACAAGCCCGAGTTCGATGCTGAACTGATGCAGCTCTTCGTTCGCAACGAAATGCACGCGCTGCCAACCATCCCACTGCTGGCAGTCATCTTCTCGCTCGCATCGATGTTCTGGGCACCGATGCTCCATGCCGCGTTATGGCTATGCGGGGTCATCATTGCCAAGCTCTTGCTGATACACGTTGGTCGCGCCTTCGAAGATCCGACAGCGCCGACACGACCCATGGACTACTGGATGCATCGTTTCGTCGGGGCGGAACTCCTATCAGGATTAGCTTGGGCTGGCCTCGCATTCGTCGGTGCCAGCGATGCAGATGTGTCCAGTCAGGTCTTCATTCTGGTGTCTCTGATCGTGCTCATCGCCGTCCGCATGACGTACGCTTCATCCGTAATGCCCATCTTCTATGCAGGCACCATACCCATGACGGTCGCAGTCGTCGGTCGGCTCGTGATGCAAAATCACCCCTTCTATTTTGCTATGGCCACCATGGCCGCAGGCCTCCACATCTACTTCATTATTATGGCGCAACGGCTCAACACCACCGCACGCTCAATGCTGGAATTCCGCGCAGAAAAGGATGCACTGATCGCTGAACTCGAAGAGGAAAAGTCGATTTCGGACAATGCGCGTGCCCAGGCCGAAGCGGCCAACGTCGCAAAATCGCGTTTTCTCGCAACGATGAGCCACGAACTCAGAACGCCATTGAACGCAATCCTTGGGTTTTCTGAGGTCTTACATACCGAACTTTTCGGTCCACTGTCGAACCCAACGTACAAGGATTATGCTGGTAGCATTCATGATAGTGGCACCCACCTGCTCAATCTGATCAACGAAATCCTTGATCTGTCGCGAATTGAAGCTGGCAAATACGAGCTGACCGAGGAAGCCGTACACCTCGACATGATCATCAACGATTGCTGGCGCCTTTTGAAGCTGCGGGCGGATGCCAAGGGACAAACGGTGGCGTTCGAGATCGCGGCGACCGCGCCGCCAGTTTGGGCTGACGCACGCGCGACACGTCAGATCTGTCTCAACCTCCTTTCAAACGCTTTGAAATTTACGCCGCGCGGCGGGCATATTGTGGTGTCTGTCGCACCAATGGCGAACGGTGGCCTCGTGCTTGCCGTCAAAGATAATGGCCCCGGCATCCCGGCGTCTGAAATTCATAAAGTGATGCAGCCCTTCGGTCAGGGCTCGCTCGCACAGAAGACAGCGGAAGGCGGGACCGGGCTTGGCCTGCCAATTGTCAAAGGGTTGATCGAACTGCACGGTGGAAGCTTCGGCCTCACATCTGAGCTGCGTCGGGGCACCACAGCAGAGGTGCTCTTTCCAGCCCAACGCGTCTTGGCACCTGAACGCCCCGTGCCGGCCTCTGGGAGTGGCAATTGGCGCGAACGGAGACAGGCCCGCGCCCTGGCATCTGCGTTCGAGACAGACAACCGCAAAAACGATGCGGCCTGACATCCAGGCGCCAAAGCCAAACTGGCCTTGCCTCTGGCTTCGGTTACCGCATTAATGCGGCTCCGCCTCGTTTCTGCTGCAGTTGCAGGGACTGTAGGGGCATCCCCCTGCGGGGAACCGAAGCATGCGAGGGCGGTTGATGGTTGCCATAGCGACAATGGTGTTACTTGGGCTGGCGTGCATTGCGCTGTTCTTCGCGACCGAGGCGGCAGGCGGGACCCTAACAATTCCCGACGCACTCTACATTGCGGCCGGCCTGCTCATCGCGGCGTTGACTTTCGCGACGCTTGTACAGGGCCGTAGCCAAGGGCTCTTCAAAGCCGTTCGTGATTTGTCTGCGTGGTCACTGATGATGGCCGCGCTGGTCACCGGGTACAGCTATCGCGACGAATTGTATGCGCTTGGGCTTCGCGTCGCGGCCGAAATTGCGCCTCCAGGCTCGATTATCCGAGCTGACACTCAAACCGAGGGTGAGAAGGCGGTCCGCATTCGCCGCCGTCCTGATGGCCATTTCATCGCCCGGACCGACCTCAATGGCCTGACCTTGGCGATGCTCGTTGATACCGGGGCCTCTACGGTTGTTCTCCGGCCGGCCGATGCCCAAAAAATCGGGATCGATATCGAGAAGCTTCGCTACACCGTTCCAGTACAGACCGCGAACGGAACGACGTATGCAGCGGCGATAAAGTTGAAGCGGGTCGCTGTCGGCCCCATCTATTTCTCTGAAGTCGATGCCCTCGTCGCAAAACCTGGCGCGCTGCGCGACAGCCTGCTCGGTATGAGTTTCTTAAACCGATTGCGGTCTTATGAATTTTCCGGGGACTTTCTGACGCTCAGAATTTGACGTTGAGACCCCGCAGCGTGTCTGCGTTTTGGGGTCCGTCATGGCGTTATCGTCGAGTGGCCGCAAGCTGATGGTCGAGGCCGCAGCGTGCGTAGCGATATTGGCTTTGGGAGCCTACGCCCTGACACATGGCAGGGAGACGCGGCAACTCGTCTCGCAGTTGACCGGACTACGCCTGCAGCCAAAAGCCCCGGATGCTGAACGCGCTGACACCGCCAGTATTGCGCGTGCAGACCCGTCCACAATCGCCAGCGGCGGCCGCCGCCGCGTCGAGTTGGCCGCCGGGAGCAATGGCCATTTTTTTGCCGAGGCCGATATCAATGGTCGGTCCATCGCGGTCATGGTCGATACCGGCGCAAGCATGGTTGCGTTGACCTATGACGACGCCCGTCGAGCCGGCATCTATCCACGCGACAACGAATTCACGCAGCGGGCGAGTACTGCGAACGGCGTTGCCCGCTTTGCCCCCGTCGAGATCGACCGGCTATCCATCGGCGGCGTCGAAGTCCGCAACGTGCGCGCCGCCGTCATGGAAGACGGCAAGCTGGAAACCTCCCTGCTCGGCATGAGTTTTCTGGGAAAACTGGGGGGCGTCTCAATGAAGTCCGGCCGGTTGGTGCTCGAGGAATAGGCACATGACTGTTGCTGCGGGGAGTGCCCGCACGCACTGCCTATCGATGCTACACATCGGCGAGATATGGCCTAAGCCATCAGGTGCGCTGAATAGACGGACCTAAACGGGCAATCTGGAATTCATTCCATGGTCGAACCGTGATAAGCGCATTTCCAAATCAGTCTCCATCCCTATCGAGTTCTCCCATGCTGCCCATTCCCCGCGCCGACCTGAAACCCAACACGCTCGATTTCGAGCGCCTGCCGCTGGTGAAGCCGACGGGCTTCCGCGAGTACGACGCACGCTGGCTGTTCCCACAGGAAATCAATCTGATGGGCTTGAACTGCATCGGCCTCGGCATGGCCGAAGTGTTCGACCGGCGCGGCGTCAAGAAACGCATCGTCGTCGGCCATGACTTCCGCTGGTATTCGGCGAGCGTCAAACAAGCCCTCATGAACGGCCTGATCGCCGGTGGCTTTGAAGTCCACGACATCGGCTTGGCCATGTCGCAGATGGCCTACTTCGCGCAATTCGAACTCAACGTCGAAGGCGTTGCCATGGTCACCGCCAGCCACAACGACAATGGCTGGACCGGCATCAAGATGGGCCTCAACAAGCCGCTGACCTTCGGCCCCGAGGAAATGACAGAGCTGAAAGAGATTGTGCTCACCGGCAAATCCAAAGCGCGTCCCGGCGGCAGCTATATCTTCGTGCCCGATCTCGCCGAGCGCTACATCAAGTCGCTGACCAACCGGCCGAAATACAAGCGCCACATGAAGGTGATCGCGGCGTGCGGCAACGGCACGGCTGGCGCATTTGCGCCGAAGATCCTGGAAGCGCTTGGCCTCGAAGTGGTCCCGCTCGACTGCGAACTGGATCATTCATTCCCGAACTACAATCCGAACCCCGAAGACATGGAAATGCTGCACGCAATGTCGGCAGCCGTACTCAAGCACAAAGCCGACGTGGCGCTTGGCTTTGACGGTGATGGCGATCGCTGCGGCATTGTCGACAACGAGGGCCACGAGATCTTTGCCGATACAGTCGGCGTGATGCTGGCCCGCGATTTATCTGCTGTGTATCCAAACTCCACCTTCGTGGCCGACGTGAAGTCCACGGGCCTGTTCATGACCGACCCCGTGCTGCAGAAGAATGGTGCCAAAGCGCTCTATTGGAAGACCGGCCACTCCTACATGAAGCGCTACACACACGAGCAGAAAGCGCTCGTCGGCTTCGAAAAGAGCGGCCACTACTTCTTCCAGCCGCCACTCGGCCGCGGCTATGACGATGGCCTGGTTGCTGCCATCGCCGTCTGCGACATGCTGGAGCGCGCACCGGATAAAACCGTTGCCGACCTGAAGCGCGCGCTGCCAAAAACGTGGCAATCGCCCACCATGTCGCCCCACTGCGACGATGAAAAGAAGTACGGCATCGTCGACAAGATCGTCGCCGCCTACGAGGCTGAAGCAAAAGCCGGTGCCAGTATCTGCGGCCAGAAAATCCGCGATCTCGTCACCGTCAACGGCGTGCGCTGCACATTGGCTGATGGCACCTGGGGTCTGGTGCGCGCCTCATCCAACAAGCCAGAGCTGGTCGTCGTCGTCGAAAGCCCCGTCTCCGAAGCCAACCGCAACGCCATGTTCGCCGACATCAAAAAGCGCCTCGCCAACTTCCCCGAAGTCGGCAAGTTCAATCAGGAGCTTTGAAAGAAGCGAGGCCAGCGCATGTAGCTTGTCGGTTGGGTTAGCCGCACTTCTGCGGCGTAATACCGTCGAACTAAACGTCCGACCTGCTTTTTTTCGTCATGGCCGCGGAGGCGGCCACCCAAGCAAGCCTGCGATTTTGTCAACGCCGTCATCACGCACTGAGGACAAATTTAGCCTTGGTCGACGACCTGTGTAGAAGTGAAGCTTGCTTGGGTGGCCGCCTCCGCAGCCATGACGTTGGGTGAGAGTAGCGAGTCAAAGCACACGCTCACTGGCATAGCCCAACATGGCTGGCACCCCTCCCGTTTTTGTTTTCCCGGACCGCCCCGGCGCAGCGCGTTGGGGCGCGTAATGCAAAAAGCGCCGAAGCGGATCCGGGATCCTCACCAGCCCGAAATGGAGTGCGTGGCGACAGCTCGGCATTCTTCTGCGGGGTAAAGGTCCCGGATAACAGCGCTGAAACGTACTGTTTCCGGGAAAACAAAATTTTGGTCAGAGCCGCGCTTTAGGCAGGCTGGCACCCCTCGTGAATGTTGGGTTACGGCCTGAAACGGCCTAATATTAGCGAGCGGTTGCTTTGAACCGCCACTCTCTCTACGTCATGGCCGCGGAGGCGGCCACCCAAGCAAGCTTCGGTTCTGCACAGGTAGTCAACCAAGCCTCGATATGACGTGAGTTCGTGACCACTCCGTTCGCAAAATGGCAGGCTTGCTTGGGTGGCCGCCGTCACGCTCCGCGTGCTCCGCACGACGCGGCCATGACGAAAAAGAAAATACAGGTCGGGCCTTTTGCTCAACACCTAACCCAACCTACAACAGCGTCATTCGTATCGCTCAACGTTATCACTCCCCCACGTCCTCTTCTTCGGGCCCGAACATCTCTTCGACCAACGCTTTGACGCGGAGTTTACGTTCCGCCTCTTCGCGTGCCTCCTCTCTTTCCTCTTCGCGGCGCTGCGCCTCAAGTTCTTTCCGCGTCGGCGGCTTCACAACGAACAACGTCTCTTTGGGGAAAGCTTTTCGCGACACCTTCCCCCGCGCGAACCACATACAATAGATGTGTCCGTCGGTGCGGATGCCAGAAACCGTCATCAATGAACTGCCTGATCTCAATCTCACATCGGTGCCGAGTTTCATGTCACGCCTTTCGTGTGGGGGGGGGGTGATTGAAGTTTTGAATTTCGGTGCGGCTGAACGTATGGACGTGCATACGCCGCCCCCGCCCGCGGCGGCCGGCGCACAACGCCGCGTCCGGCCGGCTCCGGGTTACCGGAGTCGGACGCGGCAAAAAAAATGTGCAACGCGATGGCGCCGCCGCGGGAACTTTCACCCGCTTGCTTTTCAGGACTTGGTACTGAGTGTTGAGGTCAGCATCTCACCTGTTCGCTCGTCACCGCTTGCAGGTGCATCAGCCCGGTGCCGCTTTCAGGCCCATTAGTTTGTCACCGCGTCTGCGACCGGTGCTATTTGTCAGCGGTTTCCACCGCGCTCCACATACCGGCTCACTGGTTGCCCAGCGTCGCCGATCCGTGACCAGCCTCAAGCGCGTCTCGAGCAGCGCGTCAGGCCGAATGCAATGTCAGTATAAAACCACAACGCACACGATTTTTCCAACGATTGTGCAATTCTAAGTTAAAACCTTTGGGTGTGCACGCGCGATATGATAAGCGAATGCCCACGTTTTGGTGCCGTCCCCGAGGCCTGTCATGTCCACCCTCCCCGATCCGCTCGTCTCCTCCCGCCCTGACTGGAT
The DNA here is from genome assembly GCA_031379035.1 of Hyphomicrobiaceae bacterium. Taxonomy (GTDB): domain Bacteria; phylum Pseudomonadota; class Alphaproteobacteria; order Rhizobiales; family Hyphomicrobiaceae; genus JABFRJ01. The sequence goes on along the minus strand of JANNEU010000201.1, from coordinate 1,152 downwards.
GTCAGGCACGCCGTGCTTTCATGGTACGCGGGTGCCAGCAAAAACCTTGTTTGACTATCTGTCGGCTGGCGATCCGCTCGAAGAATTCTTGATCGATTTCCCCAGCGTTTCGCGGGAGCATGCACTTGCGGTTATTGCACTCGCAGGAAAAGAGATCGTCGAGCACGCCCCAAAGGCCGCGTGACGAACCCTATGCGCGTTCTTCTTGACGCATGCGTGCCAGAGCGCCTTCGTTTCGATCTGGCCAGCGCAGGCACGATTGAAACGGCGCGATTTGCTGGCCTTGCACATCTGACGAACGGCAAGTTGCTGACCGCTATGGCCGGGCGCTACGATGTGTTGCTGACGTGCGATCAGAGCATTCAGTATCAGAACGTCATTGCCGGCCGCACGATCGCGGTGATTGTCATGCGCGCACAATCGAACAGGTCGCGTGATCTTCGTCCGTTCATGCCAGCGGTTTTGATTGCCATTACCACTATCCAACCCGGCAACGTGATCGAGATTTGAGCCGCTGTGACGGCTGTGTCGCGACGTGCTATCCTCTCGCCATGCAACGGAGCACACCTATGTCCACCCTCCCCGATCCGCTCGTCTCCTCTCGCCCCGACTGGATGTCTGGCACGCCGTGCTTTCATGGCACGCGGGTGCCGGTGAAAGGGTTCTTCGATCATCTGGCTCTTGGCTATTCGATTGACTATTTCCTGGAACAGTTCCCGTCAGTTTCGCGCGAACATGTCTTGGCAGTTCTGGCTGAAGCCTCGAAACATTTCACCGAGCATTCCAAGGCAGCTTGAGTGCGCATTTTGCTCGACGAATGTGTTCCGGTGGCCCTTCGGCACGACCTGGCGGGTGCCGGAACAGTCATATCGGCGCGCTATGCCGGCCTACATCATCTGGCGAATGGCAAATTACTCGATGCCATGGCCGGCCGTTTTGACGTTCTGGTCACAGTCGATACGAATATCGGGTTCCAACAGGTGATCACCGGCCGTCCTGTTGCCGTATTGATTGTTCGGGTCCCATCTAATGCGATGGTGCACTTGCAGCCGCGCACTCCGTCCGTCTTGGCCGCGCTCGCAACGATCCGACCCGGCACCGTAGTCGAGATTTGAGCCGCTGTGACGGCTGTGTCGCGACGTGCTATCCTCT
>JANNEU010000237.1:0-2036 GCA_031379035.1 Hyphomicrobiaceae bacterium | reverse complement strand
GCCAGGGTCGGTGCTGTGCAAGTCGACAATGGCGCACTCGGCACCGTCGTGACGGCAGCGCAGGACGCGTTGACGGTGCGATTGGACAGCGGCGCGGTGGTGGCGATCACACCTGAGACTTATGCTGCTGTGTCACACGGCTATGCCGCCACCATCCACAAGTCTCAAGGGGCCACAGTCGATACGGCCCACGTGCTGGTCACCTCCGGCATGGACCGGCACAAAGCCTATGTCGCCTTCTCGCGGCACCGCCGAGCATTGACCATCTATGCGTCGCAGGACCAGCTCGGGGGCAAAGATCTCGCCGTCATGCTGGCGCGGTCGGATCCCCACGCCAATGCCATCGCGACAGGCCCGTTCCGGAAGCGGCGCGGGATCGATGCGGTGGTCTCCGAACGTGAGCGCGCACAGACCACGCTGACAACCCGCCGTCTGCTCGTGTCCGATGCCTGGAACCGGCTGGAAGAAGCCGCCGCCGTGGCCTTCGCGCGCACGGCGCGCGAGGTCAAGGCTGGCGATGCCGTCTTCATCCGGCAGGATCTGGTAGACATCGGCTACCTGCCAGCAGTGGCGGCAAGACTTGCCCGGCGGATGGCGCAGCTGATGGGGCACCGGCTGCGGCCAGCAGCGATCGCGCATGCCATGGTGCCGAAGGGCCACCCACTGGCATCCACCATCTGGGCGGCGCTGCGGGCTGTGGCGCGCCGCGCTTATGCAGGTGTCGCCAAGTCGTCGCCGTCACTAATGGCGGGTGTGTCCGTGGACGTCGCCCAAGCCCCAGAGCGGTGGATGCATACGACGCTCGATGCCGATGCGACGCACTGGCGGCTGAGCTTTGCCTATCATGGAGGCGCAGTGCGGTTGGCAGCCGAGGCTGGGTTCAGCTTCGACACAGGGAGCAAGACCTGGCTCAGGCCCCTTGATGCGCCAGCTGCGGCCGATCCCGGCGGCAGCCGTGCGGCAATCGAGGCGCTGCTGGCGCAGCGCGCGGCCAGGGTCGCAGGGATGGCTGCGGCGGCCGAGCCGGTCCAGGCGGCGCTGAAGCAGATCGGCGTCTCTTGGACCGAGCACAGCCTGGTGCTGACGTTGCCGCCAGCGAGCACGCATCTTGGCCGTGCGATCGAAGCGCTCGGCGGCAAGTCGATTGCGGAGACGATTGGCCAGCGCTTCGCGCTGGCCCCGCCAACGCGGACGAACGAGCACGCACTGATCGAGGCATTGCGCGACATTGAGGAGGCTGTGGCGCCGCCGGTGGCGAAGGTCGCGCGGCCGGCGGTTGCAGCACCGCATGCCGGCATCATCGTTACGACCGATGGCACGACGCTGGAGATGCGTGCTGCCAACATGCCGCTGCGCAATCTCGTGTTGCGAGACTTGCAGCCGATGTACCAGGCCAATGGAACTATCGTGGTGCGGCTGGACATCCAGCAGCCGGGCACCAACACGGAGACCTTGGGTAAGCTGGGGGTATACTATCGAGGGCTGCTGGTGCCGCCGACATCGCCGGGCAATGGCATCGCCATCAGCGTGGCGCAGCTCGGCGGTTGGGACCATGCGCCAGCAGCGAGCCTCGCGACGGCCTGGTCACCAGCCGCCGACGCCATGCGCATGATCGAGCGGCATTTTGGGCGGCTGAATCAGATTGCGGAGACGGCAGCGGCGCGAGGCGTCGACGCCGGCGTGGTCGAGCGCTTGCAGCGCTTTGCCGATCGCGTCAGCACAGCGCGGCAGGAGTTGGCGCGGGAGGAGAACCGGTCTCACAGGCGGTAAGAGCTGTGTTTGGCATTGACGGACTTGGCGCACGAGAACGCGGGCGCGACCCGCTCCGCAGGGTCGGAGAGGCCTCGGCGCTGATGGCGCCGATCTAGCCTAGCTGAACCGCCGGGCTCGTCCCTGCGGGTGCCATTCCTCGCGCGCGCGGCTGGGGGTGATGGGCATGCCAAAACACTTCAGAGTGTCAGACACAAATCCGTACCCTCCATGTATATTCGCTCCTACACGTGCTCTTCTGGCCGTTCTATACCGCTTCGCTGGTT
>JANNEU010000161.1:0-9667 GCA_031379035.1 Hyphomicrobiaceae bacterium | reverse complement strand
GCGTGAGTACCGACGACAATATCCAACTGGCCCGATTTGAGTTCAGCCTTGGCGTCCGCCAGTTCTTTCGGTGTGACCATGCGTGAGGCTTGGGCGATGCGCACCGGCAGGCCTGCGAAGCGCGTCGAAAACGTCTTGAAGTGCTGACGTGCGAGCAGAGTTGTCGGCACCACGACGGCCACCTGGTAGCCGCCCAGCGCCGCCACCAGCGCCGCACGGAGCGCAACTTCTGTCTTTCCGAAGCCGACGTCGCCGCAAATGAGGCGGTCCATCGGCTTGCCGGAGGCGAGATCGGCGAGCACGGCATCAATGCTCGCGGCTTGATCTTCGGTTTCGTCGTAGGGGAAGCGCGCGACGAACTCGTCGTAGCTGCCCATGGGCGGAATAAGCGGCGTCGCTTCGCGCAGCTGGCGCAAGGCTGCGACCTTGATGAGTTCGGACGCGATTTCGAGTAGCCGTGCCTTTAGGCGGGCCTTGCGCCCCTGCCAGGACGCACCGCCAAGCTTGTCGAGCTGGGCCTCGTTGCCTTCCGAGCCGAAACGGGAGAGCAGATCGATGTTCTCGACCGGCAGATAGAGCTTGTCGCCGCCGGCGTAGACAAGTTCGAGGCAGTCGTGCGGCGCGCCCAGCGCGGTGATGGTCTTGAGGCCTTCAAAGCGGCCAATGCCGTGGTCGGCATGGACGACCAAATCGCCGGCGGCCAAGCTGGTGGCTTCGGTGATGACGTCGGCGGCCTTGCGGGCCTTGCGGCGCGGACGCACGAGGCGGTCGCCAAGCACATCCTGTTCGGCAATCACGGTGAGATCGGGCGTCTCGAAGCCGTGTTCGAGCCCGAGAATGGCAAGGGCGATGGCTTGCGGGGGCAGCTTTTCGGCGTCGAGCAACGTATCGACGCGCACCAGTTCGTTGGGGTGGATGCCGTGGTCACGGAGAATGGCGAACAGGCGTTCGCGCGCGCCTTGCGTCCACGCAGCGACGACAACGCGGCGTTTCTCGGCCTGCTGGTTGCGGATGTGTCCGCGCAGCGCGTCGAACACCGACTTGCCTTCAATACCGCGTTCGGCAGCGAAACTGCGGCCCTGCTTGCCACCAAATGAGGTGACGGTGCGCGCGCCGGCCACGTCGGCCGTTTCGAAGGGCGAGAACTGATGGACCGTTTTGCCCTTGAGCGCTGCGGCCCACAGGCTTTCAGTGAGGAACATCCGTTCGGGCGCGACAGGCTTGTAGGGATCGGCACCGAAGCTTGAAACTTCACGCGCTTCCATGCGCGCCTGATAGTGCTCAGTGATCTGCGTATGACGTTCGGCGATGGCCTGGTCGGTCAAGTGATCGAAGCTGAGGGGCGCATCGGGCGCATAGTCGAACAGCGTCTCCAGGCTTTCGTGGAACAGCGGCAGCCAGTGCTCCTGCCCCGGATAGCGGCTGCCGGTACTGACGGCGGTGTAGAGCGGGTCGCCGTCGGAGGCCGGACCAAAGATGGCAACGTAGTTCTGCCGGAAGCGGCTTTCGGCGTCGGGGCCGAACGGGATTTCGCTCATCGGCATGAGCATCAGTTTGGGCACGACCTTGGCAGAACGCTGCGTTTCGGTGTCAAAACTCTTGATGCTCTCCAGCGTATCGCCGAAGAAATCGAGCCGCACAGGGGACTGGCGGCCGGGCGGATAGAGATCGACGATGCCGCCGCGCACAGCGAAGTCGCCGGCTTCGAGCACGGTGCCGGTGCGCTGGTAGCCGGCCTGCGAGAGCCGCGTGATGAGGCGGTTCATGTCCACACGCTGGCCGGCGGCGAGCGGGCGCAAGGCTTGCTTGACGAAGGCGCGCGGCGGCATGCGCTGGATGATGGCGTTCGCCGTCGTCAGCAGAATGGTCGGGTCTTTGCGTGTGGTGGTGATGGCGAGACGCGAGAGCGTGGTGATGCGGCGAGCGATAATGTCGGCGTGCGGGCCAATGCGATCATAAGGCACGGTATCCCAGGCGGGGAAGGCGATGGTCTTCACTGCCGGCGTGAAGAACGCGATGCCACTGGCGAGGGCTTCGAGGCGGCGGTCGTCGCGGGCCACGTGGATCAGCAACGGCGCCTCGCCGTCGGAGCGCGCGGACGCTGCCAGCGCCATGCGGCCGAGCACCAGCGCGTCGTGCCCCTCGGGGACGCCGGCCAACTGTTCGAGCTTGGAGCCCGCGATCGCGCCGCCAATGCTCATCGCTCAGTTCCTGTCATCGGTTGGTCAAGCGTGTTGTCGATGGCGTGGAAAGTACGGATGGCATCGACCAATGGCGCGAACTCAGGTGCCGTGATGCGCGCCGGGTTGAGGATCCAGATGTTCAGGTCCGGGTCTTGCAACGCGAGGAAGGTCTCGAACGCGGTCAGTGCGGCGTCGTCCATCGTTGGCAGCGTCGCCTCAGCATATTTGCCGAGCAGCCAATCCATTTCCTTCGTGCCGCGATAGTTCGCGCGGTACAGCGCCTTGCGACGCCGCGTGGCGAGGTCGGGGTTGGTGTCGGTGGACATCGGGGCTTTCTTGCCTCCAAACGGATCATGCCCCGGAGGCAAAAAGCCACGGGGTGACGATAGATCAGCTGCGCGCCCTGATGGGCTCACGAGCCTTGGTATACGCAGGGTCGCCGGTCGCGGGCAAGGGCACGTGGGTGACAGTTGTAGGGTTAGCTGACTGCGACTGACTGTCCACAGTGTGACGCACTATCGTGCAATCCGTCGGTTGCCCGCCGCATGCTGCATGCCCTAAACCTGCACCATGCGTCCCGCCATCTTGAACCCGCTGTTTGTGTCTGCCCAATCGATTTCCGGGATCGGGCCACGCGTGGATTTATTGCTGCGGAAGGCGCTCAGGCTGCCACCGGGAATCACCGAGCCACGGGTGGTCGATCTGGTCTGGCACACGCCGACGGGTGTGATCGACCGGCGCGCGACACCGACGATTTCCACCGCCATCCCCGGCACCATCGTCACGCTGGAAGTGCGCATTCTCAAGCACAAGCCGAGCCCGCGCGGCAACACCAAAGCGCCCTACAAAGTCTCCGCCGAAGACGAGACAGGCAAGCTGGAGCTGATCTTCTTCCACGCCGAGCACAGCTTTGTCACGCGGCAGTTGCCGGTGGGCGAGATCCGGTTCGTGTCGGGCCGCATCGAGCGTTACAACGACCAGATGCAGATGACGCATCCGGACTACATTGTTGCGCCGGAAAAGCGCGACGATCTGCCCATGCTGGAACCGATCTATCCACTGACGGCGGGGTTGTCGGGCAAAGTATTGCAGAAAGCCACCCGGCAGGCAGCAGACAAGATGCCAGAAGTGCAGGAGTGGCTTGATCCAGCATGGCTGGCCGCCCGCGACTGGCCCGATCACCGCTCGGCGGCGCTGCGGTTGCATCGGCCGACGGATGCGGGGGATGTGTCGCCGGGCTCATTGCCACGGCAACGGCTGGCGTTTGACGAATTGCTGGCGGGACAGCTAGCGCTCGGGCTCGTGCGGCGGGGGCAGAAGACCCAACGCGGGCGCGCCATCACCGGCAATGGTAAGATCCGCAAAGCGCTCGCGAAGGCCATTCCCTATTCTCTCACTGGCGCGCAGGTGCGCTCGCTGAAAGAGATCGAAGCCGACATGGCCGCCCCGCATCGCATGTTGCGGCTGCTGCAGGGCGACGTGGGTGCCGGCAAGACGGTGGTTGCACTGATGGCGATGGCGATTGCGGTGGAAGCCGGTGGACAGGCCGCACTGATGGCACCCACCGAAGTGCTGGCGCGGCAGCATCTGGAAACGATTGCGCCGCTGGCGGAGAAGTGTGGTTTGCGGCTAGCGGTGCTGACCGGCCGCGAGAAGGGCAAGGCGCGCGACCTTGTGTTGCAGCACCTCGCATCTGGCGACATTGATATTCTCATTGGCACGCATGCGCTGTTCTCGCCGGATGTCGAGTACCGTGATCTCGCGTTCGCCGTGATTGACGAGCAGCATCGCTTCGGTGTGCACCAGCGGCTGGCGCTGCAATCAAAGGGCCGCGACGGTGGCGCCAACGTGCTGGTGATGACGGCAACGCCGATCCCGCGCACCTTGCTGATGACGCACTACGGCGATCTTGACGTATCGCGGCTGGACGAGAAGCCGCCGGGGCGCAAGCCGGTCAAAACGACAGCACCAGCGTTGGAGCGGCTGCACGACGTGGTGGATGCGTTAAAGCGCGCCATCGCCACGGGCGCGCAGGTCTATTGGGTATGCCCACTCATCGAAAGCTCGGAGGTGTCGGAGCTGGCGGCGGCGGAGGAGCGGTGGGCGCATCTCAAGCAGTTTTTCGGCAATCAGGTCGGGCTCATGCACGGCGCGATGGCACCGTCCGAAAAAGATGCGGTTATGGCTGAGTTCTCCGCCGACAAGCTAAAAATTCTGGTCTCAACGACCGTCATCGAAGTCGGCGTCAACGTGCCGAATGCGTCGGTGATGGTGATTGAGCACGCCGAGCGGTTCGGACTAGCCCAATTGCATCAGCTGCGCGGGCGCGTCGGCCGCGGCGAGCGGCAAAGCTACTGCATGCTGCTGCACAAAGCCCCGCTGGGTGAGACGGCAGCAGCGCGCCTCAAGATGATGTGCGACACGGAAGACGGTTTCGTTATCGCTGAGAAGGACTTGGAGCTGCGCGGCGGCGGCGAGGTGATGGGCGCGCGGCAATCGGGTGCGCCGGAGTTCCGCGTGGCGGATGTGCCTAATTTTACGGACCTTCTGGCCGCAGCGCGCGATGACGCGACGCTGATCCTCAATCGCGATCCGGAGCTGCTGACGCCGCGCGGGCAAGCATTGCGCACGCTGCTGTATCTGTTCGAATGCGACGAGGCCGTGCGGTTGTTCCGGGCCGCGTGAGGCTCAGCCCGGACACATCGGCAAACGCGTAGCGATGGAAACGCCCGCCGGTGTGGTCCCCGGCACGTCGATCTGCAGCAAGTAGCGCTTGGTGCGCATGCGATCAAAGGGCCAGGAGCCGAGCACCTTCACGTCGAGCCCTTCGTAACTCAGCTCGGGTTCTTGTAACGCGCTCGTTAGCTTCAGGCCTCCGATAATGACCGGTGTTGTATCCTCCGGCGTGCTGGGAAAGGGATCAAACCACGACACAACAAAAATACGCCCGCCCGCCTGTTTGGCAGCTGTCCGCAGACTGCGGTCGAGTTGTTGGACGGTCAAGTCAAGCGGCTTGGGCATGTTCCAGCGCAGGAACGTTTCACGGCAGGATTTGCGGATGTTGAAGGTCGGAGTCCCGTTGAGGGCCGACAGGATCTGGCTCGGTGGATCGGTGACAATGGCCGCACCCGATGGGACTTGTGCGCGCACGGCCGCAGCAACGTGGCCATCGTAGGAAAACGGCTGCGACAACGCGAGCCCACCGACGAGCACCGCCATCGCCGCCATCCACGCCGAGAACCGTGAAAACAGCGAAGTCACAGCGCCGCCGCGCTGCGCATCAATCCAGGCAAACGCGATCAACAGTAAAATGATGATGCCGGCATGCCGGATCCGCGTCGGATACACGAACAAGGAAAACCCAGCGAGCAAGGCAAACAAGCCGAACACCATCAGACGTCGCAATGCACGCCCCTGCGTCAGTTGCCACAGCAGGAACGGCAGCATCACACCGGCCAGAAACCCGGCGATGATACGCGGCAACTCAGCGCCACTAAAGTACCAGCCGCCCATGTGCGTCGCAGGAAACAAGAGGGCGCCCGAACCCCATAAGAACCAGATGAAACGTGCAACCAGGCCCACATCCTCCGCAGGGCGCAAGGCTGGGATGGTTTGAGGATCGGGCCATTCGAAATAGAGCGCCAGCAGGTTAGCCGCGCAAAACAGGACGAGGCCGGCAGCGCCTTGGTGACGTGTCTCCCGACCGGGATTGGTCAGTCGTTCAACGGCGAGAACACCGGCCAGCAACGCCGAATGAAAGCTCATCAGCGGGATAACCGCGAGCGCAATCCACGCCAATGGACTGCGCCACAACGTCAGCGCCGTCAGCATCAACAGCATGGCTATCCCGTAGGGGCGCGCAATCACGCCGTACTCGAACACCACGAAATAGTTGAGCGACACCAGCGCGCGGAGCCACACAGGAAACGGCGCGGCGCCTAAAATGATGGCACCACAGGCAATCGAGACCGCCGCCTGCACCACCTGCAAGGTCGCCACATCGCGCGAGATCTTTTGCGCCGACCACAACAGCAGGTGCCAGACCGGCGGGTGGCCCTCAAAACGGATATTGCGAAGCACATCAGCGGGCGTGGGAGAGTCAAAAGCGATCTGCCACGCCTGATACTCATCGTGCCACGGCTGATGATTGGCGATTTGCAGGATCTGAAGAGCTGCGTAACCGGCAATGAGCAGCGCAATGACAGCGCGTTCACTCAAGCCCAACGCGGGCATCGCAAGCGCACGCATGACATCAAGACGTGATCGCATCAATTGAAAAACCCCCGGCCGCTTTCTAACGTATCCGGGGGCTGCAGACCTAGTCGCGCGCGCCGCGAATCACAGGCACTTAAATACCACGGAACCGCACTTCACGTATTTGATCTCGTCCCAGGCGCAGCAGGGTTCTGCGCTCTTGCAGACCCAGGCTTGCGGCGTGCCGTCCGGGAACTTGTGGCGACAGACTTTCTCGCCAGGGCCCGCCTTCGGCAGCGCGGTGGCGGCAGGCTTTTTGGCAGGTGACTGCTGGGCGGTGGCCGCCAGCGGCGAAAACGCGATGAGCGCGAGTGCGAGGCTCGAAATCAAGAAGCGGGTCATGGAACAAACTCCAAGCGGATCGGGGAGGGGATCAAGAAGACCGAAGCCAAAGTCATACCCACGAGACGGCGCACATGCCAACGGCGCGCGCGACAACAGCTGTGGGTCAGGCCGCGCTTGTGGCGGAAGTGCACCAATAGCGGCCGCGCATCAGCCAAGCTTCCAAATGTCCGCCGCAACGCGGAAGGTATTGGCATAGGCCGCCACCGACGCTGAAATCGGTTCGGCATAGCCACCACCGATGGCGATAGCCACCGGCACGCCGCGCGCTTTGAAAGTCTCCAGCACCAAGCGATCACGCGCCATGAGGCCGTCGTGCGTGAGCGACAGCCGCCCCAAGCGGTCTTCAGCGAGCGGGTCGGCACCGGAGAGAAAAAAGACCAGGTCCGGCCGGAAGGCTGCGACCTCTGCCAAGGCATCATCGAGGGCGGCGAGATAGGCCGCGTCACCAGTCCCGTCGGGCAGATCAATGTCGCGCGTCGACGGCACGCGGCGGAATGGAAAGTTCCGCGCGCCCTGCACCGAGAGCACGTGCACGCGCGCATCGGTGCCGAGGATGGCCGCGTTGCCATCGCCCTGATGCACGTCCGTATCGACGATAGCGACGCGGTCAACAGCGCCGTCTTCGAGCAGCGTCAACGTCGCGATCGCCAGATCGTTGAAGACGCAGAAACCGGACCCGAAGTCGCGATGCGCGTGATGTGTGCCGCCGGCGAGTTGGCCGGAGAGACCCGACGCAAGCGCCGCCCGCCCGCTATCGATAGCGCCGCCGACCGTGGCGCACGACCGGGCCACCAGGATCTCGCTCCAGGGCAGACCGATGCGGCGCATGGCATCGGGTGCAACCGTGCCGGCGAACACGGCATCAACATAGTCTGTGGCGTGCGCCCGCAGGAGATCGGCGCGTGTGGCCGGCGTGGCCGCGACAAGGGCCGCACGCCCAAGAATGCGCTCGCTGTCGATGACAGAACGCAGGGCGGCGTACTTTCCCACCGGAAACCGATGACCGTCCGGCACGGGGATCGCGGGCACGTCGGGGAAGAAAAAGCGCATGGTGTGCGTGTGCCGGAAAAGTGGGTTTCATGCTGCACGGCACCGTCGGGGATTTTCCGGATGGGTGCAATGCACTCTCGATGCACCAAGGGAGGACAAGCGGGAGGGCAAGACGCCGCCTTAGGGCCGCACAGCTGCTTTCTTGGCCTTGCATCGCACGCGGCCAGCCCGCATGTAGCGGCTCGGTTGTTCAAAAGGGAGACCCGGCATGCGTGTTGGAACATTGGCAGGTAGCGTCGGCGCATTGGCGCTGATGACAGCGGCAGCGACGGCGCAGATCGCCGTATCGGCGAACGACGGCAAGGTCAGACTGGTTGATGGCGTTGTGCAAACCGTCAAGGACGGCAAGGACACGGTGACGTTCATCGATATCGGCACCAACCCGCCCAAGATCGTCGCCAGCCTCGATGTTCCGGCCAGTGTCGTCGGCCCGCCCACATCGGTCGCCGTGACGCCCAATGGGCACATCGCGCTGGTGACGTCGGCCGAGAAGATTGACCCGGCCGATGGGACCAAACGCGTCTGGGACGACAAGCTGACGGTCATCGACATGCAGTCGCTGCAGGTCTCGCTGGCCCAACGCTTGGTCAAGGCCGTGCGGGGCACAACGGCTGCGCCCGCAACACCGCCCAAGGTGGTCGCCACGTTGACGGTTGGCAAAGGTGCAGCCGGCGTTTCTGTCAACAAGACGGGAACACTGGCGCTGGTTGCCAACCGTGGCGAGGGCACAATCTCAATTCTCACCATCGAGGGTGACAAGGTCACGGTCGCTGGCAAGGTCGATCTTGGCAACGAGAAGAGCGGGCCGAGCGCCGTCTCGTTCCTGCCCGACGGCAAGTCGGCGCTGGTGACAATGGATGGCGAGACCGCCAACAAGCTCGTCATGCTGGAGATTGATGGCAGCAAGGTTGCACTCAGCAAGCGCGAGATCAACGCCGGCCTGCGCCCCTACGGCTTGGACGTGGCGAGAAGCGGCGACTTCGCCGTCGTCGCCAACATCGGCCGTGGCGGTGGCGACAGCGACACCATCAGCCTCATCGATCTCAAGGTCCAGCCGCCACGCGTGGCCACCACCGTCAGTGTCGGCCAGACACCAGAGGGCATCAAGCTGTCGCCGGACGGACGGCTCGCTGCAGTCTCGGTCATGAACGGGTCAAACAAGCCGAAGGCCTCGCCGTTCTTTAACGAAGCGGGTTTGGTGAAGCTTTACAAAACGGCTGGCAACAAGCTCACCGAGATCGGCCAGGTGGCGGTTGGCAAGTGGTGCCAGGGCCTCGCCTGGAGCTCAAACGGCAAGACGCTGTTGGTGCAGTGCATGGCCGAAACGGAGTTGCACGTGATCAAGGTCAGCACCGTCACCGGCGCGCCGCTGACCAAGGTCAGCACTCTGAAGGTGCAGGGTGGCCCGGCCGGCATCCGCACGGCGGAGTAATCGCCACGATGCTGCGTGAAATCTATCTACGGCCGCTGGGCCTGTTTCCGGCGGCGCTGCATCGCGCCGCCAAGGATGTGTGGGGCGGCATGCCGTTGGCTGGCGGCTGGCTGGACTTCACCGCGCTCGAAGTGATCGAGCGGAACGGCGCGCGCACCGATCGCTTCATCGCCGGGCTCGGCGAGTTCTTCGAACGCGATTGGGGCCGGCGCACGTTGAATGCCTCTGACATGTTCGAAGCCTTGCGCGCCGGCCGCCCACGGCTCGCCGGGCTGGCGCTCGACCGGCCGCGCCTGATGGGCATCGTCAACGTGACGCCCGATAGCTTCTCCGATGGTGGTCAGCATTTCGACGCGGCGCGCGCGGTGGCGCATGGCGAGCAGCTGGTGGCGGAGGGCGCTGA
>JANNEU010000133.1:0-3727 GCA_031379035.1 Hyphomicrobiaceae bacterium | reverse complement strand
CAGATTTAGAAACATATAGCGTCAAAGCGCGCGATGTGGGAACCCCTAAAGACTGCATATCCTTGATGATTTGAACAACCCGGCCCAGGCTCTCCTTCTGCAGGTCGTCCCAGATGCCGGCGCATCCCGTGCTGGTGCGGCCATCGGGCTGGATCGCGATCTGTTCGGGAAACACCAAACCAAAGCCGCCAGCGGCTCTCGACCCCAACAGCATGACGTGGAAGTCTGACATTTTGCCGTCGGTCGAACGGTACATGGTCATCGGCGACATCGCTATACGATTACGCAACGTCACGCCTTTGAGCGTGAACGGCGAGAATAAGTCTGGCATGAGAGTCCGCCTGCGGCGACGTGAAGTTGGAATACAGAACCCCGGCGCTGTGAACCGCGATCCTTGAACGCGCGAGATTGCCAGCGACGCGAATGACGAGGAGCAAGGCGCCGTCTGTCAATACTTGCAGCCGACAAGAACACGCGCGCCGGCGGGGCCAATCTCCTCGCAATGAAGACAGCCCTCGGCCACCGCAAAAACTTCCCCGGTCCGGTAGGTCACAGCCGTGCGGCCGCGAATGACCGTGAAGGTACCATCGAGCACGAGGCCGCGAACGGAGAAATGATGGCCATGTTCGCCATTCGCGGGGCTTGGAGCATAGGTTTTGTTTTCGATTTCGGTGTAGCCATCGACCTTCAGCGACGCCTCGAACGCACGTGTATCCATGATCTCGCTCCGGTGCATTTGAAGATTGTACTCAGGCGTGACCAGTCCCCTTAGCCTCGGTGTTTGCTATTCAAACATGTCCGGCTGGGTCGCAGCAATATGGCTGTAGAGGGTCTGGAAATGCAGCCAGCCGATGTAGTCGCTACCGACGTGCTCGCGGCTGTACTTGGCGGTCTTCTCGGACAGAAGCTGCGGCTTGATGCCGGTGGCCTCGATCAGCAGTTGCTGCTTGCACGCGCGTTCGAGTGCAATGAACCAGAACGCAGCGTCGTCGATGCTGTGGTGGCTTGACGTAAGCAGGCCGTGGTTCTGGTGCAGGACGCCGCGGTTTCGGCCGATCTCCCTTGCCACCGATACACCGCTCTTCTGCTCAACGGCCACGGCCCCCGCCGATGCCCCAATGACGGCATGGCTTTTGTAGAATGCGGCGGCGTCCTGGCTGATCATGTCCAAGGGGCGCCCTGTCGCGCACCACGCGGTGCCGTAAACCGTATGCGCATGGCACATCGCCATGACTTCAGGGTACTCCTCGTGAACGGCACCATGCAGGACAAATCCCGCACGGTTCAGAGCGTGACGGCCCTCGATGACGTTGCCTTTGTGGTCCGCCAGGACGAGATTGGACACCTTCACCTGCGAGAAGTGCACGCACATCGGGTTGGTCCAGTAGAGTTCCGGGCGTTCAGGATCGCGCACAGTCAAGTGTCCAGCGAAACCGTAGTCGAAGCCGTGGATCGCAAAGGCGCGGCATGCCGCGACGAGGTGCTGCTTGCGATAGGCGCGCTCCTCCGCGAAGTTCGCAAACTCAGGTGTTTCCGGGAAGATCTGACCGGCCGTCTCAGGTTGATAGATCGAGATGCGCTTGCGACCTGCGCTATCCGGCGGAAGATCAATGGCAACAGGCTGATCATGATCATCTTCGAGCATAGCGGACCTCAAGAAGGTTATGCGGTGAATGGCGCAGGCCTTACCTTTGGACACGCGATATGGGTTTTGACAAACGAGGTCTTTTCACCAATAGGTGAATCAAATTCATGGAGACGATTTGTGCAGCGTATCCCGAGCTTGCATGCCCTGCGCGCCTTCGAGGCAGCTGCACGTCTTGGCAGCTTTGCCAGGGCAAGCGAAGAGTTGCGCCTTACGCCGTCGGCGATCAGCCATCAAATCCGTGCCCTGGAACAGCATTTCGGCCGCCCCTTGTTCGTCCGTGCCGGTAGACAAGTCATCCTGACCACGGATGGGGAGCGACTGCTGGCCGCTCTGTCTCAGGCGTTTAACATTATCCATGCGGCTTGCGCTGAACTGAGCCCAGCTACAAGCAAACAAGACTTACGCGTCCATTGCACCCCAAGCTTTGCGGCGAAATGGCTCGGTCCGCGCCTGCCGAGTTTTCTGGCGCATAATTCTGCAATCAACATTCGGATGTCTTCCAGCGCCGAGCCGTTCGACTTGCTTCGCCACGATGAGATCGACATTGTCGTCGCCTATGGCTCTGTCCGCAAAAATTCGGGGCTGACGGTTCAACCTCTCGGAACGGAGGAGATCGCCGCCCTTTGTTCCGCCGAATATGCCAAAGCGCACTCGCCCTCTAAAGCGCATAATGTCGAGCGCATGACCCGTCTGGACTCGTCTTTAAGCCCTGTGCGATGGTCCGATTGGTTCCGACTAAACGGTCTAGCGATACCAACCGCACCATCAGGACCATCGTTCGATCGCGGCTCCTTGGTCGTCGCCGCCGCAGTACAGGGGCTCGGCGTCGCTCTGGAGACGCTACGGTTTGCCGAGGCAGAACTTGCCGCTGGAAGCCTTGTCCGATTTGGCGGAGACCGTTTTCGCGGCATCCGCCGAGAGATGCACTTTCTGTGCTGTCGAACACGCGATCAGAACGCACCTAAAATTCGAAAATTCTGCAACTGGGTTTGGGCCGAGGCCAATCAGTGACTGGCCCCGCAACTGCCAAAACGTGAATCCAATCATCGGCGTGGCCGGTAGATCTGGGAGATTGCCTCGCTCAACGTAGCCAGAATGAACATGCCGCATCGTGATGCAGCTGTCTTCCGCATAACACTGACAGCCAAATTGGGGAACGGTTACTGACTACCCTGACGCCATTTGCGCTCGGCGTCGTCCCAGGCGGCGAGCGGCTGCAGGTCTGGCACCCAGGCAAGCCCGGTCTTGCCATCCGACGAAATTGCTTCCGGCGTCACCACGACATCAACCAGTGCAGGGCGGTTGGCAAAGGCGCGATCCAGCGCCGGGCCGAGTTCCTCCGGTTTCTCGACCCGCTCGCCGTGCATTCCGAACGCGCGGGCCATGGCGGCATGGTCAGAGAACTGCAGCTTGGTGCCGACGACCTTGCCGTGGGTCACCTTCTGATCGTGGACCTCGATCTGCCATGCCCCGTTGTTGGCCACGACGATGACCACCGGCGCCTTGTGGCGAACGGCTGTATCGATCTCGATGGCATTGAATCCGAACGCGCCGTCACCCGTGGCGACCAGCACGTTGCGATCAGGAAATGCGAGGGCGGCCGCAATGCCGTAGGGGACGCCGACCCCGATGCAACCGAACGGCCCCGGATCGAGCATCGCCGGCGCCGACAGGCCGACGCGCCCGAACGCAAGGAAATCACCACCGTCGTTGATGACGATGGCGTTGTCGCCCAGGCGGTCCTGAATCGCTGCCAAGACTTTGTTGGGATGCAGGCGTCCGTCGCTGCCCTCCGGCGTCGCCGCCATCGAGCGGCGCAGTTTGGCGGCCCGTTCCATATGCCCGGCGCGTAGTTTGCCAGCCCAGGTCTGATCGACAGACGAGCGCCGATTTCCGGCGGTCTCGACGATCGCCCGAAGTGCCGCGCCGACCGAAGCCTGTATCTCGACCGCGCCGCGCCGGTTGTCGCGAAGCTCGCCGGGAACGTCGCCGATGCGCACGAACTTTGCCGAACCGAAAACCGCTGGTGATCCGAAGGCGAGCTGGAAATCCAGGCGGCGTCCCACTGTCAAGACGACA
>JANNEU010000123.1:0-8972 GCA_031379035.1 Hyphomicrobiaceae bacterium | reverse complement strand
AGGACAGATCGCAAAATAACCGCTACAGGTTATCTTGTCTTCGTGGGCTGATTGTATAGTTCCATTCGGGATGGAAGTCATCGCCGGCAAGCTTGACCGCCGCCAACTCGGCGTCGCTGACCTTGATGCCCTTTTGATAGGTTCGCGTATCAACGGCGCAGTCAATTTTCAGTCCAGTTTTTGTCGTGGTTGCGCCGATCAGCTCGACGACTGCAAGGCGATCCGTCAGCGGCCGCCCGCGCCAGTTCTGCTGGATGTGACAGAACATCCGGTGTTCGATCTTGTTCCACTTCGATGTGCCCGGCGGGTAGTGATGGACATGCAGCGCGAGCCCGGTCTCGTCGGCGAGTTTTTGCAGCTCCACCTTCCACAGCCGCACTCGTGCGCCATTCGAGCCACCGCAATCAGCAGTGATCGTCAGCGCGCGGGCTTTCGGATACCGCGGCCGTCCCATGCGTTCGAGCCATGTGCGGATCGATTGAACAGCAAACTCCGCCGTATCGCTGGTGATGCCGACGGAGACGAAGCCGGTGTTGGCAGTGACGTCGTAGACGCCATAGGGCGCGACCTTACCCAGCTCTTTATCCATGAAGTCGTGGACACTGACACGTCGTGGATCACCTTTCGGGCGCAAGTCCGAGCCGCCGTTCTTGAAGTTGCCGATCAGCTCTTTCTTCTTGGTGTCGACAGAGATCACAGGTTGAAGTTGTGCCTGTGCGGCAAGGATTTTGGTGTTGATGTACTCGAACTGTGCATTGCGATCCGGGTGTTTCGAGCCTTCTTCGGCCTTGCGATTGTACTGTCGTGAGAAGCCGAGCTTGACCAACTCACGCGCGACCGTATCGCCGCTGACCGGGTGCCCCAAAGCCGTCAACGCAGCGGCAAGTTTGTCCATGCTCTTCGACACCCAGATCAACGGTCGCATCGGATCGCCGAGCGTTGCGGGATCGACGATCCGTTTAAGTTCAGGGATGAGGCCAGGATCGAGCATGGCCACCGCCCGGCGTCCACCGCCAGCGCGACGCACTTCGCCTTTTGCCAACGGTGGCGCGTCAAGATCATCCTCGCCCCGATTGATCGTCGATCGCGCGATACCCGTGATCTCAGAGACGATCTTGAGGCCGCCATAACCAGCAGCCTGCACCTCGGCCGCCGCGAACAACCGCCGACCCCGCTCATCGAGTTTGGACCCGACGGCATCCCATCTTTGCCGAATGGCTTGTCTGTCGATCATGCAACGGCGTACGACTGTTCGCCGGGACAAGGAATCCCATACAGCCGAGTCACACGGTCGCACGCACACAGATCACGATTCAGCTATTTTGCGATCTGTCCTAAGGACGCGGCTCCGTCCCTCGTCCCTGCCCCAAACTCCACCTAAAGGCCCATCACGCGGTAGGCTGCAACGCTCACGACTGCTGCTATCTGGCTTGAGTTCGGCCTGCGGGCCGTCTACCGGTCTGCCAGGACCAGCCGCAACAGGCAAAAACAGGCCGCGGCGGCGCAAATAGGGGAGTGGCTGTGTCTGTATCGACGCCTTTGCTCGTCATCAGCGGGCTGTCTAAGTCGTACCCGGGCGTCAAGGCGGTCGATGCCGTATCGCTGACCGTCGGACGGGGCGAGATCCATGCGCTGCTGGGCGAGAACGGCGCGGGCAAATCCACCCTGGTGAAGATGGTCTACGGGCTGGTGACACCCGATGCCGGGTCGATAAGTTTTGACGGCGTGCCGTATGCCCCCCGCAAGCCGCTCGAAGCCCGAGCGCTGGGCGTCGGTCTGGTGTTCCAGCACTTCTCTCTTTTTGAGGCCCTGACAGTGGCTGAGAACGTGGCGTTGGGTTTGCCGGCCGCAGCAGCGCGCGGCGATCTGGCCGGGCGCATTGCACAAGTCTCGCGCGGCTATGGCATTGAGATCGACCCGGCGCGGCGGGTCGGTGCGTTATCGGTCGGCGAGCGCCAGCGCATCGAAATCGTCCGCTGCCTGCTGCAGAACCCGCGGCTGATCATGATGGACGAACCCACGTCGGTGCTGACACCGCAGGAAGCGGCTAAGCTGTTCGAGACGTTGCGAGCGCTCGCAGCCGAGGGGCGTTCAATTCTCTACATCTCGCATAAGATGGACGAGATCCGCGCGCTGTGCGAACGCGCCACCGTCATGCGCGGCGGGCGTGTCATCGCCACATGCGATCCGCGCACTGAGAGCGCGCGCAGCCTGGCAGAAATGATGATCGGCACGACGCTGGCTGAACCCAAGCGCAGCGCCGGTGCCGCAGGCCCCGTACGACTGTCTGTTCGCAACTTGAGCCTGCCGCCGGCGGCACCGTTCGGCACCGCGTTGGCGGAGATCAGCTTCGACGTGCGTGGCGGTGAAGTGCTGGGCATCGCCGGTGTTGCTGGCAACGGACAGACCGAGTTGATGGAAGCGTTGCTCGGCGAGCGCTTGGTGGCTGAACCTGCAACGATTGTGCTTGATGGCGCGCCAGCAGGACACGATGGCCCACGCGAACGGCGCACACGCGGATGCGCCTTTGTGCCGGAAGAGCGGCTGGGTCATGGTGCCGTGCCCGGTCTGTCACTGGTCGAGAATGTGCTGCTGTCATCGCGCACGGTAAGCTGGTCCGGCATGATTGATTGGGGTGCTGCGCGCGCACGGGCAGACTTGATCGTTGCAGACTTTGATGTGCGAACCGCCGGTGTGGAGGGCAGCGCACGCAGCCTCTCGGGCGGCAATCTGCAGAAGTACGTGGTCGGTCGCGAAGTGCTGACAGAACCCAAGGTCTTTATCGCCAGTCAACCCACGTGGGGCGTTGACGCGGGGGCGTCTGCGGCGATCCATCAGGCGATCTTGACGCTGGCAGAGCGGGGCGCAGCCGTCGTCATCATCAGCCAGGACCTCGACGAGTTGTTCCAGATTTCAACCCGCATTGCCGTGATCGCCGGTGGACGGCTGACCGAAGCCAAGCCGGTTGGGGCGCTGACGGTTGAAGGGCTCGGGCGGGCGATGGGTGGGCCCTTGATCGACACCGAGCCGGACGGCCAGCACGCGACGGGTGCCGCTCATGTCTAGAGCTTTTATCGCCCTCGAACCGAGGCGTGAGCCATCGCGGACGATGCTGTTTGCGACGCCGTTTATTGCGTTTGCGCTGACGCTGCTCGCCGGCGTCGTGCTGTTCTGGTTGTTGGGCAAGAACCCAGCCAAGGCGCTCATGACCATTTTCGTCACCCCGCTGACCAGCATCCGTGGGCTTGCCGAACTCACCGTCAAAGCAACCCCGTTGATCCTGATCGCCACTGGTCTCGCCATCGGCTTCCGCGCCGGCATCTGGAACATTGGTGCCGAGGGACAGTTCACCATCGGGGCACTCACCGGCGGCAGTGTCGCGTTGTGGGCCTATCCGGGTGGCGGCGTTTGGCTGTTGCCGCTGATGATGAGTGCGGGCGCGCTTGGCGGTATCGCGTGGGCGGCCATTCCAGCGTTTTTGCGCACGCGCTTCAATACCAATGAAATCCTGACCAGTCTGATGCTTGTCTACGTGGCGATCCTGTTGCTCGGCCTGCTCGTGCAGGGGCCCCTGCGTGATCCACAGAGTTTCAATTTCCCGGAGAGCCGGTTGTTTCAACCAGCGGCGCTGCTGCCGGGACTGATCGCCGGCACGCGTGCCCACATCGGCTTTTTGATCGCCATAGTGGTGACCGTCCTCGCGCACATCTTGGTGACCCGGCACATGCTCGGGTTTGTCACGCGCGTTTATGGCGATGCACCGCACGCGGCCGCGTTTGCGGGCATTCCGGAGCGGCACGTGGTGTGGCTCTGTTTTGCGATTTCCGGTGGGCTTGCGGGGCTCGCAGGTGTGTTCGAAGCGGCCGGCCCTGTCGGGCAACTGGTGCCGCAATTGCCGTCCGGCTATGGCTTTTCGGCAATCATTGTCGCGTTTCTTGGCCGGTTGCAGCCGTTGGGTATTCTGGCGGCCGGACTGCTGCTGGGGCTGACGTCTATTGGCGGTGAGACGGCACAGATCACGATGGGACTGCCATCGGCAACCACGTCGGTATTCCAAGGTTTGCTGCTGTTTTTCCTGTTGGCGACGGACGTGCTTGTCACCCACCGCATCCGCATCGGCCGCTCGATGGAGACTGCCTGATGCCGTTCGATCTTATCGCCGGCATTCTGACCGGACTGCTGGTGGCAGCCACGCCGTTGATCCTTGCAGCGCTTGGAGAACTTGTCGTCGAGAAGTCCGGCGTGCTGAACCTGGGCGTTGAAGGCATGATGGTGATCGGCGCGTTTGCAGGCTTTGCAGCAAAGGTTTCGACCGGCAGTTACTTGATCGGATTTCTGGCGGCAATTCTGTCCGCCGCGCTGATGGGGTTGCTGTTTGGGCTGCTGACGCAAGTGTTGCTGTCAAACCAGGTGGCGACGGGACTGGCTTTGACACTGTTCGGGCTTGGCCTCTCCGCCTTGTTTGGTGCCGGCTACACGGGGCAGACGGCCGGCGCATTTCCGCGGTTTGACAGCTTTGGATTGCCCGGGCGGTTCTTTGCAGGTGTCGATGCGCTGATGCTGCTGGTGTTGCTGCTGGCCATCGGCGTGCATCTTTTCCTCGAACGCACGCGCGGCGGGCTGATCCTGCGCGCAGTCGGCGAGAATCACGACGCGGCGCATGCCATCGGGTATCCAGTGGTGCGGGTCAGGCTGCTCGCGCTGGCCTTTGGCGGTGGCATGGCGGGGCTCGGCGGCGCCTATCTGAGCCTGGTGCAGACGCCGTTCTGGGTTGAGCGCATGACGGCAGGTCGCGGCTGGATCGCGCTCGCGCTGGTCGTTTTTGCCGCATGGCGCCCGTTCCGTGTGCTGGCAGGCGCGTTTTTGTTCGGCGGGATCAGCATTTTGCAGCTTCATTCACAGGGATTTGGCCTCAAGATCGATGCGCAGATCCTTTCGATGTTGCCTTATCTCGCCACGATTGGCGTATTGGTGCTGATCTCGCGGAGCGGTTCGGGGCTGACGCTCAAGGCACCGCAGAGTTTGGGCAAAGTGTTCACCGGGTCGTCCTGAGGGCGGGTGGTGGCTTTGCTCGTGGTTCAAGGTTGGGAGCAGACTACATGATCAATCGCAGACGCATTTTGAGTGCCGCCGCACTCGCTGCAGGCGTGGCAATCGGCGTGGCCGCCGGGCTCGCTGGTGCCGTTGCGCAGACCAAGCCGACCAAAGTGGGCTTCGTCTACGTCGGCCCCATCGGCGACCATGGTTGGAGTTATCAACATCACCAGGGTCTGCTGGCCGTCAAAAAAGAATTCGGCGACAAAGTCGAAACGACGTTCGTCGAAAACGTGCCGGAGGGCCCCGACGCTGAACGCGTCATCGATCAGCTGGCCGCCGCTGGCCACGACCTCATCATCACCACGTCGTTCGGTTTCATGAACCCAACGGTGAAGGTTGCCGCCAAATATCCGAAGATCAAGTTCGAGCACATCTCCGGCTTCAAGCAGGCCGAGAACGTCGCCACCGCCAACATTCGCTATTACGAAGGCCGTTACGTGGCCGGCATTCTCGCGGCGAAAGCCTCGAAGGGCGGCACCATCGGCTACATCGGTTCGTTCCCGATTCCGGAAGTCGTGATGGGCATGAACGCCGCATTCCTCGGCGCGAAATCGGTCAATCCCAACATCAAGATGAAAATCATCTGGGTCTCGACCTGGTTCGATCCGGGCAAGGAAGCCGATGCCGCCAAGGCGCTCGCCGACCAGGGCGCCGACATCATCATGCAGCACACCGACAGCCCGGCCCCGGTCAAGTTTGCCGAAGAGCGCAAGCTGTTCGCCATTGGTCAGGCTTCCGACATGAAGGCCTTCGGGCCGAACGCCATCCTGACGTCCATCGTCAATAACTGGAACGGCTACTACATCGGCCGTGTGAAGGCAGCGATGGATGGCAGCTGGAAGTCCGGCGACGTGTGGGGTGGTTTCAACTCCGGCATGCTTGATCTGCCGTCCTATGGCCCCGGTGTCGCGGCAGACGCCAAGGCGCTGGCAGACGCTGCCAAAGCCAAGATCACTTCCGGCGAGTTGCACCCCTTCACCGGTCCGCTCAAGAAGCAGGACGGCAGCGAGTTTCTGAAAGCCGGCGAGAAGATCGCCGACAAGGATCTCGCTGGCATGAACTTCTACGTCGAAGGCATCGACGGCGTTTTGCCGAAGTAAGCGGGTGCGCGCTGCACCGCTCCAATGCGCCAGGCCGGGTTGCTCCGGCCTGGCTTTTTTATGGGCTGTCAGTCTTTGCTCAGCAGCTCGGCCTCGATCGCAATATCAATCTCGTCAGACACCAGCGGCGTGCCGCGGCTCATGCCCCAGGCGCTGCGCGAAACGTTGGTCTTGGCCGAGAAGGCTGCCACCTTTTTGCCGGCATACGTGGGGTTGGCAGCGCCTGAAGGGTGCGCACCGAACAGGTTCAGCGTGACAGCGAGCACAACTGGCACGGACTGGCCGCGGATGTTGAGATCGCCGGACACGTCGGCTGTCACTTCACTGGTGCGTTTGACACTGGTGCTGCGGAAGGTGATGGCCGGATAGGTCGTGGCGTCGAAATAGTCGGGGCTGCGCAGGATGCGGTCGAAGGTGTCGATGCCGGACTGCACGCTGGTGGTGCGAATTGAAATATCGATTTTGCTCGCTTCGGGATTTTGCGGATCGATGTCAATTAAGCCGTCAATGCTGTTGAAGCGCGCTTGCTGCCGCGTCAACCCCAGGTGCGACCATGAGAAGATGACGGCGGTATAGCCCTTGTCCATCACGAAAGGTTCGGTGTGCGCCGGTCGCGGAGCACCGATGCTGGCGGCGAGAGCCGCGAGCGCAAAAAGTGTTTGGCGAAACATCTGCGCCTCCTGCGGTCTGCTTATGCGCTGAGCGGCATCACGACCGCTTGTTGTGGGCCCGCGTCGAGCGAAACCCGTGCGACCCCTTCGAGCGCATCATAGGCCATTTTGTCCAACTGCACGATGACGCAGGGCTGTGCATAGAGGTCCTGCGCAACGAGGGCCGCGAGGAGCAGGATCGCGTCGCGCTCACGCACGACGAAGCCAGCTGGCGCGGTGCCGGCGCGAATGGCCTCCGCCAGCACGGAGCTCCCCGACGAGGAGCCGCGGGCTGCGGTCATGCGGACAATGGCTCCCGTGAGGCAGCGACCCAGATCGGGGTGACGCCGGTCGGTGACTAAGCCGGTGCTGGCGTCAAAGCCGCCCCAGAAGCTGAGCGGTTCGGCAAGCGAGATGAGTGGCGCGGTGATTTGGCCAGGATGCAGGGTGGTGCCGCTAAGAATCACTGTCATAGCCGCACGACCTTGCCGGCAGCCGCCGACGCGACGCACTCGGCCATCGCGCCAAACGCAACTTCGATGCCGAGATTGCCGGGCGCATACCACGCCCACTTGCCGGAGTTGGTCATCACAGCCCCGTTGAGATCGCGCATGATGGCGGTGACATACGTGCAGGTGTCGACGACCAGCGTAACGCCAAGTGTTTGCAGTTCGCGCTCCCAGCCGCGCCGTTGCAGCGTGTCGAGTGTGTGGCGGTTGGTGTTGATGTAAACTGGAATGCGCGGCTGCATCCCGCGCAGCAGCGGCATCAGGCGTTCGAACTCAGTGATCGAGAAGTGCGGCGTGCCGAGGCTGACCGCTGCGAGCGGCGTGCCTTCGGCGACGGTGGAAAGGCGCGCGATGGCGGTGGTGAGATCGGCAGCGGAGATTTTTACTGTTGCGTCGGGTGCGTGGCCTTGGAGCGCTGCTTCGAGCGTGGGTGCTTCCGGCGTGAGGCCGACAGCGTGAAACATGGCGACGCCGCCAGACGACGCAGCGACCGCGCCAAGCGCCTTGAGATCATCTTCGGTTGTGGCCGATGAGAGACCGATGATGACGGGAATGTCCGAACCGGCGCGCGTGCCGATGATGTCGCCGATGGCGATGGCGGCGCGTTCGGTGTCGGTCCAGCCGGGTGGCGTGCTGGTGATCTCGAAGATGAGCCGTGCGCGGCGGTTTTCTGTCACATGCAAACCATAAGCCGGCGCGCGCCCCGTAACGGCAGCTGCGAGATCGAGAAAGTCGCCATAGCGGTTCGTGCGTGCGCCGATGACCGAGTTGGCAAAGACGATGGCGTTGCTTTCGGCCCAGGCGATTTGATCGCCGAGCTTGGGCCGGAACAGCGTCTGATAGGGTGCACAGGTGAAGGTGGAAACACACCCGAGCTCCTCGTGGGCGCGCATGAGGCGGGTGCCGGCGGTCGCAAGTTCAGCCGAGCCTTGAAACAACTCGGGATGGATGAGGTCCATCGAACCGACGTTGAGTGTGGTCGGCACCGCAACTTTTGACTTCGACGCCACCAGCCGCTCAACGAAGTCGAGATTGACCTTCCCGTGATACAGGCAGCCATCGATGTGAGCGGCCGAGATCCGCAGCAGTTTTTCAGCGCCCATGGCCGACGCGAACGCCACCACCAGTCGCATGGCGAACGCCACGCCGTCACCGCGTACGCCAGCAAGCATGGCTTGTTCGTCCGCGGTGAGCGTCGGTATCATGCGGGCATCCTAAGTGCGTTTGACGGCGGGCGCTGCGCCGATGCCGAAGATGCGGCCGTCGATCACCAGCAGTGAGGTAGCGATGATGCCCGCGCCAATGATTTGGTTCAAGGTCAGCGCTTCGCCGAACCTGAGGGCACCCAGCGTGATGCCGCTGATCGGGATCAACAGGGTAACCAGCATGACATTGTTTGAGCCAGCCTCCGCCATGATGCGGAAGAACAGGATGTAGGCGAGGGCGGTTGAGAGGACGCCGAGCGCAACAACCGCCGCGATGGCAGACGCGGGCGGCAGTGGCAGCGTCCAGAACTGATCGGCGAGGCCGGCGATGGGGATCAACAGAAGAGTTGAGCAGGTCAGTTGTGAGGCGGCGGAGACAATCGGTGGCACATCTTTGAAGCGGCGACCCCA
>JANNEU010000120.1:0-15125 GCA_031379035.1 Hyphomicrobiaceae bacterium | reverse complement strand
GCGACCGAGTATGGCCGCATTGCAAAAGAGGCCGCCAAGATGATGCGATGGCTCGACCCCACGATCGAGTTGGCATCGTGCGGATCGTCAGGGCGAAACATGGAGACCTACGGGAGGTGGGAGGACGAAGTCCTCGAGCACACCTTCGATGAGGTCGAGTACATCTCCCTGCACAGCTACTTCAACAACTACGCTGGCGATACCGCCGCATTCCTGGCCAGTCCCGATTTGATGGATAGGTTCATCGACGAGGTGGTGGCCATCGCCGACGGCGTTTCTGCCCGCCGCCGCTCATCCAAGAAAATCATGCTGAGCTTCGACGAGTGGAACGTCTGGTATCGCACACGCCGTAAACGTATCGATCGCGTGAAGGAAGGTTGGCCGGTCGCACCGCCCATCTTGGAGGAAATTTACAACATGGAGGACGCGCTGGTTTTCGGCGGTGCCTGCATCTCGCTGCTGAACCATGCCGACCGCGTCAAGACCGCGTGCCTGGCACAGCTTGTCAACGTCATCGCGCCGATCATGACGGAGACGGGAGGACCTGCCTGGCGGCAGACCATTTTCTATCCCTTCGCGCACATGAGCCGTCTCGGCCGCGGCCGTGTGCTGCGCACTCTGATCGAGTGCGAAACATATAACACCAGCTACTACGATCCGCGCGGTGCACTCGACCAGTATTTTCCTGTAACGGGCGCGCAATATCTCAAGCTCGCGGCCGTTGCGACCGATGGTGGCGGGCTCAATGTGCTGGCGCTGAACCGCGATTTGAAGCGCTCCATCGAGGTTCGTATCGACGCGCGCGGCTTCCACAAGCTTGAGATCGCGGAGGCGTTAGAAATGCGGGACGGTGATCTTCTGGCGCACAATACGAAGGCTGCGCCGGAGCGCGTCAAGCCTTCGACGCTGAAAGGTGCGAAGGTCGAGGACGGCGCGATCAAACTGACACTGGCACCGGCTTCCTGGAACGTTATTCGACTTGAACCGGCGACTTGAACCGGCCCAGCAACAGCCATCTGAGGCGTTCATCTCATGACCATTCAGGGTGCCATCTACCCTTCCATCGCTGGCCAGACCGCGTTCGTTAGCGGTGGTGGGAGTGGGATCGGCGCGTCGATTACTGAGAATTTCGCGCGCCAGAAGGCCAGGGTCGCATTTGTAGATCTCGACGAAACCGCATCCGCAGCACTCAGGTCACGTCTTTCGGCGGCAGGTGCCACCATCCACTTCGAACGCTGCGATGTGCGCGATATTCCAGCCCTCCAGACTGCAATCTCAAATGCTCGCAGTGCGTTGGGACCCATCACCCTTCTCGTCAACAACGCTGCGCGCGATGATCGGCACGTTACCGAAGACGTCACATCGGACTACTGGGACGAACGGATGGCGGTTAATCTCAAGCATCATTTTTTCGCAGCGCAGGCTGTCCTCGGTGACATGAAGGCGGCCGGCGGCGGTTCAATTGTCAATCTCGGTTCCTCATCCTGGATGACGGGGGAGGGTGGCATGGCGGTCTATACGGCCGCTAAATCAGGTGTCATCGGGTTGACGCGATCGCTCGCACGCGATTTCGGGCGCTTCAATGTGCGCGTGAACGCGATCGCACCAGGGTGGATCCTGACCGAACGCCAACGCCAGCTTTGGCTCACTCCGGAAAAGCACGCTCGGCTCATGGAGCAGCAGTGCTTGAAGCGCGACCTTGATGGCAACGATGTTGCGCGCATGGTCATGTTTCTTGCCTCCGACGAGGCAAGCGCCATCACGAGCCAGCACTATGTCGTCGATGGGGGACGGGTATAGCAACGTGCTCGCGGCCAAAGCGCGGATGCTTGCCGACCGGGCCTCGGTGCGAAAGGCGTCGAGGTCGGACATCGGATTTCTCCCGGGCGGGTTGCAGCGCGTTGCGCGTGGCATCCGGTTGACACATATGTCAGTGCCGAAAGCGGCGACGCTGGTCGTCCCGCAGCGAATTCGCCTACCCCGGGCCAATCATCGTCTCGGGCCGCACGATGGCGTCGAAGTCGGCTTCGGTGATGCCTTCTTTGAGGGCTTCGATGCGCAACGTTGTCCCGTTCTTATGCGCGGTCTTGGCGATCTTCGCCGCTTTGTCGTAGCCGTATTTCGGTGCGAGCGCGGTGACCAGCATCAGCGAGCGGTCGAGCGCCGCCTTGATGTTGTCCTCGCGCGCCTCGATGCCGACCAC
Source organism: Hyphomicrobiaceae bacterium (assembly GCA_031379035.1). Lineage (GTDB taxonomy): Bacteria > Pseudomonadota > Alphaproteobacteria > Rhizobiales > Hyphomicrobiaceae > JABFRJ01. Next base: position 12,922 of record JANNEU010000120.1, on the reverse strand, counting down.
GCAGTTGTCGGTGAACGAGACCGTCGCATCCGCCATCAACTGCACCGACTGCAGGAAGTTATAGGCCATCACCGGGTTGAAGACGTTGAGTTCGAAATGCCCCGACGCACCGGCAAACGTCAGCGCCGCGTTGTTGCCGAAGATCTGCACGCACACCATCGTCAGCGCTTCGCACTGCGTCGGGTTGACCTTGCCCGGCATGATCGACGAGCCCGGCTCGTTCTCCGGCAGTGACAACTCGCCGAGGCCCGAGCGCGGGCCTGAGCCGAGGAAGCGGATATCATTGGCGATCTTGAACAGCGATGCAGCCACGGTGTTGATCGCGCCATGGCTCATCAACATGGCGTCGTGGGCTGCCAGCGCCTCGAACTTGTTGGGCGCCGACGAGAACGGCAGACCGGTGATGCTCGCGATACGCTCCGCAACCTTTTCGGCAAAACCTTTCGGCGCGTTGAGACCAGTGCCGACGGCAGTGCCGCCCTGTGCCAGTTCCATCAGCATCGGCAAGGTCTGCTCGATGCGGCGGATGCCGTTGGCGATTTGCTGGGTGTAGCCGCCGAATTCCTGGCCCAAGGTGAGCGGCGTGGCGTCCTGCGTGTGCGTGCGGCCGATCTTGATGATGTGCGCCCAGGCCTTTGACTTGGCGTCCAGCGCCGTGTGCAGATGCGTCAACGCCGGCAGCAGGCGATGGTGGATTTCTTCGGCGCAGGCGATGTGCATGGCCGTCGGGTAAGTGTCGTTGGACGACTGGCTCATGTTGACATGATCGTTGGGATGCACGGGCTTCTTCGAGCCCATCACGCCGCCGAGCATTTCAATGGCGCGGTTGGAGATCACCTCGTTGGCATTCATGTTCGACTGCGTGCCCGAGCCCGTCTGCCAAACCACCAGCGGGAAGTGCGCGTCGAGCTTACCGTCGATGACTTCCTGCGCGGCCTTGACGACGGTGTCGCCGACCTCGGGCTTCAGCACCCCCAGCGCCATGTTGGCCTCGGCGGCGGCCCGCTTGACGATGCCCAGCCCGCGGATCACCGGCTTGGGTTGCTTCTCCCAGCCGATCTTGAAGTTGCTAAGGCTGCGCTGAGCCTGCGCGCCCCAATACTTGTCCGCCTCCACCTCGATCGGGCCAAAGGTGTCAGTTTCAGTGCGGGTGTTGGTCATGAGGGGCTCACACGGCTGCAGCGGTCAATGCCGAGCCTCATAACTGCCCCTCACTTCGGCAGCAAGGTCTGTACTTTGGGCCAGTTCTTGTCGGCGGCCGGAATGAAGCTGGACTGCTTGGATTGCCAGAGCTTAGCGACGTCGGCGTTGTAGTTCACGTAGAGCTTGCCTTCGACGATGCTCCAAGCGGCGGGGTCGGCGTCGGCCTTGTAGCCCTGGCTGGCGGCGTAGGCACAAAAGCCACCGTATTTTGGCGCGTACTTTTCCGGTGCGGCGTCGAAAGCCGCCTTGTTCGCCGCACTGGCAAACTGGTACGTCGCGCCGCCCCACGCGGACTGGAACTCTTTGCTGCCTTGAACCGGCTTGTTGGCGGTGACGTAGCCGACGGGATCGTGGCCCCGCAGCGCAACCCCGGCCTTGTCGAGATTGACGGGCGCGGTGGATTTTGAGTCGAACGCGCGGGCGGACAACGCGGCTCCCAGGCCAACGACTGCAACGCACAGCGACACGAACAGTCGGCGATGAAGTGTCATGAGCTTGGCTCCTGATAAATCGCATGCGCGACCATCTGCACAATTCGCGCAGCACTTTACAAATCAATCCCCCATCGCGCCCGATCACGTTCGCGCGGGGCGACGGCGTCAAATCACACATCTTACGCGGCTCTCTAGCGTCTCCCTTTTTCGTCATCCCAGCGAAGGAGGTTGTGAACGGGCTCCGCCGCTATTGGATACCTCGTCCCAAATCATGCTACCAAGCGCGCCTGAAACACAGGAGCCCCCGCCGATGTCCACGTCCGCAACTTTCTCACCCGCCGATGCCGAAGCGTTTGCGGCTGCCTTGCTCGCTGCCCGCAAGTCCGGCGCGAAACTGGCCGCAACACCCGCGAAGCTGCCGCTGACGGATGCTGACGCGTACCTGGTGCAAGACATCGTGCGCAAAGCACTCGGGCCCACCGAGGGCTGGAAGGTAGGCGCGGCGAACGCGACGAGCGAGCCCAACTGTGCGCCGGTTTTGAAAGGCGGCATCATCGCGGCCGGCAGCAGCGGTATTCCGCTGTCGATCCCGGTGCCGAAGCCGACCGGCATCGAAGTGGAAATTGCCTTCCGCATGGCGAAGGGATTTCCGGCGTCGACGGTTGCGCCCAGCGCTGCGGACGTTATCGCCGGCATCGGTTCGGCGCATGTGGCGATGGAATTGTGTGCCTATCGTCTGGCAGACGGGCCGAAAGCGCCACCCAAAGCACTGCTGGCCGACAGCGGCATGAACCTCGGTTTTCTCATGGGGCCGGAAGTCAAAGACTGGCGCGCGGTGGACGCGCACAAGCAGGTCGCCCGCGCCTGGGTCGACAATAAAGCCGCCGTGGAGATGACTGCGGGGCATACGCAGAAGGATCTCGCAGCGCTGCTGGTCTGGCTGGTCGGCCACGTCGTGACTAAGCGCGGTGGCCTGCCCGCCGGCAGCGTCGTCGCCACCGGCTCGTGGACCGGTGTGCACTGGGTCGATCATGCAGCGAATGTTGCCGCCGAATTCCCCGGCGTCGGCCGCCTCGAAGCGCGGCTGGCGATGTGAGGAGGGAGAACACTTGAATTTTAGATTGAGAGAGCGTGCCTGGGGAAACCAATCCAACTGGTTTTTCCAATCGAACGCAAAGAAAACGCTAAGCAAAAATCCACGAATCAGCTAAACGTCTACGTCGCAATAATTTTCATTGTATCAATTTCTTGGAGACAACTAATGCCGGACTCTACTCTCAAGTCACTCTCAACCGCGTACTCGCGAGCGGTAAGCGCAGTCGCTCAATCGGAGACAAAGTATCGTCTTTGTCCATCGGCAATCAACAAAAGCGATCTTGACGCGGCTCATGCGGAACGCGCGCGAGCAGTTGATCAGTTCGCTCTTGTGGTAAATGCGCAACGATATCGCGCATCTGCCGTAATCGCCTAATGCTAGCCAATTCCGAGGAGGTACTTAAGGCCCAGAGGTGTAGCGATGCCGAGGGCATACCAAGCAACGCCCATCATGGTGTTTCGCTTATCAATGTTGCGCTGTTGGGCCATTATTTCTGACTGGGCTTTCGCCAAATCTTGCCTCGCATGCTCAAGCTGAGTTTTTAGTGCCTGCATTTCCTCATGCTGCGCATCCATATTCGGCTTGAGGCCGTCGGCGACAGCTTGGCCTTGTCGCTTTGCCAAGTAGGCATTTAGCGCCTGACTGGCCGCTCCTGCACCGGCGATCGCCAATGCGACGGCTGCTTTTCCGTTTTTTGCGTTGATCAAGGCTCGCGTGACCATTTGCCCCCCAATTGACTACTCACCCAACAAAGTAATCGAAAATTTGAGTGTTTATTGGTAAGCGGCGCAGCAGCCGACGGCAAGTGACCAATCGCGTTGTGTCTGAAGCTCGTTGAACTGTAGTGAGTGAGGTCTCGTTGCCCAATGCAAGCAACGGCACTTACGGCGGCAAGCCATGGCGCCACCCGGACCAGGACGGGTTCCGTAGGGTGCAATAGCCGTTTCAGGCGTATTGCGCCGGGGCTCTGCGCAAAGGTTGGAGTGTCTTAGGAAAGACCTCGCCTGTGGCGGCGCAATACGGGCGCGAAGGGCACCCTCATCCGCCCTACACACGTCACAAGTTTGGTTAAATAATCCGCCAACAGAGTTAATCGCCGCTAGGGCACTTTGCAAGCGATTCTAGGGGTTTTAGTCGGTTTCCGCACCCTACCCGCCAGCGCATTGGTAAACGCGCTCTACGGTGCCTCTGCGGGCTCTGGCGGGCCATGCCAGAGGGTACTTCTCGCCCTCACTTTTCAGCCTTCTCATACCCATCGGCCACGAAGCGATCCAACAGCCGCACGCCCCAGCCGGAGGCCCAGCCCTGGGAAATGTCGGTGCGGTTACTGTCCATCGCGGTGCCGGCGACATCGAGATGCGCCCAAGGTGTATCTTTGACGAAGCGCTGGATAAACTGCGCCGCCGTGATCGCGCCGCCGAAACGGCCACCGATGTTTTTCATGTCGGCGTTCTTGCTGTCGATCAGCTTGTCGTAGGCTTTGCCCAGCGGCATGCGCCAGACTTTCTCGCCGGTCGCTTCTCCCGCTGCGCTCAGTTCGGCAGACAGTTTGTCGTCGTTGGCAAACAGGCCCGCATGCTCCTTGCCCAGTGCCACCATGATCGCGCCGGTGAGCGTGGCGAGATCGATGATCAGCCGCGGCTTGAAGCGCTCCTGCGCGTAAGTCAGCACGTCGGCCAGCACGAGGCGGCCCTCGGCGTCGGTGTTGAGCACTTCAATCGTCTGCCCTGACATGGACGTGACGATATCACCCGGCCGCTGCGCGTTGCCGGACGGCATGTTCTCGACGAGCCCGATCAGACCCACGGCGTTGACCTGCGCCTTGCGGCCGGCGAGCGCCAGCATGAGGCCCGCGACGCAGGCCGCGCCGCCCATGTCGCCCTTCATGTCTTCCATGCCGGCGGCGGGTTTCATCGAGATACCGCCGGTGTCGAACACCACGCCTTTGCCAACAAAGCAGAGCGGTTTGGTCCGCTTCGACTTCGCGCCATGCCACTGCATGACGGCGACGCGGGCGGGCCGCACACTGCCCATCGCCACGCCGAGCAGCGCGCCCATCTTAAGCTTTTCCAGCGCGGCTACATCGAGGATCTCGACCTCGAGCCCGGCCTTTGATAACTCCGCGACGCGGTCGGCGAACTCCACCGGCCCCAGCACGTTGGCCGGCTCGTTGACGAGATCGCGCGCCATCAACACGCCGTCAGCCACCGCACGGCGGGCACGAAACACTTCTGCCGCCTGCTCGGGTCGTGCGGTGTGGATGATCAGCGTCTTCAAACTCGAGGGCTTGTTGTCGCCATTGCCGTTGCTGTCATCGCCGGATTTAGCGTCGTCGCGCGGTGCCGAGCGATAGCGGCGGAACTCGTAGTTGCGCAGAACAGCGCCTTCCGCGAGCGCGGCGGCGAATTCGGCAGACTGCGCAGCCGACATATCCGGCAAATCAGCGAACACGCAGGCCGTCTCACAGCGGCGCGCTTTAATTGCGGCCAGCACGCGCCCTCCGAGGTTGGTATGTTCCAGGGCCTCCATCTCAGGCGACACACCGAGGATAAGCACGCGTGTGCAGTCGAGCTTGGGCGCGGCCAGCACCTCGATGGATTGCTTGGGCTTGCCAGTAAAGTCGGCGGCGTTGGCAGCCCTGGTGAAGAACCCGCCAGATTTCTGATCAAGGTCGCGAGCGGCTGCCGCAAATTTCAAATCAGGCCCTGCAAGCAGCACAGTGGTGGGCGATGGCGATGCCGACAGCGAGGCAAACCGGATATCGAGCGGTGACGTCATAAAGCAAGTGTCCTGAACGAGATCGGCCACGAGTGCGGCGGCGGCATCGGCGCGGCGAACCCGCAACGAAGAGCGCGCACGCTAGCGGGATTCACCGAGGCCGAAAAGACCGCATGCCGACAAGTTTTGCCGGAAGGTTAGCTGCCATGCGGCGGCCTGGGATGCCCAAGTTGTGCCTGCTGAGGCGGGGGGCGACACGTTTCAGCCATCTTGCTATGGGACCGCCGAGGTCGGGTACCGGTGGCCGCTGAATCGGGCGGTTGCCGGCGCATTGGGGGCTTTTTGAGATGCGGGCACTTTCAAACCAAAGGTGCCGCCCGCCAGCGGGACACCAGCAGGTGACTGCCGCTTCATGAGCATTCTCGGCCGCTACATTTTTCGTCAGTCGATCGGCGCTGTGCTGCTGATCCTGTCGTCGTTGTCGACGGTCACCTGGATCGGCGTGGCGCTGCGTCAGCTCGACATTATGACCTCGCAGGGTCAGGATACGTTGTTATTTCTGAGCCTTACGTCGTTGGCACTGCCCAGCTTGGTCGCCTTCATCGCCCCGTTCGCTGTGCTGATTTCCTGCCTGCACGTCATCAATCGGCTGAGCGGCGACAGCGAGCTCATCATCATGACGGCCAGCGGCGCGCCGACCTGGCGGCTGGTGCGGCCCTTGTTTGCTATGGGTTTGCTGGTGATGTGTGCGGTGACCTTCGTCAATCACGCGGTGGCACCCTGGGCCAACAGGAAGCTGAAAGAGGGCGCGCTGCAGGTCCGCACGCAGCTGATCAGTCAGGTCCTCCAGCCGGGTCGCTTCATGGCACCGGAAAAGAACCTCTCGATCCATATCCGCGACCGCGCACCCGATGGAGAGCTGCTCGGACTGCTGATGCATGATGCCCGCGACCCGACTCAAATCAGCTCGTATCTCGCCGAATCCGGTTACATCATCAAGCAGGGGATTAGCGCCTATCTGCTGATGAAAAACGGCCATGTCATCCGTGAAACCGCCACGAGTGGACAGCCTGATGTGGTGGCCTTCCAGCGGTATGCCGTCGATATCAACCGCTTTGAGCAGAAGGCCGAACAATCGCTGTCGTTCCGGCCACGCGAATGGACCACCGCCGAACTCCTCAATCCCTCGCCAACTGATCCGGGCTACAAATCTTCGCCCCAGCGCTATCATGCCGAACTGCATGACCGGTTCTCGAACCCGCTCTATCCGATTGCCTTCGTGCTGATTGCGGCGGCTTTTGCCGGTCAGGCGCAAACAACGCGGCAGAACCGCAATCAGGCACTGCTGGCAGCGTTTGGTCTGGGTGTCGGGGTCCGTGTTCTTGGCATCAGTGCCGTGAATGCGGCTAACGGTAAGGCCAGCGCCGTGCCGTGGCTCTATGCGATCCCAATCGGTGCCATCATCCTGTCGTTGATTGCCATCCAGTGGAACATGACGCCGCGCCCCACCCCTAAGGCTGTCCGTGCGCTTGGAGTTGCGGGCGCGCGCCTCAAGGCCTCGCTCGCAGCGCCGTTCCGCCGGCGGACGCCGCGCGCATCAGCCATTTCCGGGAGGCGATGAGCATGTTGGGTGCCCGTACGCTGCGCTCGTACATCGCACGCCGCTTCTTGGCGATGATGCTCGGCGCGCTTATCGTCTGCATGACGCTGATTTTCATGATCGATATAGTCGAGTTGCTGCGCCAATCGCGGAGCGCGACTTCGGTCACGGTTTGGCAGCTGATGTGGGTCGGCTTTCTGCGCATGCACGCATTTACCGAAATTCTGATCCCGTTTGCCGTACTGGTTGGCTCAATCGGCGCGCTGATGAGCTTGAGCCGGCGTTCTGAACTGGCGGTGATGCGGGCCGGCGGCATGTCGGTGTGGCAGTTTCTGCGGCCGGGCATGGTGGTGGCGCTGTTGGCCGGGCTGACCAGTGTGGTGGTCTACAATCCGTTGGCCGCAGAGGCGACAGCCGAAGCCGAACAGTTGATGGCCCAATACTTCGGCAACGAAACTTCCTTCCTGTCGGGCGGTGCCGGTAACTGGTTGCGCCAGGATGGTGTTGATGGGCCCTCCGTCATGCGGGCCCGGGCAGCCGCCGAGCAAGGGCTGTCGTTAACCGGCGTAACGGTGTTCAAATACGACCCCGAAGGCCGCTTTGTGGCTCATATCAGCGCCGAAAAGGCATCGCTCGGCGACGGCTACTGGGACTTGACCAACGTCAGCCTCGCACAACCCGGACGGGAAACGGCCCGTTTTACGGCCTATAAGCTCGCCACCCATCTGGATCGCGAACGTGCCTTGGATGCGCTCGGGTCGGTCAATTCGGTCTCGGTTTTCGAGCTGCCAGGGGTGATCGAGATGGTCGAGCGCAGCAAGCTGCCCTCGGCCCGTTTCCGGGTCCAATATGAACTCTTAAGATCGCGCCCTTTGCTGCTCGTTGCGATGGTTCTTTTGGCGGCGACTGTGTCTTTGCGGTCCTTCCGACAGGGGGGCATCCAGACTATGGTCGCTACGGGGATCATCGGCGGTGTGGGGTTCTTCCTACTGACGGAGGTTTCGCGACAGATCGGCTTGGCCGGGCTGGCGTCGGCGGTGGTTGCCATATGGCTGCCCATCGTCGTGGCCTGCCTTGCGTCGATAACGGTTCTACTGCATCAAGAGGATGGTTGAGTGGGGATGGTTAAGTGAGGCGTAGCTCGCAGATACCGCACATCGTGTGCGGCGTGGCGCGCACCCGGCTGTCGGCTGATCGGTTCGTTGAACCGAAGGTCGCAAGTCAGGGTGGGTTCCTCGCCGCATTCGTGCGTGTCGTTTGCGGGCGGCTTTTCGCGTGCTGTGTTGCATTGTCGGTCAGCATTTCCGTGCTACCCGACAGCGGACGCGCGCAGGACCCCAGCATCCGGAATCAGGTCAGCAGTGACCGGGTTTTCAACGCCGCTCCAAGTGCAGCGTTCGGCCCGCAACCCAAGATCAACAGCGCGGCGCCGCTGTATCTCCAGGGTGATGACCTGGTCTATGATACCAAAGGCAACAAAGTTGTCGCGCGCGGCAACGTGCAGATTTATTACAACAACTTCCTGCTGACGGCTGATCAAGTCACCTATGATCAGAGCGCTAACAAGCTTCTGGCGCAGGGTAACGTGCAGTTGCGCGATCCGAACGGCAACATCACACGCGCCGAGCGCATCGAAGCCACCGACGATCTGCGCGACGCGTTCATCGAAACTTTGAGCGTTGTCGCCCGCGATGACACCCGTATCCAGGCGCGCCGCTCTATCCGGCGTGATGGCAACGTCACAGAATTTGAGCAGGGCAAGTTCACACCCTGCAAGAGCGACCCTGGTCAGTCGCCACTTTGGTGCATCAGCGGCGCGCGCATCATTCACGATCAGAAGGCGGCGACCCTCACCTACCAGGACGCCAAGTTCGAAGTCTTTGGCACGCCCATCATTGCCCTGCCGTACTTCCAGATGCCGGACCCGTCCGTCCGTCACCGTACTGGGTTCCTGACACCAAGCTTTGGCAGTTCTACATCCCTTGGGACCTTCGCCGAGCTGCCGTATTACATCGCGCTCGATAAGAGCTATGATTTCCTCTTCAATCCCGCGCTGCTGTCCAAGCAAGGCGTGCTTTTCAAGGGCGAATGGCGTCAGCGGCTGGAAAACGGAGAGTACGCGGTCAAGTTTGGTGCCATCAATCAGCGCCTCGGTAATCTTGGTGCGGACGCGACGCCGGACCTGAAGGGCTGGCGCGGCACCGTTGAAACCCGAGGCGTCTTCTCGCTGAGTTCGTGGTGGCGTGCCGGTTGGGACGTGACGCTTGAAAGTGACAAAAGCTTCCGCCGTTTCTACGGCTTTGACAGCATTCTGCAGTCAGACCGGCTTAACACCGCCTATCTGACCGGCCAAAGCGACCGCAACTACTTCAATGCGTCGCTCTATCAATTCGGTAGCCTGCTCCCCAACGATACGGACGTGAACAAGTCGCGCGTACTGCCGGTCATCGACTACAGTTACATCGCGGCACCACGCGTGCTCGGCGGGGAACTGAGCTTCAATGGACATGTCCGCAATCTGAGCCGCATCTCGGGCTTCAACACTGCGGTGCCCTCACAGTTCATCGCCGGGGCTGACTCAACCCATCTCGTGTCTGACGTGAACTGGCGCCGCAAGTTGATCGACGTGTTGGGTCAGACTTGGACACCCTTTGCCAATGTCCGCGGCGACGTGTTCCAGTACAAAGATACCCGCGATCCTACGACGGGCCTCGCCGCCCCTGGCGACACCCTGTATCGTGGCATCGCAACCGCCGGGATGACCTACGCCTATCCATTCGTCGCCTCGACCCCAACGGCGTCGCACGTCATCGAGCCCGTCGTGCAAGTGGTCTCGCGGCACGTGACAGGGACTGTTGACCAACGCGTCTTGCCGAACGAAGACGCCAAGAGCGTTACATTCGATGACACCGCGCTGTTCTTCGAAAGCAAATCCACCGGTTTTGACCGTGTCGACAGTGGCACGCGGCTCAACTACGGCACCCGCTACAGTTTCCAGGCTAATACGGGCTTCAACGTGCGTGCGGTTGTGGGCCAGAGCCAGCATTTCTCCGGCACCAACGTGTTCGCTGATCCTGGCAAAGACGTCACCTCGACAGGTGCGCCGGGGACGTTTACATCGGCGTTCTCTGAGAACAACGGCCTCGCCACCCGCCGCTCCGACTACGTCGCCGGCCTTTATGTGTCGCCGCTCCAGAGCTTGAGCCTCGTTGCTCAGGGCCGCTTCGACACCAACTCGCTGGCGTTGCGTCGTCAAGATACGCTGCTCACCGCCGGCTTTGGGCCGTTCTCGACACAGCTTGCCTACGCGTTCACGCGCGCGGACACACAAGCGCTGACCAGCGCCGCCAGCCAGATCACCCAGCAGGAAATCCAGGGTACGGTCGGCATCAAGTTGACTGACAAGTGGAGCGTCGCTGGCTCGCTACGTTTTGACATCGATCACAAGCAGCGTCTGCAGGATCTCTTCCAGGTGCGCTACTCTGACGAATGCTTCGTCCTGACAGCATCATACACCGAGACATTTATCCAAAACTCTGTCCTCGGCATTGTTCCCGACAGGACAGTCATGCTGCGATTTGAGCTCAAAAATCTCGGCAGCTTCAGCAGTACAACCAATACGACCGGTTTCCTGTCCGGCATCGACAATCAGACCAACAGAAACTGATCTGGTACGCCGCGACGCATCTCGATGTGTGAGTGTTTGAGGCTGGATAACCGCTGGGTCTACGCGGGAGATACGGCTGAATGCCGTTGATCTGGCCACCCCCTGCCACGCCTGTGCCATCGTTGCTGTGGATAGTGCTCTGGTTCGGCCCGCTGCCAAGCTAAGGTAGGGGCTACAGAATCACTCGCAGGCGGCCGCGATGCTCGATTGGAAATCATTGTTTCATAGCGCCCGGTTTGAAGGTCCGAGGTGGCCGCTGTCCGCACGTGCGGGCACTGCCGCGATGCTCGCCGCCGGTGTGATGATCGGCAGCCCCGCTATCGCGCAGCAGTTCCCTGGGCTGGTGCTTTCCCAGCCATCCCCACCGCCGCCGGCGGCTGCTCCACCTCAGGCTGCCGCCCCCAAACCAGCTGTTAAGCCAAAGGCAAAAGTTGCCGCGGCCCAAGACCCCAGTGCCGACGCACCGGCGGCGGACACCATGCCGAAAGGCGGCGGTGATCGTATCCTCATGCTGGTCAACGATGAGCCCGTCACCTCGCGCGAAGTGGAACAGCGCTCGCGCTTTCTCGGCGCAAGCGGCGGCGCTGCGGTCGGAGCAGCGGCGCAGGAAATTTTCAAGCGCACGGCCACGTCCGAAGCCACCAGCACGAAGTTCCGTTCCATCGTCGATGAGATCGTCAAGCAGAACCAAGGCAAGTCGCGCGAACAGATCATGGCGATCATCGAGAAGCGCAAGACCGAGTTCGCGATGGGTTTGCAACGGCAAGCGCTTGATCAGGCTCGGGCTGCCAACGTGCCAAAGCATCGCAAGGAAGCGGTTGAAGAGATCATCGAGGAAAAACTGAAACTCCAGGAAGCGCGCAAGCTCGGGGTCAGCGTCAACGACGAGGAAGCCAACCGGATCATCGTCGGCATCGCGCAGCGCAACAATCAGACCGAAGCGCAGTTCGCCCAGCAGCTCAAAGGCATGGGCGTCGATATCTCGACCATGCGCTCGCGTTTCCGTGCGAACTTTGCCTGGCGCGAAGTCATCCGCAAGAAATTCCAGGCGCAGATCCAGGTCACTGATCGCGATGTGGAACGTTTGATCGCCACCACACCCAATGCCAAGGGTCAAAGCGACACCCAGGAATTTGCGGTCCAACGCATTGTCTTTGCGCTGCCCGGCAAACTCGACCAGAGCGCCATGGCCCGTGCGCTCGCCGATGCTGATGGCCTGCGCCGCAAGTTCGGCGGCTGCAAAACCATGGAAGGTCTGGTCAAGGATCAATCCAGTGCCAAGTTTGAAGCCTCGAAATTCGTCAAGCCGAGCACCGTCGCTGAACCCCAACGCAGCATGTTGCTAGCGGCCAAGGATGGCGATCTCTTGCCGCCGCAAACCGCTGCCGATGGCGTCGAACTGGTCGCTGTGTGCAGCCGCCGGGCGTTGCAGGTCGACGAGAAGGTGCGCGAGGAAGCCTCGCAGGAATTGCAATCGCGTAAGTTTGAGGAGCTCGCCAAGCGTTACCTCCGCGATCTCAGGCAGGACGCCCACATCGAGCAGCGCGGATGAGCGCCGGCGTGTCTGAGCCAGCGACCGCCGTTGATGCCGTCCACGCCCTGCCACCCCTGCGTGATGTTATCCGCACCCATGGCCTTGCGGCTGACAAACGTCTTGGCCAGAACTTCATTCTTGATCTCAATCTGACCCGCCGCATCGCACGCGCCGCCGGTCCGCACGGCGACAAAGCACAGCGCAGCGCTGCCGCCTCATTGCCGCTCGCCGGCCGCAGCGTCATCGAAATCGGCCCGGGCCCTGGCGGGCTCACCCGCGCGCTGCTGCTGGAAGGTGCCGATCACGTGCTGGCCGTCGAGCGCGACCCGCGTTGTCTGCCGGCGCTCGCCGAGATCGCCGCAGCCTCTGGCGATCGCCTCACCGTCATCGACGGCGATGCCATGGCCATGGATTGGCCGGCCCTTGTCAGCCGCCTGCCCTCTAAGCCCGTGGTCGCCGCCAATCTGCCCTATAACATCGCCACGCAGCTGTTGATCGGCTGGCTCGAAACTACGCCCTGGCCGCCATGGTTTTCCGGCATGGTGCTGATGTTCCAAAAAGAGGTGGCCGAGCGCATCGTCGCCGAGCCGGACAGCAAAGCCTATGGCCGCCTCGCGGTGATCGCCCAGTGGCGGTGTGAGGCGCATATGCTGTTCACGCTGCCGCCGGA
>JANNEU010000065.1:0-19169 GCA_031379035.1 Hyphomicrobiaceae bacterium | reverse complement strand
ACCGCATGGTTCGAGGCTATCGGGCTCGTCGCTCTCTCGGCCCATCACGCCAAGTTACAACCTGCTGGAAACCGCCGTGTACGATGAGTATGCCCGGTGGTGTGAGAGGGGGAGACCGCGAGGAATCCCCCTACTCGATTTTTGGCGTGCCGCGTCACGTTGTCTGCGGCACACGGCCCATTACGCCGTTGTCATTTGACTTCCCGCACGCCAGCCCCACATTTCGCCGCAAGTCTCGCCGATACTCCAATACTCCGATCCGCCGTCCCCTCCGCAACGGAGCTCCCGCATGTCACTGTCGCCGCCGCTGACCGCACGTCCAAGGACGCGCGCGTTTGTCGCTTCTCTGTCCGTCCTCTCTGTCGTGAGCGCCCTCATGTTCATGCAAAGCTTCGCCTCCATGGCCGCTACCGCCAAAGCGCGGGTCACCGAATTCAAACTCGACAATGGCATGCAGGTCGTCGTCATCCCTGACACGCGGGCACCGGTGGTCACGCACATGGTCTGGTATCGCGTCGGTGGCGCCGATGAGCCGCATGGGTCCAGTGGTATTGCGCACTTTCTTGAGCACTTGATGTTCAAGTCGACCGAGAAGATTGCCATCGGCGAATTCTCCAAGATTGTCGCGCGGCTCGGCGGCCAGGACAACGCGTTCACCTCGAACGATGCGACGGCCTATTTTCAGCGCATCGCGAAGGATCGCCTGCCGCAGGTGATGGAGATGGAGGCTGATCGCATGGTCAACCTCAAGCTGACGGAAAAGGAAGTGCTGACCGAGCGCGACGTGATCCTCGAAGAGCGCCGTTCGCGCACTGAGAACAGCCCAGCCGCCATTCTCGACGAGCAGATGTCGGCAACACTCTATCAGAACCACCCTTACCGTATTCCCGTGATCGGCTGGATGCACGAGATCGCGAAGCTGTCACAAGCCGACGCGTTGTCGTTCTACAAGAAGTACTACGCGCCCAATAACGCCATTCTCGTCGTCGCTGGCGACGTCACACCAGAAGGCGTCAAAACGCTGGCGGAGGCCACATACGGCAAACTGAAAAACAACCCGGCCGTCGGTGCCCCCCGTATCCGCCCCAGCGAGCCAGAAGCGCGCGCCCCACGCCGCGTCGATCTCAAAGACCAACGGGCCGGTCGCACGACGGTCAGCCGCTACTACATCGCAACGAGTTATACCAATGCGGCTGCCGGCGAAGCGGAAGCGCTTGAACTGTTGCTCAAGATCATGGGCGGCGGCACCACCGGCCGTATGTACAAGAAGTTGGTTGTAACGGACCAGGTCGCATCGTCGGCCGGCGGTTACTATTCCGGCTCGAACATGGACAGCGGTAAGATCGGCATTTCGGCCGTTGTTGCCGATGGTTCCACAATTGAGAAAGCTGAAGCATCCATTGACGCTGTCATTGCCGATCTCAAGGCAAACCTGGTGACCCAGCAGGAACTCGACCGCGCCAAGAAGGCCTACATTGCCGAGTACATCTACGAGAGCGACAATCAATCCACGCTCGCCCGCCGTTACGGCTGGGGGCTCGTCTCGGGCAGCACGATCGCCAAAATCGACGCTTGGCCGCAGGAACTTGCCAAGGTGACGGCCGAGCAGATCCGCGACGCCGCGATCAAGCATCTCGACCTGAAACGCTCGGTAACCGGTACGCTCTCTCCGCTACCGGCCGAACCTGTCGCGCCGCAAAAGAAGTCGTGAGCCATTCGTATCAGATGCTCAGTCGCGAGGTTTACCCCATGCAATCTCCTTCTCGCGCGCTCAAGCGTGGCGCGTCAGCCGCGCTCGTGATGCTCGCAGTTTTCGCCAACCCTTTCGTAACGGCGGCACAGGCCATGAAGATCCAAGACCTCACCACGCCCGGCGGCATCAAAGCCTGGCTCGTCGAAGAACACAGCGTGCCGTTGATGGCGCTGCGCTTCTCGTTCAAAGGTGGCAACGCCCAAGACCCAACCGGAAAAGAGGGCGTCGCCCACTATCTTACTGGCATGATGGATGAAGGTGCCGGCGATCTGGATGCACAGGCCTTCCAAGGCCGCATGGAAGAACTTGCCATGCGCATGTCGTTCGAAGACGGCCGCGACCAGCTCTATGGCTCGTTCGAGACGCTGACGGAGAACCGCACGGAAGCGCAAAAGCTTTTCAAACTTGCGCTCAACAAACCGCGCTTCGATGCGGACGCCCATGAACGCGTGCGGGCTCAGCTGTTGTCAGGCCGTGCCGCCGCCGCGCGCAATCCTGATTCCGTCGCCAATGAAAAGTGGATCGCCAACGCCTTCCCAGGCCACCCCTATGGCCGTCCCGGAAGTGGCACCATCGACAGCCTGAAGACCATCGTGCCGGCCGATCTCGAGGCCTATCGCAAAAACGTGTTCGCCAAAGATACCCTGCGCATCGTGATTGTCGGTGACATCAACGCGGCAGAAGCCTCAGCGTTCATCGATGATATCTTCGGGGCCTTGCCGGCCACCGGCAAGCTCATCGCGATCACTCCAACGAAACCCAAGCCGGTTGAAAAGCTGCAAATCATCGAAATGCCCGTGCCGCAGTCGGTGGCCCGCTTTGGCCTTGGTGCCATGGGTCGCAAAGACAAAGACTTCATGGCCGGGTTCGTGCTGAACCACATCCTCGGCGGCGGCGGATTTTCGGCGCGCCTGATGGAAGAAGTGCGCGAGAAGCGCGGGCTTGCCTATTCGATCTCCAGCTCCATCCAGCCCTATGACGCAGCCGCCATCTTCGCCGGCGGTGTCGCCACCAAGAACGAGCAGATGGCGCAGTCGCTGGACATCATCCGTGCGGAACTCAAACGGATGGCTGACGAGGGTGTCACGGCGAAGGAGTTGGAAGGTGCCAAAAGCAATCTGACCGGCTCGTTCGCACTGCGGTTTGATACGAACGCCAAGATCGCCAATCAGCTGCTTTACTTCCTCGGCGAAGAGTTGGGCATCGACTACGTTGATCGCCGCAACGCCGAAGTGGACGCCGTCACCCTCGACGATATCAAACGCGTCGCTAAACGATTGCTGATCGTCGACGATCTGTTTGTCACCGTCGTTGGTAAGCCTGTCGGGCTGGTGGCGCCGAAGGGCTAAGCGGCCAGGGTGACTGCGGCGGCGCACCGGCAATGGGTGCGCCCGCTCGTCTCCTCAGCGTCGTACCGCGACGCCATGCTTGGCGAGAGAGCCGGCGATCCGCTCAAGATCCGAAATCGGCACGGAATTCTGGCCGCTGAACTCCAAGCTCAGGTCGTCGATGCTGAAGCCATCGATATGGGTGGCCACCAACTTCGCCGCCACCAACGCCCGCCGCGCTTCACCGCAGACCCAATCTGAGTGACACGCGTGGTCCGACCAGATGACGATGACACAGTGTGCGTCGTCGATGGCACGCTTGATGAGGTGGTCGATGGTACCCGACAAGAAATCACGATCCCAGACAACGGTCACGCCCAGCAAGCGCAGCCACTCAACGAGACCTTCGACAGCCGCCTGATCCCGGCGCGAATACGAGATGAAAACCGAAGCTTCTTCGGCGATCAGAGTGGGCGGTGAGAAATGTTCGCGTCCCCGCGCCGCTTCGCGGAGTGCCTCGCGCCGGGATTTGGCACTCGGCCGCACTGCGTTGGTCTCAAGGTCGTCCGGCTGAGGTTTTAAAGCCATGGTCAACTCCACTCACGCGATGCAGATTTGAGGCCCTATGCAATCGGCTTCTTGCCGTAATGCTTGAACAACAGGTTCAGCGCTTCCAGCCCCAGGTCCTGGATTTTCTTGCCATGCTCGTCGGCGATGGCGTCGAGGACGTCTTTTGCGAGCGGATGCATGTAGATCGAGATGCCCTTCTGGAGCTTGCGGTTCTTCCCAATTGGATAGTCAGTCTGAACCGGTAGCGCGGCCCGCTTGCGTTCCACGCCAGAATGCGCCTGCAGTGCAGCCTTGCGATCTGCGGGCTTGATGGCTGGCGGACCTTTACGCGCCGTTCTCGCTCGACCGCTCATGCCGATTTCCTCATCTCGCGTGCCACTTTGAGCTGGATCGCGCATAACTCCGCATAAACCTTCTGGATGGTTTTTGCGGCTGCGCGTTTGGGAGACACCTCGACCAGGCCTTGGCCGGTGCGCAGGGCTGCCGCCAGTTCCTGCTGATCCTCGATGACGGTCGCGAGCATGCGTGCGCCATAGGTCTTCGTGACCATCTTGGAAATGTCAGCGCGCGCCGATGCGTCCTTGCCGGGCGCGTTTAGGATCACGACCGTCTTGGGCAGCGCGCCGATGCGCTTCAGGTATTCCAATGTCTCGCGCAAGGACAACTCATCGAAGATATCGCTGCGCGTCGGCACGATCACCAGATCGGCTGCCGCGGCCGCATACGTCATACTCCGGTCGACCGCGGGTGGCGTGTCGATGATCACCAGCTCTGTCTGCGTTTGCCGCGCCGTCGCCAGCATCTTTTCCAGATTGTTGGTGGTGCCATGCACAACCGTCGGCTCGTCTTTCCGGGTCCGCGTCTCGCGCAGTTCCGACCATTGTTCGGCGGAGCGCTGTGGATCGAGATCGATCAACGAAACGACATCGCCGTTCAGGTGCGCCGTGACGCCGAGATAGATGGCGAGCGTGGTCTTGCCACTACCGCCCTTCTGGCTGAGGAGACTCCATACTTTCATGGCACAACCTTTGACGCGAAAACAATTTGCTAGCAAAAATTTGCTAGCTGCTAGCAGCATTAAGCCTTTCTTAACCTGAGACGCAGCGTTTGGCAATGCAGGCGCAGCGACTGCGGCGCGCGCGTGCGGGCGCAAGGGTTCAGCCGTCGGCGTGACGTCGAGCTGATGTGCAAAGAATTGAAGGCAGCGGCGAGACGGCGCTGCCGGCCGATCAGCCGCCCGCGATCAGCCGCCCGCGATCAGGCGCTTCAGCTTTTTCAACACCACGTCGGCGTTTTCCTGGTAGGCGAGCGTGCCGTGGAACCGGCCGTTGGCGTCCATCAGGTACGTGGTGGCGGTATGATTGATCGTATAGCTGTCTTTCGTCGGCACTTTTTCATACACGGCCCGGTAGGCGCGGGTGATGTCGGCGATCTGGGCTTCTGTCCCGGTGGCAGCAATGATGTGCGGATCAAAAGATGATAAATAAAGTTTCAGCTGATCAATCGTGTCGCGCGCCGGATCGACGGAAATGAAGACGTAGCGCATCTTGTCGGCGTCCGGGCCGAGCTGCTTGATGCTATTGGAAAGATCCAGCAGCGTCGTCGGGCAGACGTCCGGGCAATAGGTAAAGCCGAAGAAAATGGCGAAGGGTTTGCCCTTCAGACCGTCGCTTGAAACGGTGCTGCCGGTTGTAGCAGGCAACGAGAACGGCCCGCCGATGGCGGCCGTGAGCGGCAATTGGCCCTGCGGCAGGCCGGGCAGCCGCACACCTGAGACGGCCAGCACCACCAGCCCGCCGAGCAGCGCGATCAGCGTCCAGGCAACCATCCGAATTGTGCGTAGCATGCGGCTTGAAACTCCCGCGCAATGAACCAGAGCGCTGACGCAAAAGGCCGTCAGGGCGGTGGTGGTGTCAATGCGACGCGGCGCGCGGTGGCCAGGACGTCGGTAGGGCCCGATTTGAACCAAGCGAGGACAAGAGCACCTCAAGTGCGGATTTTCAGTCCCGGTGCCGGCCGTTCCAGCAGCACGTCGCGGCGGAAGCGGTAGAGTTTGGCTGGCCGCCCACCGGTGTGCGATTTCATCTGGCCGGTGGGTTCGACGAGGCCGGTCGTCTCGATCAAGCGCCTGAAGTTCTGCTTGTGCAGGTTGGGGCCGAGGATGGCCTCTACCGTCTGCTGCAATTCGTAAAGGCTGAAAGCCTCGTCCATCAGTTCAAACACCACCGGGCGCGTTTTTAGGTCAGCGCGCAGGCGGCCGATCCCGGCCGCAAGTATGCGGCGGTGGCCTGGGTGGAGCGAGCGGCCGACGCTGATGTCAGGCTCGGCGTGGTCAGATGCAGGACGGCGTTTGGAGCCGCTGCGGGGCGGAGCGTCCTCGGCAATCAGGCCAGCCTCAGCGAGCAGGTCAAACCGGACCAGCACCTTGTCTTCGTCCCAGGCACCGCCCGGACCGGCAAACGCCAAGCGGACCCGGGCACTGCGCTCGCCTTGTAAACGTGTCAGCGCCGCCCTGCTGAGCCCTGGCTGACCGCTGCGTGCCCACGCACCAAGCCGTGGCAAGATCGCCTCTTCAAGAATCATAGGACGGCCGGTGCGCCAATCTTCCCATGGCAGATGCTGGTAACAGCCCTGCCAGCGCGTCGCACGGACACGCTTGCGCGAACGGCTCCGTCCCCGCCGGTCATGGACGAGCGCAAGATAACCGATCATCATGACAGTGCCGACAGCCGTCGCGCTGCGTTCGGCGCCGACAAACGTGATCAGCTGTTGCAGATATCCGATCCGGTGGCCCGTCTGCGCCTCAACCGGGCCGCGCAGCGCTTCGTCCAGCATCAGGCCTTCGGCAATCCGGAATGGAGCCGAGGGCAAGCGGTCAAGTTCCCGCCCACCAGCAGACACGATGACTTCCACGACAGGCTCGTCATCGGATACTGCAATTGTCGCCGCTGCCAGTTCAATCCGGATGGCTTCGCTGTCGATCGCCCCAGCACCAGACCGACGGGCTCGGATGGTTGGTGCCGTAGCCTTTCGGCCGGCGAGTCCAGAGGTGGTCTTGGCGGCCCGTATAACTGGATGCGGCGCCTGAGCGGGCGTCGAAGTCATTGTCTCGGCCTCCCGCTCTGCAGCGTGTCACGCGGCATTCCACGCGTCAGCGGCTACGGACCGCGTGCGTTCAGCCCGAACCGCGCAGCAACCCGATTGATGTGGTCGAAAGCCCATATCGAGCCAGTTTCAATGCGCCCTGCTCGTACAGTGCGCAACCCGCTCAGACAGTGATCCCCGACGCACCAGAAATACCAGAAACAGCGCCGAGCCAAACGAGCCCGACAGCGACAACAAGCGGAAAGTATGTTGGCTCCTGCGCAGTCTTCGCAACCCAATCAACGGGACAGGGTGGCACCAGAAGCGAGCCTCTGAGTAGCCGAAGGGTGGAGAGCCGTTCGCCAAAAGGGGTGTGCAAGGCTTATGTGCAGCGACCCTAGCTCTTTGTTTGGTCGTGACCTTCCGAGAAATCCGCTGCACACCCCCGGATCAAGTCCGAGGGCATGCTTTTCCCGGAAGCACTCCAGGCAGCGATGTCGCAGACGCACCCCTCAAACGCGCTTGGCAGCCGCCGCCAGTTGCGCCAGGCGCTTTTGCGCTCCGGGGTTCACCATGCCTGCGGAGATAATGATTTTGGCGGCGTCTTCCACCGTCAGATCGACCAGCACGATGGTCGCGCGTGGCACGAACACGACGAAGCCCGAAGGTGGCAACAGGTGGGTGGGCATGAAGACGCTCACCAGATCATCCGCCGGCCGTGCCGCTGTAATTTCGTCAGCGGCCGGACCGGTCACGAAAACAATGGCCCAGATGCCCTTCGACGGGAATTCAATCAGCCCGACTTTCTGAAACGATTGGCTTTGCGAGGAGGCCTGCAGCACGCTCTCAAAGATCTGCTTGGTGCCGCGATAAAGGTTGCGCACGACGGGCATGCGCCCGAGCATCATTTCGCCGGAGCTGATCACAGAGCGGCCGATCAGGTTGGCGGCTAAAGCGCCGATCATGATCAGGGCGATGATCGCAAACAGGATGCCAAAGCCAGGTAAGTTGAACGGCAGATAGGTGTCCGGGTTGTAGACGGCGGGGATGTAGGGCTTCACCCACGTATCGAAGAGATTGATGACATACCAGGCGAGATAAAGGGTAATCGTCACCGGGCCGACAACGACAAGACCGGTCAAGAAATAGTTGCGCAGGCGCGCGCCAACGCGCATCGGCGGGTTGGCGTCTGGCTCGGCCAGCTTGGCGAGCGTCTCCGACAGGTCCGACCTGTCGTGGTCGCCGGCCTGGTGGCCCGGCCGTCCTTTATCCTGCATCACGTGCCTGCCCGCTGAGATCTCACAGAGAGACACCGGCCTGGACACCAGACGCTTCTTCGCGCCGCTGTGTCCGGATTGTCCTGTGTTCTACTGGCGCGAACCTTATCACGCAGTTGCGAAAAGTGCATCCCGTCGGGCCGTGGACTTGCTCGACAGCGCAGTGACGCACAGTTTCCGTCAATTGTTGATGGCCACGCAATCAAGTCCGCTGCCTTTGAGGCGTCCGCAGAGCGCCGCCGCCTCGGCAGCCGTTGCGTAGGGACCAACCCGGACCTGGAAGAATGAACCCATATTGCCAAAGGCCGTCTCGCCGACGGACGCCGCTTTGTCGCCAAGCGCCGCGGCGTGCTGGGACTTGAGTTTGGCAATGACAGCGTCGGCTTCCGGCTTTGAGCGGACCAAGGCGACGCGCGACTGAAACTGACCACTGGCACCGGCACTAGCACTAGCGCTGGCCGTTGCCGCCGCAGGCTTGATTGCTGGGGCCGCGCTGACGGCTGCAATGCGCGCGGCAGCTGCTGTTGCTGGCGGCGCTGCTGGCGAGGGCTGGGCTAAGCCGTCGGTTGACGGCGGTGTGCGCGGCACCGCACGGGCTGGTTTGGGCGATGACGCCTCAGCGGGAGGCGTGGCCACTGCGGGCGTTGAGCTACCACCGAACAGGTTGGGAAACAAGCCAACGGTGCCGCCGCCACTGGAGCCATTGTCCGGTGCCAAGGTCGCGACCGCGCCGTCCGAGCGCTTGCGCGACGCAGCCCCAGTCGCGGCGCTCGAACTTGCTTGGCCCTGCTCGCCGAGACCGGCTTCACTGTAGGCGGCGGTGCGCTGCTGGGTGGCATCGGCACGATCAGCGTCACTGAGCCCGCCCTTGAGCCACAGCGCGCTGGTGAGATCGGAAATGGCGAGCGCGGGTTTGTTCTGCTTGCGATAGGCCGAGCCGCGTAGATAAAGCGCTTTGGCCATTACGCCGGGCGGCAGATTGCCGCCTGAAATCGCGGATGAAAGCGTTGCGACCGCTTGATCCGTCTTGCCAGATTCCAACAGTTTGCCACCGGTTTCGATGGCGGCTTGAGCGGCAGCGGGGTCACGTTTGGTTGGCGCAGACGCGGCCTGTTGGGTATCGCCAGCGGGTGCCGCCTTGACGCGTTTTGCGGCGGCTTTGGCTGTTGGAACTTCAACTGTTTGGGCTTGGCTGCCCAACGAAATGGCCAGCGAAGCAGCGAGCGCGATCGATGCAATACGAAGTCCGATGCCGAAGCGAAATCCGATGCCAATGCGACGCGACCGGCTTGCCGGCAGCTGTGGGTTCGGACACTCGGAGTGATAGACCATCGTCAAACAGGGTCACGGGAATTGATACTGGCCGGAAGTGGCGACGGTAGAACAGCGCCAGATTGCGGCATTTCCAGGACCGGTGATGCGCGGCCAGCCAGATAAGCAATTACGGAACAGAGACTTGCTGCCCTGTTCCGGCCGTAACGCGGCGGCGAACCTCATAGGATGCGGACGACCCAAAGCATAGGCACACCGTTGTTGCGGCGGTTGTTTTTCCAAGTTCAAGTTTTTTGAGTGGCAGGCTCGATTCCGGACGGTCGCCGACGGTGTTGTTCGGTTTTTTCAACTTGGTCGATTTGAGTTGAAAATTCTCGCATCAACTCTGGCCCCTCTCGCGCCACTAACCTCGCCTCGTAGCCTTGCGGGTAAATGCCAAACTTGGATGCGATCCAAGTTGTCGTCGCAAGCAGCCCAAGAAACAGGACGCCGCTCGCAAACGCTGGCAATACAACGATCTCGAAAATCTCGCGCATGGTTCGACCTATGCCAGGAACAGGGCCAAGTGAAGACTGCAGTACATGCTTACAACTGACCGCGCCAAGTTAGACCGCAATGCATAGGCTATAACGCCGCCATCCGCCAAGTCGTCCCAAACCGCGAACCGGCCATTGGCATCTGTTCGAGACAACACCACGCATGTGAGCACAACCAGCAAGCCAACTGCAACCAAAGTGGCCAACACGGCATCGGGGTTCTCGCGGACTATCGCGATCGCACTTTGCATCTTCCAACCGCGCAGTTTGGTAACCAGGACCAAGTCTGTGAAGATCCACCAACACGCCAGTTCAATAGCAAAGGGATCATTGCTTTGAAGCCGCTTTGAGAGCTCGAAGACGGCTGTAGACAACAACATCCCGGCCACAACGAGGCCGATAGCCGTAGCAAAGTTCGACATTGATTCCCCGCACGGCACGCTCCAGTGGCAGCATGGGCCACTTCGCTAGTCAGGGACGATGCAACGTTGCGCGCCCTGGTGGCAAGTGCGCGCGGTTTCCCCCGATAGCTCAAACATGTCCGGGCCATGATGTGTCGGGCGTGATCGTGCGGTTCGTCACTCCACCGTGACGGACTTGGCGAGGTTGCGTGGCTGGTCGACATCGGTGCCCATGAAGACGGCCGTGTGATAAGCCATCAGCTGCACCGGCACCGCGTAGAGCAGCGGGTTGGTGAAGGGGTGAGCCTTTGGCATTTTGATGTGGCTCAGCAGGCGGCAGCCGGCCTTCGTTTCGGGCGCATCCGTGATCAGCACGATCTGGCCACCGCGGGCCGCCACTTCCTGCATGTTGGACGTGGTTTTCTCGAACAGCTCATCTTCGGGCGCCAGCACGATGACCGGCACATTCTCGTCAATGAGTGCGATTGGGCCATGCTTGAGCTCGCCAGCGGCATAGCCTTCGGCGTGGATGTAGGAGATTTCCTTGAGCTTCAACGCGCCCTCCATGGCGATGGGGAAGTTCACGCCACGACCCAGATAAAGCACGTCGCGCGCCTTGGAGATTTCATGGGCGAGCTTTTCGTAGAAGGCCTCGTTGTGCAGCATGGACGAAACATGCCGGGGCACTTCGGACAGCGCCTTGACCAGTTCCTTCTCTTTGGCGGCATCGATAGTGCCGCGGGCGCGGCCGATGGCAATCGCCAGGCAGGCGAGCACGCAGAGCTGACTGGTGAACGCCTTGGTGGAGGCAACGCCGATTTCTGGCCCGGCCAGCGTTGGCAGAACGGTGTCGGCTTCACGGGCAATCGTTGACGTGCGGACGTTGACGACAGCGGCGATGGTCTGGCCGTTGCGCTTGCAATAGCGCAGCGCTTCGAGCGTGTCGGCGGTTTCGCCAGACTGTGAGACGAATACGGCGAGCCCGCCAGGTGTCAGCGGTACTTCGCGGTAGCGGAACTCGGACGCGACATCGATTTCGACTGGCACGCGGGCGTATTTTTCAATCCAGTACTTAGCGACGAGGCCTGCATAGTAGGCTGTGCCGCAGGCCGAGATGGTCACCCGCGTTACGCCAGCAAGGTCGATGCCGAGGGCGGGGAATTTCACAGCGCCTGCGGCCATGTCGATGTAGTTGCCGAGCGTATGGGCAATCACTTCCGGCTGCTCGTGGATTTCCTTGAGCATGAAGTGGCGATAGTTGCCCTTATCAACCAGCAGCGAGCTGGCGACGGATTTGATTGAGGTGCGCTGCATGGGCTTGCCGGCGAGGTCGAAGACTTGGACGCCGGCGCGGGTGAGGACGGCCCAGTCACCGTCTTCGAGGTAGGTGATGGTGTCGGTCAAAGAGGCCAACGCAATGGCGTCGGAGCCGAGATACATTTCGCCCTGACCATGGCCGATGGCGAGCGGCGGGCCCTGGCGGGCGGCAATCATCAGGTTCTTGTCGTCGCGGAAGATGATGCCGAGCGCGAAGGCACCACGCAGCCGGTTGAGGGCTGTGCGGGAGGCTTCGACTGGCGGCATGCCCTGGTCGAGATAGAAAGTCACGAGGTGGAGAACACACTCGGTGTCGGTCTCGGTCTCGAACTTATAGCCCTTGCCGGTCAGTTCTTCGCGGAGCTCCTGGAAATTCTCGATGATGCCGTTGTGGACGACCGCCACCCGGTCATTCATGTGCGGATGCGCGTTGCGCTCGACCGGACGGCCATGGGTCGCCCAGCGGGTGTGCCCGATGCCGGTCAAACCCTGCAGCGGCTGGTTGCTGAGGCGGGTTTCAAGGTTGCGCAGTTTGCCCTCGGCGCGGCGGCGGTCGAGCGTGCCGTTTTCGATCGTCGCGATGCCGGCGCTGTCATAGCCCCGGTATTCAAGCCGGCGCAGCGCATCAACGATGTCGATGGCGACGGGTTTCGTGCCGAGAATGCCGACAATGCCACACATGGGGTCCGATCCTTATTCTTACGCGCACACGAAAGGGCAGATGCTCAGTTAGGCACAGACGCGACATCCATCGATGCAAGACCGACGCACGTTGCAGCCACGCGTAACCACACGCGAGCCGTCTGTGCAATACAATCCATGTTTCCGACGGTTTCGATCACGCTCTTGCTTTACGAGCCGTCATCAGCTTGCGGAATTTTCCCGCCCAGCCTTCGCGCTCTTCCTGCACACCGCGTGCCACGGCGAGGGCGTCGGCCGCCACGTCCTTGGTGATGACGCTGCCGGATCCAATGATGGCCCCATCGCCGATAGAGACTGGGGCCACCAGCGACGAGTTGGAGCCGATGAACGCACCAGCGCCAACGTCAGTCCTGTGCTTGAAAAACCCGTCGTAGTTGCAGAAAATGGTGCCCGCACCGATGTTGGCCTTGGCCCCGACGCGGGCATCGCCGATATAGGCTAAGTGGTTGGCCTTGGAGCCTTTTTCGAAAACGGCGTTCTTGACCTCGACGAAATTACCGATTTTGGCATCCTGGCCAATGCGGGCCCCCGGGCGCAGCCGGGCGAACGGCCCGATTTCGGCACCCGCTTCAACGGTGGCCCCCGTGATGTGCGAGTTGGCGTGGATGATCGCGCCATCCCCAATGGCAACGCCAGGACCGAAAAAGACATTGGGCTCGATCAACACGTCGCGGCCCACCTGGGTGTCGAAAGCGAACCAGACCGTATCGGGATCAATCAGCGTGGCACCTTCGGCCATGGCATGGGTGCGGGCGCGGCGCTGGAATACGGCTTCCGCCTGCGCCAGATGGGCGCGGGTGTTGACGCCCAGCATTTCCTCCTCAAGGCCGGCCACGGCGACCGCCTTGCGGCCCTCCCGGCGCATGATGGCGATGGCGTCGGTCAGATAGAACTCGGCGGAAGCATTGGCGGTGCCGACCTGATCGAGCACGCCGAGCAGGTTGGACGTGCGGAACGCCATCACGCCAGAGTTGCAGAAATCGATTTTGCGCTCAACTGGTGACGCGTCCTTGTGTTCGCGAATTGACAGCAGGTTGGCCGCGCCGCTGCCGACGATGCCGTCGGTAACCAGACGGCCATAGCCAGTGGGGTCCTTGGCATGAAAGCCGAGCACGGCGACTTCGGCACCTTGATCGAGAGCCTCGACCAAGCGGCGGACTGTGGCAGGCGTGATGAGCGGCGTGTCGGCAAACACGACGAGAACGTCACCGGAGTGAGCCGCAAGTCCGGCGCGAGCAGCCAGCACGGCATCGGCGGTGCCGCGTTGGTGGGATTGCTCGAAAATGGTGGCGTTTGGAGCCCGGCTGGCGGCTTCGGCACGGACCGTTGGCATGTCGGGCCCCACAACAACAGCCGTCGCGCTGCTGCCAGCCGCGGCCGAAACCGCCAGCACATGACCCAGCAGACTGCGGCCGGCGACCTCGTGCATCACCTTCGGTCGATCAGACTTCATGCGCGTGCCCTTGCCGGCGGCAAGCACGATGGTGAGCAGAGGGCGATGCTGTGACACGGTCATGCGATGATCGGTGCTCGGACGTTGTGGAAGGACGCAAGTTCAGTGGCGGAGGAACAGACCAGTTGCAATGAAGCAAATCTGGGGCCAGCCGACGTCAGGCTGCCGGCTGTCCACCAAAAAGCGCCGCCAGGAGCGGCACGGTCGTTGACCAGCATGGCCAGCCTTGCCACCGTCGCATCAGGTTAATCAACGATTCGGCTGTTGTCTCCGTCTTGCGTCGCCGTTCAGCCCGCGAGCCGTATTCCATGACAGCGCACCATAAGCCACCCTCTTCTGATCGCCATCTGTCGGCCGCGAGCCCCGCGAGTGGGGCACGTCGCGGTGATCCTGGAGCGGTGCGGCCTGGCGAAAGCCGCTTTGACGCGCGGGCGTGGCGCGATGCGGTGCAGGAGCGGGCCCAAGGGACTGCTCAGGGGACTGCGCTGCCATCTGACTCAGGAGCACCGGACGCCAAGGCAGCCAAGCGGCCCGACAAGGTTTTGGAGCCGGCTCAAGCCCCCGCTCACATCGCGGCCGCAGCGATGAAGCCGGCCGAAACCGGGACGCGGTGGCGCTACCTTGCCGTCTGGGCCGTGCTGGGTTCAATTTCGGCGGCTTACGTTGCCGGGATGGCCTGGCAGAAATCCTCTAACTTCGAAATCGCCATCGCTCCGGTGACCGAAACGCTGGAACGGCTGGCGAACGATATCGCCGAACTCAAAGTCGTCACCTCGGATCTCGATAGCCGGGAGCGGGTAACGGCCGCTCGGGTTGTGGCCAATGAAACCCGGCTCAGCCGCTTTGCTGAGACAGCAGCGCCGCTGGTCACGCAGCAAGGCGCTCAGGCTCAGGCTCAGGCTCAGGCTCAAGCTCAGGCGATGGCCGCCGCAAGCGCGCCGCCAGCTGCACACAGCCAACGACCCACTAATCGCGCCGTTCTGGCTGATGAAGTCTCCGCCCCCGCCGCCGCCGTTGAACCGCAGCGGCCCAGCCGCGTGATGGCCGGTGTGGTCCTCGCGACGCCTGGTACGCCACCCGGCCTCGTGGTTGGTCCCGCGCCAACCAAGCCCGAAGCCAAACCTGACGCTAAACCCGTCGCAGCGTCTAAGCCCACGCTCCCTGCGGGTCCCGTCAACGGCGTGCGCACCGGCAGTCTCGCCGAGCCGGTGCCGGGCGCAACACCAGCACCCGCAGCTGTCGCCAAACGTCCGGCGGGTTTGTTGATCGCCTGGGGCCCTTCCCTCGATTCTGTGAAACTGAGCTGGAATGTCCTGCAGCAGAACCACGGTGCAGTGCTTGGCCCGGTCGAGCCACGCATTATCCCAGCCGGTGACGGATCAGCCTTCCAGCTGATCGCCGGGCCCTATGCCAGCGAAGCCGATGCGGCCAAAGCGTGCTCTAACTTGCGCGCGCGCGGCGTCACTTGCCGGCCGGCGGAGTACACTGGGGCGACGCTCTAATTACAGAGACTGGTTAGCGAGACTTGTTAGAGAAACTTGTTAGAGAAATTAGCCTGTCAATCGACGGCGAAGTCTCGACATGCTGCCGCCAGCTCAATCCCCTTGCTTGAACCGCTGGGGGTTTCGAGCTACGAGGGCCCCGTTCCGAGCCGCGTGCGGCCGGATATCGACCCACCTCTGGGCGCGGACATCCGCTGCCCGTCCGCCCACGGCAAGGAACATCTCATGGCGCGCAGCAAGATCGCACTCATCGGCGCGGGCCAGATCGGCGGCACGCTCGCTCTGCTCGCCGGCCTCAAGGGCCTCGGCGACATCGTGCTGTGCGACATGATGGAGGGCACCGCCAAAGGCAAAGCGCTCGATCTCGCGCAGACCGCTGCCGTTGAGGGCTTCAATGCGAAGCTCGAAGGCGCCGGCGTCGCCAACTACGAAGCGATCAAGGGCGCAGACGTGTGCATCGTCACCGCCGGCGTGCCGCGCAAGCCGGGCATGAGCCGCGACGACCTCATCGGTATCAACCTGAAAGTCATGGAAAGCGTCGGCGCGGGTATCAAGCAGTATGCGCCGAATGCCTTCGTCATCTGCATCACCAATCCGCTCGACGCCATGGTGTGGGCGCTGCAGAAGTTCTCAGGCCTCCCCACCAACAAAGTCGTCGGCATGGCCGGCGTGCTCGATAGCGCGCGCTTCGCCTGCTTCCTGGCTGAAAAGGCCGGCGTATCGATCGAAGACGTGCGCGCCATGACGCTCGGTGGCCACGGCGACGACATGGTGCCGATGACGCGCTACTCAACGATTGGCGGCGTGCCGCTGCCCGATTGTGTCAAGATCGGTCTGTTCAGCCAAGCTGACCTCGACGCCATGATCAAACGCACCCGCGGTGGTGGCGGCGAGATCGTCGCCCTGCTCGGCAACGGTTCGGCATTCTACGCGCCGGCAGCCTCCGCCATTGCCATGGCTGAGAGCTACCTGCGCGATTCAAAGCGCATGCTGCCGTGCGCGGCGTATCTGAAAGGCCAGTTCGGCGTGAAGGATATGTACGTTGGCGTGCCCGTGATTATCGGCGCGGGCGGTGTAGAGCGGATCGTCGAACTCGAGATGACGGCCGACGAGCGCCAGATGTTCATGAAGAGCGTCGAAAGCGTGAAGGGCCTCTGCGACGCCTGCAAGACGATTGCGCCCAGCCTGGCTTGAGGGCCTGGACATAGCTCCTGTAGATTGGGCCCTGCCGGATGGTCGCGCGAAAGCCGCCATTCGGTAGGGCTTTTTTATGGGCAGCGCTGGGCGTGGGGGAAGCTGCTTTGCGGTGTCTCCACCATGATGCTGGATCTCGCGCAGTGGCGACACGGCCCAGCCGCATCCGAAGTCACCATCTCAAAGTCGCTGATGTCCGCAGTTGCGCGTAGTCCTGCCAGAACAGGCGTTGTTTGACTGGCTCTTCGTTGGCCCGGAGCGGAAGTAGCGACCACCCTCCTCCGGTTTCCCGGAATGCGGCGACCGCGGGGACCGCGGGCGTCGCATATCCGGGATCTTCCCCAGTCGGTATTGTGCGCTAAACTCGCCGCATGCAGACGCTCAACGAGAAAACCTTCTCCGTTTATATGACCGCGAGCAAGCCGCGCGGCGTCATCTCCATCGGCCTGACAAACGGGCATGACCAGCGACCTGTCCGGTCGCGCGTGGGAACACCGCACACGGGCGCTCGACGGCTTCACGAAACGCTTTTGGGTTGATCGCCTCGTGTATTTTGAGCCGCACGATGCGGTCGAAGTTGCACAACGGCGCGAATGGCTGTTGAAGCGCTGGCGGCGTGACTGGAAGATTGAACTGATCGAGAAAAATAAACCGACTTGGGCTGATCTCTATCAAGATGCTTTGCGTCTCGACGGGTTTGAGCCGTAGGCACAGTTGGTGCTTCACGTTCGGCTGGGGAAGATGCCGGATATTTGGTCAGCGCTGAAGCGCGCAGCCCAAATTCCGGGAAACCAAACAAGAGGGATGTCCCTTGCTGGCCCACAGCCGCCGGTCGCCGCTCGTCGGCTTTGGACACATCACCGGACCGAGCGCTGAAGCGCAAGACCGCAACTGTGAAGGCTCGCGCGATTTTTGCTGCCATCGCCAGACTGCTCTATAGTGCGCAAGTGCAGATGTTCGCGCGCACGAGAGGATATCGCCGATGTTCAAGGCCTCTGTTGTCCGAGCCGCTGGCGTTGCGTTGTTTGTGGCGCTGCCGCTGTTGCCCGCATCCGCTGCATCCACCCTGACGCCCGTCGAGGTGCGGCAGAGCTACATCAAACATGGAGCGCTCGCGCAGCTGAGGCGCTGGTATCAAATCTATGAGAACTCCGAGACGACGATTGAGAACCAGCTCGATATCCTGTCGCCGGGCATCACGCTGAAGTCCGGGCTTGGCGAGGGCACCGGGCATGAGGCTTATAAGCAGCGCATCGCGCAGCTGCCAAAGACCTGGAAGAATGCGCACAGCATTACGGGCACGAACATTACCGTCGGCGCGGACGGCGCAATAAAGCTCGATGTAGCGCTCACCTATTTGAATCAAGGCATGAAACCGGATGGCGCGGTGCGTGCCGCCGACCTGACCTACACGACCGAGATGCAAGCGACAGCCACCGTGCTGCCGGTCTTCACTAGCATTGAGATCAAGCAGCTGAGCGAGAGCACCGCGCCAGCGTTCAAGGACGTCTACCCGGCCAACCGGATGATGAGCCTGATCCACTATTGGCTGGCGCTGATCGAAGATCCCAAGCGGAACCTCGAACCGTTCAAGGAGATTTTCGCGGACGGCTACGAGTTGCAGTTTTCGAGCGGCAAGATCTCGGACTTCAAGGCGTTTGAGACGTGGTTTCGCGGGCCGGCGTCGGCCGTCGCTGCTAGTTCGCACCGGATCAGCAATTTTTCTACGCAGGCGACAGGGCCGAACACGTATGCGCTGAAAGTGGATTTCGACTGGCAAGGCATCCTGCCAGACGGCAAAGCGATGCTGGCCAGAACGCGACAAATGTGGACCGTCGTTGACAATCCGAAAGAGCGCTTCGCGCGCATCAAATCTGTGGCCGTCGAAGTGTTGGAACCATTCCGCCCGAAGCCTTGAAGCGCTCCGGTTGCGCGTGAGTGGCTGTCCGAGCAGCCGTGCGGGTCTATCGATTGGCAGCCAGCCGCTTCAGATCTGCGGTGGCTGCGATGTACGTGTTGAAGGCCGGTGGGCACGACGTCAGCACGGACTTGAAGTCGGCCATTGCCTCGTCCCGCCGGCCGGCCTGCAGATGAAAATGGCCAATGAAGAAGCGCGCTTCAGCGGCTGCAAGCGGCTTGGTTGCCGCTGCCAGCACCTCCGCCACCGAACTCTGCCCGAGATAGAGCGGGATCACTGACGCCGGCCAATCTTTGCGGCGAATGATCCGTGCCCCGGCAGCCAGTTCGTCCCGCGCGGTGTCGATGATCGGCGCTTGCGCCAGATACAACAACAGCGCGTCCAACGGGTAACGCTTTAGAGCGAAGGCCGCGCGCAGGTCCGCCGCAGCCGCCTTGAAATCTCCGCGGCAGTAGTGCGTCACACCGCGCACCTGCAACGGCTCGTAAACGTTCGGCGCGAGACGCAAGGCCGTTGTCGCGCTGTCGATCGCCAAGCCATACTGCGCCGTGCACACATAGTCGGCCGCCAGATCCGCGTGACCCGGCGCGTAGTAGGGCGACAGCGCGACGACCGCCTTGTGGTCTTCGAACGCGCGATCAAAATCTCCCTGCGCTCTCCGGGACACGCCCCTGTTGCGATGCGCGATCACGAGACCTGGGACCAGCGCCAGCGCCAGAGTGAAATCGTCGATCGCATCGGTATGCTGTTGGAGCAACTGGAAGGCGACCCCGCGGTTGACGAGAGCGACGTGGTTGCGCGGGTCATCTCTGATGACGGTGCTGAAGCGTTCCGCAGCCGCAGCGCCGTTACCTTTTCGAAG